>NZ_JBHWJI010000002.1:193083-274809 GCF_042731515.1 Streptomyces sp. NPDC059850
TGTTGGGGGGCCCTATGAGTCTGCGTGAGGCCCCCCACTCTTTTTGTGGTGTGCTACCAGCGATACCAGCGGCCACGGCGGCCGCCCGTCGTGGGACGGACGATGAAGCCGAGCAGCCAGACCGCGAGAACGATCACGGCGATCCACCACAGTGCCTTCAGGGCGAACCCGGCACCGAAGAGAAGGAGCGCGAGGAGTAGTACCACGAGAAGCGGGACCATGATTATCAACCTCCGCCGCCCGAGTACCCCTGCCCTCCGCGCACACGCCTGATCATTTCGGTCGGTTGTCGAACGCCGTCGCGAGGCGCAGCCTGGAGGGGTAGAGGGTGGCGGCCAGGGCAGGCAGAGGGTGATGGTCATGATCCAGTCGGCTGATATCCGTGAGTGGCGCGACCGCGATGTCGTGGACGACGAGGGCCGCAAGATCGGCGCGTTGGAGTCGGTCTATGTGTCCACGTCCACCGACGAGCCGCAGATGGCGACGGTACGGACCGGGGCGCCCA
Organism: Streptomyces sp. NPDC059850; assembly: GCF_042731515.1. Lineage (NCBI taxonomy): Bacteria > Bacillati > Actinomycetota > Actinomycetes > Kitasatosporales > Streptomycetaceae > Streptomyces > Streptomyces sp. NPDC059850. The sequence continues at coordinate 193,589 of NZ_JBHWJI010000002.1, forward strand.
TGCGGCACCGCCTGGTTTTCGTCCCCGTGGACGACGCGATCGTGGGGCCGGGCTATGTGAAGGTGTCGTACGCGCGGTCGCTGGTGAAGAAGGCGCCGTCGCTCGGTGTGGACGATGTGCTGCCCGCCGAGGAGGAGGGCGCGATCTTCCAGTACTACGGCAAGGCGTACCAGGCGAGCGCGGGCGAACGGCGGCTCGCCCGCCGCTGACGCTCGCCCCTACCGGCCGGGGAGGTGTCGCGCGGTGGCTCTCTTCCTCTTCTTCGTGATCGTGGCGATGGTGCTCGGGCTCATCGGAACGGTGGTGCACGGGCTGGGGTATCTGCTGGTCATCGGGGTGGCGGTGTTCGTGGCCGACCTGATCTTCCTGGCCGCGCACGGGGCGCGGCGGGCGCGGCACCGGTCGCTGCGATGAGCGCGGGGCGGGCCGCCGTTCCGTTCGGCGGCCATGCGTTCCCGTACGCTCCCGGCACGCTGCGGCTCTCCGGCGGTGCGGCGGGGGCCGATGGGGTGGTGCTGGAGCACTACCGGCTGTGGAAGCGGTACTTCGTACGGCCGCGTGGCGATGGCATGTACGCGGTGTACGCTCCCGATGCCGCGTATCCGTACGTCGCCGAGGCGCAGGGGTACGGGATGGTGATCAGCGCGCTGATGGCGGGCGCGGATCCCGAGGCCCGGGAGGTTTTCGACGGGATCCTCCGGTACGTCCTCGCGCATCCGTCCGCCGGTCATCCCGGTCTGCACGCTGCCCAGCAGGACGGGGCGGGCCGGGACGTCGGAGGGGCCAATTCCGCGACCGACGGTGACCTGGACATCGCGTACGGGCTGCTGCTCGCGGACCGGCAGTGGGGCGGCGACGGTGACGGCTACCGGGTGCTGGCGATACGGCGCATCGACGCCATCCGGGAGGCGGGGCTGCCCGTGGCGGGCGGGCCGATCAAGCTGGGCGACTGGTCCTCGGGCCACTTCGACGAGGTCTCCCGCACCTCGGACTGGATGCCCGGCCACTTCAGGGCGTTCCACGCGGCCACGGGGGATCCGCGGTGGGGAGCGGTACTGGACACGCATCTGTCGCTGGCCGGGGACCTGCAGCGGCGGTACGCGCCGGACACGGGGCTGCTGCCGGACTTCGTGGTGGACGCGGGAAGCGATCCGAAGCCCGCGCCGGGGCGGGTGCTGGAGAGCGAGCACGACGGTGACCTGCACTGGAACGCCTGCCGCGATCCCTGGCGGCTCGGTACGGACGCGGCGGTGAGCGGCGACGCGCGGTCCCGGGCGGCGGCCACCCGGATGGGGTGCTGGATGCGCGCGGCGACGCATGGCGACCCGGGCCGCATCCGGTGCGGATACCGGCTGGACGGCGCGGCGTACGGGGAGGGCGCGGCGGGCGCGTTCGTCGCGCCGTTCGCGGTGGCGGCGATGGTGGGCGGCGGCGGGCAGGAGTGGCTGGACGCGCTGTGGGCGTGGATGGCGGCGTCCCCGCCGGACCCGGGCCGCTACTACTCGGCGAGCGTGCAGCTGCAGGTGATGCTGATGGCCAGCCACAACTGGTGGCCCCCCTAGGCCGGGTCCCGGGGTGCCCCGGCTTCCCGGGTGGAATCGGACGGCGGTGGGCGGGGGTTTCCGTGGGGTGAGGACGCACAGGGGACGACGGAGCGGTGGCGCGGGCGCGCGGGAGTGCCGGTGCCGGTACCCGTGCGGGGGCGCGGGGGTGCGGTGGGTCATGGCGCGGGCGCTGGTACGTCGGCGGGAGGCGCTGGACCCGGGGGCGCTGGCCCGGCTGCGGCGCTTCGGGGAGGCGCTGTCGCGCGGTGATCGACCGTCCTGAGCGGTTCCCTGGCGTCAGATCTCCTGGGCCACCGCTTCGCACAGTTCCGTCAGGGCTGTGCGGGCTGGGCCGGTGGGGAGGGGGGTGAGGGCCTTGCGGGCCTCGGCGCATTGGCGGTGTACCTCGTGGCGGGCCTCCGCCAGGGCCGGGGCCGTCGGGTCGCCGGAGAGGAGGACCGGGAGGGTGGGGGCGCCGTGGACCGGGGAGCGCAGTTCGGCGGCCAGGTGGCGGGCCACGCCCAGACGTTCGCCGTACACCGCGAGCGCGTCCGCGATCTCCTCGGGGGCGCCGGAGGTCAGCGCGCCGAGGCGGCCGGAGGCGGCGGTGAGGGCGCCGCTGCGGGCGGCCAGGGTGCGCAGGTGGTGGGCGACGGGGTCGTGGCCGTCGCGGGGGCCGGTCGTCTCCAGGATCTGGCCGGTGACCAGGCAGGTGAACGCGTCGGCCTGGAGCCGTACGGCCCTCGGTCCGAGACCGGCCAGGAGGCGCGAGGCCCGGGCGAAGAGGAAGTCGCCGATGAGCACGGCGACCGAGGCGTTCGTCTCGTGCCGTACGTCGTCGTGGTAGTGCGTCGCCAGATGGGTCAGCTCGACGACGACCGCCGCGGGCACCACGCCCGGCGCGTCCGGGTCGCCGAAGCGGGCGGCCAGCAGCACCAGCAGTGGCCGTAACCGGCGGCCGCCCGGGCGCGCCAGATGCCGTGCGGCCTCGGCCATGAACGGCATGTCGCTGCGCGTCGCCTCCACGAGGGCGTCCTCGACCGCCGCCAGCGCGGCCCGCAGGTCCGGTTCCCGCGTGGGGTTCCGGAGCGTGTGGTTTCCGGCGACGGTCACTCGGGGGTCCTCTCGTAGGGGGTCAGTAATGTCTCATATGTCCCTAGGGTTCGGCCGGGACCGTGGCCCGGATCCGGCTGCCCTGTCCCGGGCGGCTGTCCACGAGCAGGGTGCCGCCCACCTCACGGGCCCGTTCGCGCATCGAGAGCAGGCCCAGATGGCCGGGGAAGGTGCCCTGGGAGTCGAAGCCCACGCCGTCGTCGGCCACCGTCAGGGTGACCGTTCCGGGGCCGCTGAGCAGGTGGAGGGTGACGTTCCGGGCCCGGGAGTGCTTGGCGATGTTGTGCAGCGACTCCTGCGCGATCCGGTACAGGGCGTGCTTGGCCTCCGGCGTGGTCTCCGGCTCGGACCCGAGCATCGCCTCGGCCGTGATGCCGTACCGGTCCCGTAGCGTCTCCACGTGCTGGGTGAGCGCGGCGACCAGGCCCTCGGCCTCCAGGGACTCGGGCCGCAGCTGGCACAGCAGGGTCCGGGTCTCGGCGATCGCGACGTCCGCGAGCCGCCTGATGTACTCGATCGGCTCGGCGAGCTGGGCCAGCTCGGCCACTCCTGTCGGCTCGGCCAGATCGCGTTCCAGCAGCTCACGGGCGGTACGGGCGCCCAGCGCGATGCCGTACAGCGCCTGCGAGACCGAGTCGTGCAGCTCCCGGGAGACCCGCTGCCGTTCCTCCCGTACGGCCGTCTCACGGGCGGCCGCGCGCTGCCGGTCGTGCTCCACCGCGCACGCCGCATGGCCCGCGATCACCTCCAGGACGGTCATATCGGTCTCGCCGGGGCGGCGGCCCGCCGGGAAGTGGCAGCACATCGCGCCGATCACGGTGGTCTCGCGCAGCAGCGGCCAGGCGGCCACCGCGCCCCGCGCCGGAGTCTGTCCGGTCCCGGACAGGCCCTCGTGGATCACGGGCGTGGCGCCCGCGATCGCCTCCAGCGCGGGCTTACGGGACGGCGGGGTGTGCCCGTGGCCGCCGCCCGCCATGCGCAGGATGGCGCCCGGGCCGGGCTCCAGGAGGTAGACGGTGCAGCTCGCGGCGGTGGTACGGGCCACCGCGCCCCCGGCCAGGGCGTCCAGGGTGCGCCGTACGGAACCCTGCCCGGCGGCCGCGGCCGTGGTGGCGGCCACCCGGCGCAGCTGTTCGCGGCCGCGGAGCCGGGCCACGGCGAGCCCGGCGGGTTCCGCGAACATCCGGACCGTCCGCACATCGGCCCGGGTGAGCCGCCGTCCGCCGCGCCGCGTCGCCACCTCGATCACGCCCGCCGCCTGGCCGCGCACCAGCAGCGGCGCGTCCAGTACGGAGGCCAGGGCCGCGTCGTGGGGGACGCGGTGGAAGAGGCCGAGGCCGCCGGAGACCGTGGGCCGTCCGGCGCGGATCGCCTTGCGGGCGGGCGCGGACCCGCCCGGGGTCAGCAGCCCGCGGGGGATGGCGTCCGGGGTGCCGTCGACGGCGCGTACGGCCAGGACGTCGCCCGGCTCCAGCACCATCACCCGCGCCAGGTCGGCGCCCAGCAGCTCCCGCAGCCGGTGGGCGATCAGCCGCAGCACCTCGTCGCCGGGGTCGCCCGCCAGGACCCGCTCGGTGACCTCGGCGAGCGCCGTGCGGCGCCGCCGCCACCGGAACGGGAAGCGGTGGCCAGGACGAGGCCCGTGCTCGTGCCCGTGTATCCCGAAAGCGATCACGCCGACCACCACTGCTCCCTCGTCGTGGACTCCAGCGCCTCGGGCGGGGTCAGCTCACCGGCCGGTACCAGGCCCGACTGCACCGCGTAGACCGCCGCCTGGGTCCGGCTGTGGACGCCGAGTTTGGTCAGGATGTGGCTCACGTACGTCTTCACGGTCTGCTGGCCGATCCGCAGATCGCGGGCGATCTCCTTGTTGGCCTTGCCCCGGGCCAGCATGGTCAGCACCTCGGTCTCCCGCTCGGTGAGCTGTTCGGGCCCGCTCGGCTCGCGGACCTGGCCCATCAGCCGGGAGATCGCGGCGGGGGAGACATGGATCTGTCCGGCGGCCGCGGACTTCACCGCGTGCCGCAGGTCGTCGGCCTCGGCGTTCTTCAGCAGGAAGCCGATCGCCCCGGCCCGTACCGCGCCCATCACCATCGCGTCGTCGAGGGAGCTGGTCAGCGCCACGACCTCGACCTCGGGGATGTCCTGGCGGATCTCCGCCGTGGCCGACACCCCGTCCATCACGGGCATCAGCAGGTCCATGAGGACGACGTCGGGGCACAGCTCCCGGGCCAGCCGTACGGCCTCGCGGCCGTTGGTCGTCTCGCCGACCACCTTGATCTCGTCGTCGAGCCCGAGGATCATGCGCAGGCCCTGCCGGACCACCGCGTGATCGTCTGCGATCAGAACGCGAAGCGCCACGTTGACTCACCTGCCCACGAGAAGGAGAACGACGGGAACAACGGAACGGAGCGTCCAGCTAGGCGTACGGGAAGGGAACCCGGTGAGCGGTGTCCGGAATTCCATCAGTCGGGGGATTTCGTCCCCCATTCGTCCGCCCCCGGTTGGCGGAGGCGCCGCACGGGGGAAGGCCCTCACTCCGGGTCTACGGGCCTGAAGCCCCACTCGGCGGCCTTGGCCACCGCCTCCAGCTGCGAGCGCACCTCGAGCTTCTCCAGGATCTTGCGCACATGGGTGCGGACGGTCGCGTAGCTGATGCTCACCCGCTCCGCGACCGCCCGGTTGTCCAGGCCCTGGCTCATCAGGGTGAGGATCTCCTGCTCGCGCCGGGTCAGGCTCTCCAGCCGCCCGGTCTGCTCGGCGGTCGAGCGCGCGGACTCGCGGTTCCGGGACAGCACCTCGACCAGGGTGCTGGCCGGGATCAGGGTCTCGCCCTCGGCGGCGGAGCGGATGGCCGAGGCGATCTCGTCGCCGCTCGCCGACTTCAGCAGATAGCCGCACGCGCCCGCCTCGACCGCGGCCAGCAGCGCCGAGTCGCTGGCGTCGGCGCTGAGGATCACGATCGCGCAGGACGGGTCATGGGCCCGGATGCCCGCGGCCGCGTCGGCCCCGGTGCCGTCGGGCAGCCGGAAGTCGATCAGGGCCACATCGGGCGACAGCTCCTTGGCCATGGGCACGGTCTCGGCGACCGAGTCGGCCCACCCGACGACGGTCAGGTCCCCGTACTCGGCCAGCAGCGCCCACAGCCCCTCGGCGACCACCCGGTGGTCCTCGACGATCAGGACCTTGGTCAGCTCCGCCGGGGCGGTCACGGTTCCGGTTCCCCTTCCGATGAGGGGGAGCCGATGGACGGCGCGCCGAGGGCCGGGACCGGCGGTTCGCCCAGCGGCACCCAGAACTCGACGGTGGTGCCCGTGCCCGGCGCGCTCTCGATACGGCACCAGCCGCCCGCGATCTGGGCGCGTTCCTGGATGAGGGACAGCCCGAGGTGGCCCGGGCGGGACTCGACGTCCAGGGGGTTGTAGCCCCTGCCGTCGTCGACGATCCGTACGAGACAGCCCTCGTCGAGCCCGAGCAGCTGGACGTGCACCGTCTTCGCGCGGGCGTGCTTGCGCACGTTCATCAGGGCTTCCTGCGCGGTCCGGTAGATCAGCGCCATGGTCTCGGCGGGCGGCTTGGCCGCGAGCCGGTCCTCCAGCCGGTAGGTGAGCCCGGTCTCGGTACGGATCTGCTCCAGCAGCCCGCGCAGCGCGGCGGCCAGGCAGCCGTGCTCCAGGCTGGACGGCCGGAGGTCGAAGATCAGCTGGCGCAGTCGGCTCAGCGAGAGCTTCAGGGTCTCGTCCAGCTTGTCCATCACCCGCTGCTCCTCCGGGTCCCGCAGCCGCCGCCGCAGCTGCTGGAGCCGGAGGCTGGCCGCGGTGATCACCTGGATGGTGTCGTCGTGGATGTCCGCGGCGATCCGCCCGCGCTCCGCCTCCTGGGCGTGGACGAGATGGCTGAGCAGGGCCTGCCGGTCCCGGTCGGTGACCTCCAGCAGCTCCAGGCTGCGTTCCAGGACGAACTGGGCGCGCTGCACCTCGGTGATGTCCCGGACGGTCAGGACGGACAGCAGCCCCTCCTCGGTGCGCAGCGGGCTGACGCTGACGTCGGCCGGGAACTGCTTGGCGTCGCTGCGGCGGCCGACCAGCTCCATGCTGTGCCCGAGCGGCTCCTCGGCCTCGTCCCATTCGCGCAGCGAGACGGTCAGCGGCTGGTCGGGCAGCAGCGCCTCGACGGCGCGGCCGATGAGGTGGTCGCGGTCGTAGCCGAAGAGGCCTTCGGTGCGGTTGTTGGCGGCCTGGATGCGCCCGGCGGCGTCGACGATCATCATCGCGTCCGGGGAGGACTCGATGAGCTGGCGGAACCGGCTCTCGGCGGCCCGCAGCTGGCTCAGGTCGGCGACGAAGACGACGCCGCGGGCCCGCTTGCCCTGCAGATGGCCGCCGCTGAACTGGGCGGGGAACTCGGTGCCGTCCCGGCGGCGGCCCGCCATCGCCGAGGGCGCGCTGAAGACCCGGCCGACGAGCTGCTCGGAGGCGGTGCGGTAGCGCTCGGGGACGAGGTCCCGCAGCCGCTTGTCGCGCAGCTCGGTCGAGCTGTAGCCGAACATGTGCCGTACGTGGGCGTTCGCGAACTCGATCCGGCCGCGGGAGCCGAGGACCAGCACCCCGCAGGGGGCGTGGCCGAGGAGGTCCACGTACGACTCCTCCAGCCGCCCGCCCACCAGGTCCTCGAAGCGCCAGGAGGCGCGGTCGGCGCGGCGCAGCGGCTCGGCGCAGTCGGTGAGCAGATCGGCGGACATGGAGAACTGGTCGCGGGCCGCCCGGTTGATCGCCTCGAGTATTTCCTCGGCGGGGGTGCCCTTGACCAGGTAGCCGGTGGCTCCGACGGCGAGCATGTTGAGGACGGTCTCGCGGTCGCCGTGGGCGGACAGCGCGACCACGCGGGCGTCGGGGGCCTGGTCGCGGATGGCGCGGACGCTGCCCGGGGCGTCGCCCTTGGGCATGTGCACGTCCATGATCACGACGCGGGGGTGGTGCTCGACCGCCTCGTGCACGGCCTGCTCGTGGTCGATGGCGAGTCCCACCAGCTCCAGGTCGGGGTGGGAGTCGATGAGGTCGGCGAGGGCTTCCCGGACCGCCGGGTCGTCATCGGCCACTACAACGTCGATGCGGTCGTCACCCATCGCTACCCACCTCCCTTGAGGACGGCACCCTGCAGCTCGCGGACGCTGAGTTCATCGCGCCGGCAGTGCGACAGCGACGGCATGACCGCGGCGAGCGGCGCGACCAGCACGTTGTAGTGGCTTCCGATGCGATCGCACACGGCGACCGCCGCCGCGGCGTCCCACACCGCGGCCCAGAAGGCCCAGTCGTGACGGCGGTGGTTCTTGGCCGCGTCCAGCGCGGCGCGGCGCGCCACGGAGGCGGCCACGAGGATGCGGTACCGCTCCTCGTCGGTCGTGGTGCGGTGGACCTCCGCCCATCCCTCGGCCCGGGTCTGGCTGGAGGTCTGCTTCCACAGATCGGCCACCCGGTCGATTTCTTCGGGAGAGAGATCCTCGATATGGGTCAGGAACTGGAGGACTCTTCGCGAGTTCGGGCCGAAAATAATACTCATAGGACACTCCAGGACGCATGGTACATCTCCGGACTATCGCGAACGTGGGCCCCGGCCTTCTGAGGCGGCCGGACGGACCGGCCCACGTTCCCGCTCGGGCGTCTGTCCTAGTCGTTCTGTCCGTGGCCCGAGGACATGTTGATGCTCGCCTTGGCGATGCCGCCGCTCTTCTGGCCGATGAGCTGGAAGGCGACGCCGTTCTCGTCGGCCGCGGTGATCCGGTACGAGCCCACCGCCGAGGCCTTGCCGCGCTCGTCCACCTGGAAGGTCCCGATCTTCCGCTGCCCGGTGGAGCCGGACCCGGCGTACGCGACCACCGTCTCGCCCGGGGCGAAGCCCGCGACGTAGAAGCTCAGCGTGGTGCCCGCCCTGCCGCCGAAGGCGCTGGGCTCGGCGGACGGGGAGTACGGCAGCACGGTGAACCCGGAGCGCACCACGGCCCGGCTCTGGTCGCCGATCGCCATCAGCGTCTGGCGGCCCTTGAGCCCGAACGGCACGTTGAACGCCACGTCGCGGATCTGGCCCATGCCGTTCGCCTGGGCGGTGAAGGCGGGCAGCCCGCTGTTGCGGTTGATGTAGACCAGCACCCGCTCGCCGGGCGCGAACTTGTTGGCGGACAGCGTGATCCGCTGACCGGCCTTGAGCGCGTACGGCTTGGACTTCATCGACGGGTACATGGCCAGCATCTGGAAGGGCGCGGTGGCCGTGGTCTTGCTGCGCTTGCCCACCAGGACCAGCGTGCTGTTGCCGGTCGGGGCCACCCCGACCTTGATGTCCGCGCGGCCCACGCTGCCGCCGCTGTCGGTGTGCAGCGTGGTGACGGGGGTGCCGGTGGTCCGGCCCCAGAACACGTCGATCGACTCGCCGGGCCGGAAGCCATGGGCGCTGACCATGACGATGTCACCGGGGCGGCCGACCATCTTGTTGATCCGCGCGGTGCCCACCGCGCCGCCGGTGATCACCTTGGCCTCGGCCGCGTTGGTGCTGCCGCGCTGCTGGGCGACCAGGGTGGCGGGCCGCCCGCTGTTCGACTCGGGCACGGTGAACCGGGCGTAGATCGAGCCGTAGCGGTCGGTCTTGACGCTGCCGATCGTCCGGCCCTTGGTGTCCGACGCCCGCGCCTTGAGCAGCAGGTCCACGGTGGACTTCTTGCCGAAGCCGCCGCCCTCCACCGTCGCCTTGCCGCCGGGGGTCACCAGGCCCGGGTTGAGCACGATGATCGGGCCGGACGCCTGCGGGATGCGCTGGTTGCCCAGCTTGATGGTCTTGGGCTGCTTGGGCGGCCGTACCTCCTGCCGCTCCTGCGGATGCCCCTTCTTCGGTGCGCCGCCGCCTCCGTTGCCGGTGGTGTCGAGGGCGCCACCGAAGCCACCGCGCGCGATCACCTGCACGAGCGATCCGACGATCGCGAAGACCACGAGAGCGAGCAGGACGGTCTTCCAGGTGAACTTCTTCTTGTTCTTGTTTCCCGGGTCGCCCCCGGCCGGGGATTTCTCCTCGTACTCGGGAACATCCCTGTCCTCCGGAACATCATCCCAGTCGTCGTACTCAGGCATGGCCTTCACCTCCTCTTCCCGCGGCTATTGCACCCGGTAGATTTCGAGCTTGATGTTGCCCTGGATTCTCGACCAGACCCGGTCGGAATTCTGCAGAGCCTTGAGAATCCAGTTCTCGCGGCCATCGGAGTTGTTGGTGGCCATCGACTTGCGCATCTTGTTCGACATGATGATGTAGTCGATGTTCTGCCACTTCTTTTTGAAGAGCTTGTCGCGCACATCGGGGTCGGACGCGGCATTCCAGTGCGAATGCGCGTACGGATAGAAGGGGCGCACATCGTGCAGCTGTCCCCATAGATCGTCGTCCATGATGATGCGCGAATTGGGTGGGACGTGTTTGCGGACCCAGGCGATCTGATCATGCTGCATTTTGGTGAGGTTGATCCGCGACTGGTACTGGTCCGCGATTTGCACGACGCCCTCGGTATTGGTGTGCACCAGATATCCGGAGGACGGCGACATCAGCAGGACGACCGCGACCAGCGAGGGCACACCGACCCGGACGAGGGAATGGGCTCCGCGCATGAAGCGGTTTTTGAACGAGGCCTTCAGCAGCCGGTCCACGGCCATCCCGATGCTGATCGCGAACATGGGGATCAGCGGGGTGACGTAGAAGTCCAGCACCACGCTGCCGCGCAGCAGATAGAAGGTGTAGCCGAAGGCCAGGGTTCCGACGATCAGGTAGCCCAGGTTCCGCTGCCGGTCCCGCAGCCCCCACCACAGGCACAGCAGCATCGCCACGAATCCGGCGATCAGCATGAACGAGTCGCGCATCAGCCAGCTCGTGTACAGCAGCCCGTCGTGGCTGAGCAGATTGCCCTGGCTGCGGTTGAGCTGCCACCACAGGGTGTAGAGCAGTGAGACGTGGTCGGCGGGCGGATTGTCCAGGTCGAAGTCGAAACTGCTCGGCAGCAGCTCGTTCTTGAGCACCGCGTACGTCACATAGGCGCCGATCGGGGCCGCCGCGGCGAACGGCCAGAGCGTCCGCAGGAACCGGTGGCTCGCCGACCCCTTGATCCGCCGGTAGAGCAGATAGATGAAGCTCGGCACGAAGAAGATCGCGTTTTCCTTGGTGATCAGCGCGAGCCCGAGCGCCATCCCGCCGCCGAACACCGATCTGATGGTGGTCTCCCGGCGCAGCAGGGCGAACAGGCTCAGCAGCAGCCAGAACATCATCAGGTTGTCCAGCAGCACCTGGCGCTGGTAGTAGACCGCGATCGGCGAGACGTTGAAGAAGAACGCGGCGATGGTGGCGGCCAGCACGGATCCCGACAGCCGCCGGGTGATCTCGAACAGCAGATAGACGCTCGCGACATGCACGAGCAGCATCAGGAAGCGACCGGTGTTGATCGCGTTGCCGAACGTCTCGAACTGCTGCGGCAGTGGGAAGACCCAGCCCGCCAGCGTGATCCAGCCCGCCGGGGCGTGGTCGTAGTCGTAGGTGTAGGGCGAGAGGCTGGTCTCGCGCACCAGCGACCAGGCCCGCTGCATGTAGATGCCCTCGTCGGTGAGGTAGAGGGGGTAGCGGAACAGGTGGTAGCCGTGGGTGAGCGCGCCGGTCAGCAGGGAGATGGCCAGGGCGATCTTCCCGACGTTCCCCAGCGGCGGGAACCAGCCGCGCTCCACGGAGAACCGGCGGCGCCGCCGCCCGGGAGGCCGCTGCGGGGCGGCCTGGCCCTGGCCGGTGTTCTTCCCAGTGCTCTGGTCGGCGTTCTGGCCGACGGCGACCGGGTTCGAGGGTGCCCGGCTGGGCACGGGGTCATGCGACACGCGACTCCGCCTCCTCGGTCTGGCCCCGGTGGGCGCCCACGTGCTGTGTCTTCTCCCAGTCGTGGCGGCCGGCCAGCTGCCGCCGCATGGCCCGCAGCGCCGCGTACGCCAGGACCATCTGGAACGGGAACCAGGCGATCGCCATCCGGAGGACCTCCTTCGGCGAGGCCTCCAGGCCATGGGCGTCGGTGAACTCGTACAGGCCGACCACCTGCACCAGGAAGTGCGCGACCAGCAGCAGTACGGGCAGATACGAGCAGAGCGCGATCAGCACCGGCACCTTGAGGATCAGGATCATGCCGAGCGAGATCGGCAGATAGAGGCCGAGCAGCGCCTGACCGCGCGGGAAGACCAGCACGTAGAAGGCCAGCCAGCGCTGTTTGCGCGTCGGCATCTTCTTCCAGGTGCCCTTCTTCAGGGTCTGCATGAAGCCCTGGCTCCAGCGGGTGCGCTGCCGGATGAAGTGGCCGAGGGTGGGCGGGGTCTCCTCCTTGGTCACGTACCGGTCGTCGTAGACCACCCGCACCCGCTCGCCCATGGCCGAGATCCGCAGGCCCATGTCGGCGTCCTCGGTGAGGTTGCGGTCGTCCCAGCCGCCGAGCCGCAGCAGCAGCTCGCGGGAGAAGAAGACGGTGTTGCCGCCGAGCGGGATGGAGCCGTGGTGGGCGTGGTAGTGCAGCCGGCTCTTGAACCAGAAGAAGTACTCCAGGACGTTCAGCGTGGAATACCAGTTGGACTGGTAGTTCATGAGCTGCACGCCCGCCTGCACCACCCGGACCCGCTCCTTCACCATCACGGTGTTGATGAGCCGGAAGATCTTCGGGTGGATGTCGTCCTCGGCGTCGAAGATGGTCACGACCTGGTTGGCGGTCTGCGGCAGGGCGGTGTTGAGCCCGTGCGGCTTGTTGACCGGCTCGTCGTCGAAGACCACGACCCGCACGTTGTGCAGCCCTTCCCGGGCCAGCTGGTCGATCTTCTCCTCGGCCTTCTTGATGGTGCCGTCGTCGTCCTGCGAGCAGATCACGAAGACCTCCAGCAATTCGGCCGGATAGTCGGCGCGCACCACTCGCTCGATGGTGGACTGGATGACGTCTTCCTCATGCCGGGCGGGCAGCAGCACGCTGAAGGAGAGCCTCGGCGGAATGAAGGTGTCCGGCGCCCTCGCCTTCCGTTCGGCGTCCGCCCGGTCCCAGGTGTAGAGCATGAGATAGAGGACGTGGGTCGACTGCACGGTGAGCAGGATCGACACCAGGACCAGCACCAGGTAGATGATCGGGATAATCATCGGCTCCGCCTCCCCCATACCCATCCCGTACTGGAGGCGAAGTTGACCGCGAACGCGGCGGAGATGCCGAGGCAATTCGCCAGCAGGAGATACATTCCGGCGCGGACCAGCGACCAGACGATGACGACGTTGACCGCGAGTCCGCCCAGTACGGTTACGTTGAACTTGACGAAACGTCTGGCCGACGGGGTGTGCACGGCGAAGGTCCACCGGTCGTTGAGCAGATAGTTGTGGACCACGGCGAGTTCCACCGCGATGGCGGACGCCACCAGAAGCGGCAGCCCGCCCCAGTGGTAGAGCGCGAAAAGCGCCGCCGAGTTCACCACCGCACCGGCCCCGCCGACCACGGCGAAGCGCAGCGCCAGACCGGGCATACCCGCCATCCGTTTCCGCGGCGAGCGGGTCCGGACCGAGGTCCCGTTCCGCCGGTGAGTGGTGACGTCCGCTGGATCGCCCGGCTCTCCCGCGCGCTCACTGAACGTTCGGAAACGCTGCATCGCGACTCCCTTGACAGGAGGCTCTTATCGCCGTCGGGTCCCAGAGTGCGTCACCCGCAAAGGAGGTAGTACCCGCGCTCGGGGGAGCGGTGAGTGCACCTTCGGCGGATCCCTTTCCTCCCCCATTTCGGGGAGCACCGGGTTTTGGGCGCTGGGCCGCTTCCCCCGAAGAGGGGAACGGTCGCTCCCTCGCCCGTGGGTGCCAGTACTTCCGGGGGCTGCCCAAGATGAAAGGGGCCCGACGGCCTTGCGTCCCGTGCGACGAGAGTAGGTGACGTAATGTCAGGTCACGTGATGTCACGCCATCCATTCGCCGGCCGGGCCGGAGCGGTCATCGCAGCGATGACCCTCGCACTGGCCACGCCGGCTGCGGCAAGTGATTCCGACAGCGGTGGGTTGCACGATTCCGAATGGGCGCTCACCGCGCTCGACGCGGAACGTGCGTGGAAAATCAGCAAGGGTGCCGGAGTGACCGTCGCGGTCGTCGGCACCGGAGTAGACGCATCTCATCCGGATCTGCGCGGCCGGGTCGCCGCCGGTAAGGATTTCGCGGGCGGCGGCAGTCCCGTCACCCGGGACGACGGAAACCACGACGAGCAGTCCACCCACGCCGCCGGAATCATCGCCGGCACCGGCCGCAATTACCGCGGCGACGGGGTGTACGGGCTCGCGCCCCGGGCCCGGGTGATGCCGCTCGGGGTGTACCGCGACGGAAAGCCCCAGGCCAAGGCCACCGCCCGGGCCATCCGCCACGCGGCGAGCCATGGCGCGCACATCATCCACGTCGCCGTGGCCTTCAAGCGCCCGAACGCCGACCTGAAGTCCGCGGTGAAGTACGCCGCCGCCCAGGACGCCGTGGTCGTGGCGGGGGCCGGGGACAACGGCAAGGACGGAAACAAGCCCACCTACCCGGCCGCCCTCCCCGGCGTGGTCGCCGTCGTGGCCACCGACAAGAAGGGCGCCGTGTGGACCTCGTCCCACCACGGCGGGACCATCACCCTCGCCGCGCCCGGCGTCGCGATCCTCACCACGGCCGGCAACAACGACTACTGGACCGGCGACGGCACCGGCTACGCCGCGCCCTGGGTCGCCGCCGGAGCGGCGCTGCTGCGCTCCGAGCACCCCCGCTGGAACTCCCGCCAGATCGTCCGGAAGCTGATCGACACGGCCGACCGGAAGGGGGCGGCGGGCCACGATCCGCGCTACGGCTACGGGGTGATCGCCCCCGCCAAGGCGCTCGCGGACCGGGCCGCACCACCGCCCTCCGCCGAGCCCACCGCGGCCCCCTCCCCGCACCGCACCAAGGCGGCCGCCGCCTCCCAGGCGGCCGGGGATACCTCCGCCCTGGTCACGATAGGGATCGTGGCCGGTGTGCTGGTCGTGCTCGCGGTGCTGGCGGTGGTGCTCATCAGCCGCCGCCGCCCCCCGCCCGGCAACTCCCACAACGGCTGAGGCGGGGATGTTCACCGGACCGCGTGACCGCGCCGACCGGGCCCGCCCGCCGGCGCGGTCGCGCAGGGCCGCCCGGCTGAGCCGCGGCATGGCCCATGTGCTGGTCATGGTGCTGATAACCGAGGTCGTGATGGCCATCACCACGGCGGGCACGCTGCCGGAGCCCGCGGCCACCCATGCCTTCAGGCCGCCACCCTCCGTGACCAAGCCGTTCTATCCCGCGACGACGCGCTTCTACACCGACCCGCACAACCCCGCCGCGTCCTGGGTGCGCGCCCATCCGCGCGACCGGCGGGCGGCGGCCATCCGTCAGCGCATCGCCGACCAGCCGCAGGCCGCGTGGTTCACCGAGACCAATGAGTCGCTGGTCGAGGAGCGGGCCCGGGGCCTGGTCGACGCGGCCACGGCCCGGCGGCGGCTGCCCGTCCTGGTCGCGTACGCCATCCCGCAGCGCGACTGCGAGCAGTACAGCGCCGGCGGCAGCGGGGACCCGGGCGTCGCCTACCGGCGCTGGATCGACGCCTTCACCCGGGGCATCGGCGACCGGCCCGCCCTGGTCGTCCTCGAACCGGACGCCCTCGCCCACCTGGGCTGTCTGCGCAAGCGGCAGCGTACGGAGCGGTTCGCCGCCCTGGCGTACGCGGCCCGGACGCTCCGGGAGCGGGCCCCGCGCGCCCGGGTCTACTACGACGCCGGGAACTCCGGCTGGCAGCCCGCCCGCACCATGGCCGCGCGGCTGCGGCACGCCGGAATCGACCGGTACGGGGACGGCATCGCGGTCAACGTCTCCAACTTCAACGCCACCCGCGACGAGGTGCGCTACGGCCTCTCCGTCCTGGCCGAGCTGCGCCGCCCCCGGCTGGGGGTCGTGGTCGACACCAGCCGCAATGGGGCAGGGCCGACGTCCAAGCACCAGTTCTGCGATCCGCCCGGCCGCAGGCTGGGCCGGGCCCCCACCGCGGCCACCGGCATCCCCGGGGTCGACGCCTTCCTGTGGGTCAAACAGCCGGGGCAGGCGGACGGCTGCGCGGCCGGTGCGGGCGTCTTCGTGCCCGGCTACGCGTACCGGCTGACGGGCTGAGACCCGCTCCAGGGCTCCTGTAGCAGCCCCCACCACCCCCGCAAAACGGACATAACCCATATAAAACGGCCGAATTCCGCTACCTCAACTGAGGTATCCGGAATTCGGCCGTTTGGTGTGCCCTGAATTCCTGCAATTGAGGTAGCTGGATTTCGCTCATGCGTACGGTGTTTCGAGCCCCGGGCTTTCCTAATGTCGATGAGTGACAGGACAAGAAAGCCCGAAGGAGCTCCATCGATGCAAAGAGTTCTCGTCGTGGAGCACCACGCCCAGGTGTTGAGTGCTCTCGCTGATCTCGTGATCGAGGAGCCGGGACTGGAGTTGTCCGGAATTGCCGGATCGGCCAGGGAGGCAATTTCTCTGGCCCGAGCAGCGCAACCGGATGTGGTGCTGATCGATGTGGACGAGCCCAGCTGGAAAGCGCAAGGGCTGGACCGCATGATCGGCGACCTCCTTCCACAGGCGCGGATTGTCCGGCTGACCGCCGTATCCGACCCCCAAATGGAATGCCTGGAATCTCCGACGAACACCCCCAGCATCCTCAAGACCGAAGTACGCGAATTCCTCAGGAGTATCACCGAATGAATTCCCCCATGGACCAGAACAACGTCCCGACCAACCCCGAGACCACCGAGACGAAGCGCGCTCCGCGCTCCCGCCGTCTGCGTATGGGTATCGCCACGGCCGTCGTCGCTGTCGCTGCCGTGGGCGGCACTGTCACGGCGTTCGCCATGAACTCCGACGACGCGGGCTCCTCGTCCTCGGCCGCCCCGGGCAAGCCCGCGGGCTCGGATGTGAAGTTCCCGCTGTCGACCAAGAAGGGCGACATCGTCGACTCCAACGGCCGCAAGGTCGTCATGACCGGTGTGAACTGGTTCGGCTTCGAGACCGGCACCTTCGCGCCGCACGGCCTGTGGACCCGTGGCCTGGACTCCATGCTGGACCAGATGGCCAAGCAGGGCTTCAACACCATGCGGCTCCCCTACGCGAACGAGATGTTCGACGCCAAGAGCAAGCCCAACGGGATCGACTACAAGAAGAACCCCGACCTGAAGGGCCTCACCGGCCAGCAGATCATGGACAAGGTCGTCAAGGGTGCCACCGACCGCGGCATGATGGTGATCCTGGACCAGCACCGCCCGGACCAGTACAGCCAGAGTGAGCTGTGGTACTCCCAGAGCCTCACCGAGGAGAAGTGGCTGAGCGACTGGGTCAAGCTGGCCAAGCGCTACAAGGGCAACGAGCGAGTGGTCGGCGCCGACCTTCACAATGAGCCGCGTGGCCAGGCCACGTGGGGTGACGGCAACAAGAAGACCGACTGGCGTATGGCCGCCACCAAGGCCGGTAACGCGATCCACAAGGTCAACAAGAACTGGCTGATCTTCGTCGAGGGCACCGACCGCCACAAGAACGAGCAGTTCTGGTGGGGTGGCGACCTCCAGGGTGTGAAGAAGTACCCGGTGAAGCTGGACGAGGGCAACAAGGTCGTCTACTCGGCCCATGACTACGGGCCGGGCGTCTTCAACCAGAACTGGTTCCAGGCGAAGGACTTCCCGAAGAACATGCCCGCCATCTGGAAGAAGCACTGGGCCTACATCAAGCAGCAGAACATCGGACCGCTGCTGCTGGGTGAGTTCGGTGGCCGTAAGACCGCTGGTAACAGCAAGGAAGCCATCTGGCAGAACGCCCTGATGGACTACCTCAAGAAGAACGGCATCAGCTACACCTACTGGACCTGGAACCCGGACTCGGGCGACACCGGCGGTGTGCTGAACAAGGACTGGAAGACGCTCGACAAGAACAAGATGAAGATGCTGTCCAAGTACCAGATGCCGATGCTGGAGCCGAAGGGGAAGGCGTCGGAGTGACCCCTTCCGGCACCTAGCCGATCATGGTGATGTGACAGCGAGGGCCCGCAGGCAGCCGCCTGCGGGCCCTCCGTCATGTCCGGACCCGTGTCCCGCACCCGTCCGCGCGCCCGCAGTCTGCCCGGAAAGTCTGGAAAGTCCCGTATGGAGGGAAGTGGGGCGTGCCCCCGCCGGGTTTCCCTACCTAAGCCCCGCCCGCGCCCGCGGACCGGCCCCGGCATCCAGGGAGGCCGCCCATGAACCCGCACCAGCACCCCGGTCGCCTGCTCTTTCCGCTGGTCGCGCTCCTGGTGATCGCGGCCGACCAGGTGACCAAGGCGCTCGCGCTGGCCGCCTGGAGCGGTACCTCCGGGCCACAGGCCCGGCTGGGGCCGTTCCAGGCGCTGCTGGTGCACAACGCCGGGGTGGCCTTCGGGCTGGGGCACGGCCGCCCGGTGCTGATCACGATGATCACCCTCACCGGCGCGGTCGCCACCGGGGCCGCCGTCTGCGCGGGGATGCGGGCCCACAGCCGCGGCCTGGCGTTCGGCATGGCGCTGATCGCCGGGGGCTCGGTCGGCAACGGCGCCGACCGGGCGGTGCGGCCACCGGGCCCGCTGCGCGGCGCGGTGGTCGACTGGATCACGGTGGCGGGGCGCGGCCCGGTGTTCAACCTGGCCGATGTCGCCCTCGTCTCCGGGACCCTGCTCACCGCGGCCGTGCTGCTGGGCACGGCGGTGCGGCGGCCGTCCGTCAGCCTCCGGCCTTCGGTACCGGACGCGACCCCGGCCCCGAGGTCGGCCCCGAACCCGGCAGTGGATCCTGGCCCGGCCCCGGCTCCCGTCCGCTCTCCCGCTCCGCGATCGACGCGATCGAGGCCGCGAACTCCTTCAGCCGCGCCAGCGCCGCTTCGTCGGTCACCTCCCGGGAGGCCAGCGCGCTGGTGACCCGCTGGTAGAGGGACAGCTCACGGGCGCAGCGGTGGCATTCCGCCACATGGGCCCGCACTCGTCCCGCGTCCGACGCGTCCAGTTCGCCGTCGAGGTACGCCTGGAGCATCGGCGCGCCCACTGGGCATTCCCTCGTCCGGCGCCGCTCGGTCTCGCGCCACCATGTCCATCGGCTCATGCCTCACCTCGCTCTGGTTCCCGTCCCGTGCGCCCCGCGGCCAGCAGCTGGTTCCGGATGCGTTTGCGGGCCCGGTGCAGCCTGCTCATCACCGTCCCCTTGGGGACGTCCAGCACCTGCGCCGCTTCCGCGTACGACAGCCCGTCCACATGCACCAGCCGTACGACCTGCTGGTCGCGGAGCGGCAGTGCGGTGAACGCGGCGTCCACGGCCTCGTCGAACGCGGTGTCCACCACCAGCTCCTCCGGGGTGGCGCCGCGGGCCGGGGAGAGCCGTTCCAGCTCGGTGTCCGGGTCGTCCAGCAGGCGGGGCCGTCGCTGGCGGCGGCGGCTCACCTCCGCGTGGCGCATGATCGTCAGCAGCCAGGCCCGTGGATGTCTCCCGTCAAAACGGCCGACTGCCCGGTACGCCCGTAGTAACGTGTCCTGCACGAGATCTTCGGCGTCGGCGCGCTGAGCGGTCAGAGACATCGCCACGCGCAGCAGCACTTCGATCTCGGGCAGCACGTACTGGGTGAACATGCGTTGCTGATGGGCGTCCGGGTCAGCCACGTGTGCCTCCTCGGATCCGGACCCCCCGGGGACGCGAAAGCGACATATCACACCCTGTGTAACATCTCGCTCACAGCGCCGCACGGGATGGTCGGCGATCCGAGTGGCACAGCGGCCACGGTGGTGCCGGTTACGCGTCGACGGAGACCAGCACCTTGCCCTCGGACGTCACGACCTCGAAGTGGTCGACGTCGGAACGCTTCATGCCCGTTCCGCCGTGCGCCCACAGCGGGGCTCTGGCGGCCGCGTCAGGGCTGTTCTTGATCCCGTATCCCCGCTCGGGCACGGACCACGTCGTCATGGTCTGCTTCTTGCCGTCGTGGGAGACCGCGATCAGGCTGCAGCTCAGCGGGCCCTTGACGTTGCCCAGCCTGAGCATCCCGTCGAGGCCCCACATCTTCTCCTCCAAGGCGATCGCCGCGGTCACCTTGGTGTCCGGGTCGGTGGCCTCGACCTTGTCCGTCATGCCCGCGAAGAGCTGGCTCTCGCTGGCCGCGGCGACCGGCGCCTCGGTGCCGGAGTCCGAACCCGAGGTGACGGCCATCGTGCCGAGCGGTCCGCCGATGATCAGGGCGGCCGCCGCCGCGACCAGGTAGAGGCCGCGCCGCTTGCGCTTGCTGCGCGCCGCGGCGACCTCGCCGACCATGCGGTTCAGCAGGGCGGGTCCCGGCTTGGCCGTCAGGGTGTCGATGGCGGTGGGGGTGGCGGTGAACGCGTGCGGGGTGTGGCCCGTGATCGCGGTCCGGCCGGGTGCCCCGTGGATGCCGGGGATGTCGGCCGCGAGATCCGCGAGCAGGGGTTCCAGCCCGGTCAGTTCGTCGAGCTGGCGGCCGCACTGGTCGCAACCTGCCAGGTGCTCCTCGAAGTACGTGGCCTCCGCCTCGTCGAGCACGCCGAGCACATACGCGCCAACGGCGTCGTGTCCCGCGTGGTGCGCCTGCGCTGTCATGCCGTCACTCCTCTCTCCTCAAGCGCGAGCTTCATGGAGCGCAGCGCGTAGAAGACCCGGGACCGAACCGTCCCGCTGGGTATGCCGAGCGTTTCCGCCGCTTCATTGACCGTACGACCCTTGAAGTAGGTCTCGACGAGCACCTCGCGGTGGGCGTCGCTGAGGTCGTGCATCGCGTCGGAAAGTGTCATCAGCCGTAGTGCCCGGTCGATCTCGTCCTCCGCCGGCATGAGTTCCAGTGGAGACGGGTCGACCTCCTGGGGCCTGGCCTGCCTGCTGCGGTGCCCGTCGATGACGATGCGCCGCGCGACCGTGACCAGCCAGGGCCGGATGGAACCGGTGGCCCGGGACAGCTGGTCCGCGTTCCGCCAGGCGCGGACCAGGGTCTCCTGCACGACGTCCTCCGCGCGATGGCGATCGCCCGCGACCAGACGCAGTACGAACGCGAGCAACGGTCCGGCGTGCTCCTGGTAGAGCGCACGCATGAGTTGCTCGTCCGGTGTACCGCGCTGCGATCTGGACGGACGCTCATCGGCCACGGCGGCGTCGTCGTGCACCAGAACCTCCAGGACAGGACCTGAGTTGGACAACATCAACTGACGACTCCCGGTCTGTGCCCCGGGGGGGTGGGGTGGCCATGTCGGCCTCTTCCTCCCTTCGTACGGACGGGAGGGGGCGGCCACTCAACGCGTCGGGAAGAAAGTTCCGATCAGTTCCTGGAGTTGCCCGGAGGGGGAGGTGGGTGAAGGGGCCTCAGGTGATGGCCGAGCTGAGCACATGCGGCTGGACCTTGCCCTCCAGCATCGCGCCGAGCCCTTCCACCGCGCACACACCCGGGTTGTCCGCGATGTTCACCGGGACACCGGTCGCCTCCCGCAGCAGGGTGTCCAGACCGGGCAGCACCGCGCTGCCGCCCGCCAGCATGATGCCGCGGTCGGCGAGGTCGGCCACCAGATCGGGCGGGCATTGGCGCAGTACGGCGCTGATCGCGTCGAGGATGCCGGTCAGCGGGGTGCGGATGGCGTTGCGTACGCCCTCGACGTCGACCGTGACGGACCGGGCGAGCCCGGTGGCCACGTCCCGCCCGTGCACCTCGGTGCCGAGTGAGGCCAGCGCCGTATCGCCGAGGACCAGGTGCAGCGGGCGGACGGCCTGGCTGGGCAGCGTCAGCGCGTGCGCGTTGCGCAGATGCTGGACGACGGCGTGGTCGACCGTCTCGCCGCCGACCGGGACCCGCTCGGCGGCCACGATCGAGCCCAGCGACAACACCGCGACCTGGGTGGTGGCCGCGCCGCACACCACGATCATCGTCGCCTCGGGCCGCTCCACGGGCAGCCCGCAGCCCACGGCGGCGGCGATCAGCGTGTCCACCAGCTCGACCCGCTTGGCGCCGAGCCCGGCGAGGGTCTCCAGGGCGGCGCGCTGGGCGAGCGGATCGGCGTCGTGCGGTACGCAGACTGCGGCGCTCGGCCTCGGTTTGCGGCGCCAGGCGCGGCGCAGCTTGCTGCCGAGGAGCAGCCGCAGCATGCGCTGCGCCATGGCGATGTCGACGACGGTGCCGCCCGCCACCGGGCGCACGACCCGGATGTGGGCGGGCGTACGGCCCGCCATGCGCTCGGCGAACGCCCCGACCGCGATCACCGCTCCGGTGCGGGTGTTGACGGCGGCGACGGTGGGCTCGTCGACGATCAGGCCGGTGCGCTTGAGGTAGACGCGGGTCCTGGACGCTCCGAGGTCCACGGCGATGGAGCAGCGACGCAGCCGCTCAAGGCTGATGCTCATATGCCATCGTGTGCGGCCGGACGCGGTCGCTGCCTCCGGAGGTGCGCCGGTCGGGCGAGCGCCGCTCACCCCTCTACTAGTCCTTGGCGTCCGCGTAGCACTCCACCGCCGCCACCGTGAGGGGGAAGCGGACCGGGGTGTGGCCGAAGGCGATGGTGCCCGCCGCTTCGCCCGCCTCCGCGATCGCCTGCCGCACCGCCGCCACCTCCGGCTCCGGGCAGTGCACGATCACCTCATCGTGCTGGAAGAAGACCAGCTCGGCGCGGAGCCCGGCGGCGGCCAGGGCGCGGCGCAGCGCAGCGAGCATCAGCACCGCCCAGTCGGCCGCGCTGCCCTGGACGACGAAGTTCCGGGTGAAGCGGCCGCGGGCGCGGGCGCTCGGGGTGCTGCCGTAACGCGGCTCCTCCTCCAGGTCGCGCGGCAGGCCCGCCTCGTCGGCCGGGTCGGCGGCGGCGCCACCGGCGGGTGGGCAGGTGCGGCCCAGCCAGGTCCGTACGAGACGGCCCTCCTCGCCCGCGCGGGCCGCGTCGTCCACGTAGGCCACGGCCGCCGGGAAGCGGCGCCGGAGCGCGGCGAGGTGCTTGAGGCCGTCGCCCGAGGTCTGCCCGTAGACGGCGCCGAGCAGCGCGAGCTTGGCCTGGTCGCGGCGGCCCGCGAAGGCGCGGTCGGACAGCTCCGCGTACAGATCCCGGCCGGTGCCCGCGACCTCCATCAGCCCCGGGTCGCGGGAGATCGCGGCGAGCACCCGGGGCTCCATCTGGTCGGCGTCGGCGACGACCAGCCGCCAGCCCGGGTCGGCGACGACCGCGCGCCGCACCACCTTGGGGATCTGGAGGGCCCCGCCGCCGTGGGTGGTCCAGCGGCCGGAGACGGTGCCGCCGGGCAGGTATTCGGGGCGGAAGCGGCCGTCCCGCACCCAGGACTGGAGCCAGGACCAGCCGTGGGCCGTATGAAGCCGGTAGAGCTTCTTGTACCGCAGCAGCGGCTCCACCGCCGGATGGTCGATCTCTTTCAGCTCCCACGCCCGGGTGGAGGTGAGCGCGATCCCGGCGCGCCCGAACGCCCGGATGACGTCGGCGGGCAGATCGGGCCGCACCCGCACCCCCTCCCCGAAGGCGCGGGACACCTCGTCGGCCAGCTCGGCCATCCGCCGCGGCTCAAGCCCGCCCGGATAGCGCTCGCCCAGCAGCTCGTCCAGCAACTCCCGGTGGCGGTCGGCCCGCCAGGGCACCCCGGCGCGCCGCATCTCGGCGGCGACCAGGGTCCCGGCCGATTCGGCGGTGGTCAGCAGCCGCATCCGGTCCGGGTGCCCGGCCTCCTCGGTACGGGCCAGCTGCGCCTGGTACACCGCGAGCAGCGCGTCGAGCGGGTCGGTGCCGGGCGGCAGCGGCGGCGGGCCGGGCTCGAACAGCGACGGCTGGGTCTCGGCGGCCCGCACCGGCGGATCCTCGGGCACCGGCAGCCCGCGCAGCCGGGCCCAGGCCGCGGCGAGCGAGCGCGGGGCGCCCGAGCGCCCCTCGTGGCCGAGCAGCAGGGCCTCGGCCGCCTCCACGTCGTAGCACCGCTCGACCCGGACTCCGGCCGCCAGCAGCCGGGGATAGACCTCGGCGGTGGACCGCCACACCCACCGGTCGGCCTCCGGGCGGGACCGCACGGCTTCGGCGATCCCGCCCCGCGCCGCCGGGACCTCGGTGACCGGCCCGGCGGCCTTCCCCGTGGCGTCCAGCGGGCAGAGACGGACACCCCCGTCGCCCGTCTCTGCCGCTGCCCACCTCATGACCGTGAGTCTGGCAGGGGGGTCTGACAACGGCCCGGGGAGCAATGGCCACCGTTGTGAAAGGGGTTGACCCCTCGACCGGGCGGCTCTACGTTCCGTTCGCAATGACGGATCGCGTTCGAAATATCGACCGGGCGGAGCGCATGGCCGCCCGGGCCTCTCGAACCCTGGAGCCTTCCATGACCCGCATCCGCACCAGAGCGCTGCCGCTGCTGGCGGCCGCGCTGCTCGCGCTCGTCGCCCTGCTGCAGACGGGCAACGCCTCCACCGCGCAGGCCGAGCCAGTCCGTGCCCCGGAGGTGAGGGCCGGGAGCTTCACCAATCCGGTCGTGACGCAGAACGGCGCGGACCCGACGATCATCCGCTACGCCGGGTACTACTACCACCTGGGCACCACCTGGGCCTCGCACTGGGAGATGCGCCGGTCGCCCACGCTCGGCGGGCTGAAGAGCGCGGCGCCCACCACCGTGTACCGCGAGACCGTGGCGTCCCGCTGCTGCAACTTCTGGGCGCCCGAACTGCACCGGCTGAACGGCCCGAACGGGCTGCGCTGGTATCTGACGTACAGCGCGGGCGTCTCGGCGAACATCGACCACCAGCACGTCCATGTGCTGGAGAGCGCCGGTTCCAATCCGCTGGGCCCGTACACGTACAAGGGCCAGGTCGATCCGTACGGCGACAACCGCTGGATGATCGACAGCAGCTATCTGTCGATGCCGGACGGCCGCCTCTACATGCTGTACTCCTTCTGGGAGGGCGGTTCGCAGAACCTCTACGCGGTCCGGATGAGCAACCCGTGGACCCCGACCGGCGCCGGTGTGCGGATCGCCACGCCCTCCTACGGCTGGGAGAAGTCGGGCAGCGCGGTCAACGAGGGGCCGGTCATCCTGCAGCACGGCGGCCGGACCTTCCTCACCTTCTCCGCCTCGCACTGCGACACCCCGGACTACAAGCTCGGGCTGATGGAGCTGACCGGGAGCGATCCGCTGGCGGCGGGCGCGTGGAAGAAGTTCGCCAACCCGGTCTTCCAGCGCAATGACGGGGCCGGGGTGTACGGGCCGGGCCACAACTTCTTCTTCCCCTCGCCCGACGGCAAGGAGGTCTGGATGGCCTACCACGCCAACGCCAAGGCCACGGACGGCTGCGGCGGCTCCCGTACCACCCGGGCGCAGAAGGTGAACTGGAACGCGGACGGCACCCCGAACTTCGGCGTCCCCGTCTCCACGTCCACCGCCCTGGCCGAGCCCTCCGGCACCCCGGCGGCCCTGCGGCGCTGACGCCGCGTACGCGATGAGGACGCCCCGCGGGTCAACCCCCGGGGCGTCCTCATCGTCTTTTATGACGACTGCCCCATGACGACTGCCCCATGACGACTGACGCGCTCCGCGCGGGGCAGAAGACGCGATGATCATCCGGGTGGGACTCTTGCACGTGCATTTGCCCATGCATATGCACAGGAATGCGGCTATGATCCGAGTCAGTTGACAGTTGCACTAACAGTGGAGAGCCCTGTGCGCGACCACCCGTACAACGGCATGGCGGCCGCGGACCTTCAAGGGGTCGTCTGGCAGAAGAGCAGGCACAGCAATTCCCAGGGATCCTGTGTCGAGTTCGCCAAGCTGCCCGGCGGGCACGTGGCCGTACGGAACTCCCGCTTCCCGGACGGACCGGCGCTCGTCTATACCCCCGCCGAGGTCGAGGCGATGCTGCTCGGCGTCAAGGACGGGGAATTCGATCACCTGGCGCACGACCCGGCAGGCCGTGCGTGAGAGAGCGCGTGTGAGCGACACTGGTAGTGATCGGTGGGGGTCCTACTGATGTGAGACGGCGGGTGAGCGATGAACGGCTCGGTCCGCGTCGGACATGTCCTCGGGGTGCCCCTCCGGATGCACTGGAGCGCTCCGGTCCTGATCGTCCTGCTCGCCTATGGGCTCGGCCGCGAGACGCTGCCCGCCTGGACGCCCGGCCGGACCGGACTCGTGTACGTCGTCGCGAGCGTGATCGGCGCCCTCCTGCTGATGGGGAGCCTGCTGTTGCATGAGGCCGCGCACGCGGTCACCGCGCGCGGCAAGGGCGTCTCGGTCGAGGACGTCACGCTGTGGGCGCTCGGCGGCATGACCCAGATGGGGCGGCCGCGCACCGCCCGGATCGCCCTGCTCGTGGCCATCAGCGGCCCGCTCACCAGCCTGGCCATCGGCGGTGTCGCCGTCGGCGCCGGGATCGGGGCCAACGCGCTGGCCGGGTGGGGGGTGCCCGCGGCGGTGCTGATCTGGCTGGGCTGGGCCAATCTGCTGCTCGGGGTGTTCAACCTGATACCCGCGGCCCCGCTGGACGGCGGCCGGGTGGTGCAGGCGGTGCTGTGGTGGCGTACGGGCGACCGGGAGCGGGCCGAGCGGGCGGCCGGGCGCAGCGGCCAGATCTTCGGGATCCTGCTCATCGCGGTCGGCTGGTTCTCGTTCGTGCGCGGCGAGGGCGGCGGGCTGTGGCTCGCGCTCGTCGGGCTGTTCATCATGGTGATCGCCAACGCGGAGCGG
Source organism: Streptomyces sp. NPDC059850 (assembly GCF_042731515.1). Taxonomy (NCBI): domain Bacteria; kingdom Bacillati; phylum Actinomycetota; class Actinomycetes; order Kitasatosporales; family Streptomycetaceae; genus Streptomyces; species Streptomyces sp. NPDC059850. Next base: position 220,014 of record NZ_JBHWJI010000002.1, read on the forward strand.
CAGCGGGCCGGTGTGAACACGGCGCTGCGCGGGGTGCGGGCGGGCGACGCGATGTCGTCCCCGGTCGCGACGGGTGCCGACTGGCTGCCGGTGGGGCGGTTCATCGACGAGGTGGCGGCGCACTCCCGCCACTCGACGCTGCCGCTGCTGGACTTCGAGGGCAGGCCCAGCGGCGTCGTGGCGCTGCGCGCGCTGGCGGCGGTACCGGCCGGGATGCGGGAGGAGCGGCGGGTGCGCGAGGTGGCGACGCCGATCGCGCGGTGCACGGTCGCGACGTCGGACGAGCTGCTGAGCGAGGTGCTGGAGCGGGCCCGGCCGGGGGCCTCGGGGATGCCGGTGCTGGTGGTGGACGACGGGCATCTGGAGGGGATCGTCACCGCCCACGATGTGTCGCGCCTCTTCCAGCTGCACTCGCTGGGCATCACGACGGCGCCACCGGAGGCGACGCCCCACTGAGCGGCCCCGATACGTCAGGGCCGGGGCAGCCGGAACAGGGCCCAGACGATCTTGCCGGGCAGCGTTCCCGCCAGCGGGTGCCAGCCCCAGCTGTCGGTGAACGACTCCACCAGATACAGCCCCCGCCCCGACTCCGCACAGGAACCGGCCTCCCCGGTGACCGGCCCGTCCTCGCTGGGGTCGCGTACGGCGCACACCAGCCGTGAGGCGGAGTGCATCAAGTGGAGCCGGACCAGGGGCGGTTCGTGGCCGTCGCCCTCGGGCTGGGCGCCCGGCCGCCCCCCGGCGACCGCGTGCCGCAGCGCGTTGGTGACCAGTTCGGAGACGACGAGGGCGACCTCGTCCAGCAGCTCGGGCAGACCCCACTGGCGCAGCGTGGTCCCGGTGAACTGCCGCGCCCCCTTGACCGCGTCGTAGCGCGCGGGGAGCGCACAGGAGACGGCGCCGGAGACGGCGGAAGGATCGATCGCGGGAAGCCCTCTCCACTGCGGTTCCAGCAGGGCCGAACCTTCGCTCCCCATGCGAGCACTCCTGCATCCGTGGCCCTGACGAATCCTGGCCAGATCTCGTACGAGCTTGCACGTGCGCGACTCCCATGGTTTCGAATGCCAACGGCAGATGCAAGGGCAAATGCACGTGCACGCAGTAGAATTGGGATACTGCATTGCGCTTTGCCGCACTTTCTGCCTACGCAGATGTGCGTAGTCCTCCCACCCGGGTAACGACATGGGCACAGACCGAAGCCCGGAAAGTGGCAGACTTCGGCCTGCCGGGTGCGGGGGCCCCAACGCCGGAAGAGTGCATTCCGTACAGGGAGGGTCACGGACAGATGGCAGCGAGTGAGTCGAGCGGATCGGTGGTGCGCCGCATTCTCCTGGGCTCCCAACTCAGGCGGCTGCGCGAGGCCCGGGGTATCACCCGCGAGGCGGCGGGCTACTCGATCCGCGCCTCAGAATCCAAGATCAGCCGGATGGAACTGGGCCGGGTGGGCTTCAAGGCGCGCGATATCGAGGACCTGCTCACCCTCTACGGCGTCACCGAGGAGGCGGAGCGCGCGCCGCTGCTCGGGCTCGCCCGAGAGGCCAACCTGACCGGCTGGTGGCACAGTTACGGCGATGTGCTGCCGGGCTGGTTCCAGACGTACGTCGGCCTGGAGGGTGCCGCCTCGCACATCGCCGTCTACGAGGTCCAGTTCATCCACGGCCTGCTGCAGACCGAGGGCTACGCCCACGCCGTGGTCACCCGGGGGCAGCCGCAGGCGTGCGACTCCGAGGTGGACAAGCGGGTCGCGCTGCGGCTGGAGCGGCAGAAGCTGCTGGTCTCCGAGCGGGCTCCGGCGTTCCATGTGGTGCTGGACGAGGCCGCGCTGCGCCGCCCGTACGGCGGGCCGGAGGTGATGCGCGCCCAGATACGGCACCTCATCTCCGTCTCCGAGCAGCCGAACGTGACGCTCCAGGTGATGCCGTTCGCCTTCGGCGGGCACGCGGGGGAGAGCGGCGCGTTCACCCTGCTCCGGTTCCCGGAGTCGGACCTCCCGGACATCGTCTATCTGGAACAGCTCACCAGCGCCCTCTACCTCGACAAACCCGATGAAGTGGGGCAGTACGAGCGGGTGTTGGGGCGGCTCGGCGCGGACGGTCTGTCCCCGGAGAAGAGCCGCGACCTGCTCGGGGGGCTCCTGCGCGAGGTCTGACCGATCAGTAGGATGACGTTCTGTCAGGAATACCCCCCACGCGTGCGCGGGTGCCCGGATGCGGTCCCGCGTCCTCCAGATAGGGATGGCATGTCCTACTTCTCCGAGTTGGCCTTTCAGTACATCGGCGGTGAGTGGCGCACCGGCAGCGGTTCCTGGGACATCGTCGACTTCAACCCGTACGACGGGGAGAAGCTGGCCTCCATCACCGTGGCCACCGTCGACGAGGTCGACCTCGCCTACCGCACCGCCGAGCGGGCCCAGCCGGAGTGGGCGGCCCGCAACCCGTACGCCCGGAGGGCGGTCTTCGAGCGGGTGCTGCGCGTCATCGAGGACCGCGAGAAGGAGCTGACCGAGGCGATCATCGCGGAGTGCGGCGGCACCCACGTCAAGGCGGGCTTCGAACTGCACCTCGCCAAGGAGTTCCTGCGCGAGGCGGTCCAGCTGGCGCTGCGCCCCGAGGGCCGCATCCTGCCGTCGCCCGACGACGGCAAGGAGAACCGCCTCTACCGGGTGCCGGTCGGCGTCGTCGGCGTGATCAGCCCGTTCAACTTCCCCTTCCTGCTGTCGCTGAAGTCGGTCGCCCCGGCGCTGGCCCTCGGCAACGCCGTCGTCCTCAAACCGCACCAGAACACCCCGATATGCGGCGGCGGTCTGGTCGCGAAGATCTTCGAGGAGGCCGGGCTCCCGGCCGGGCTGCTCAACGTGGTCATCACCGACATCGCGGAGATCGGCGACGCCCTGGTCGAGCACCCGGTCCCGAAGGTCATCTCGTTCACCGGCTCCGACAAGGTCGGCCGCCATGTCGCCACCGTCGCGGCCTCGCACTTCAAGCGGTCCATCCTGGAGCTGGGCGGCAACAGCGCCCTGATCGTGCTGGACGACGCCGACCTCGACTACGCGGTGGACGCAGCGGTGTTCAGCCGCTTCGTCCACCAGGGACAGGTCTGCATGGCGGCCAACCGGGTGCTGGTGGACCGGTCGGTGGAGCGCGCGTTCACCGAGAAGTTCGTCGCCAAGGTGAAGACGCTGACGGTGGGCGACCCGGGCGATCCGGCCACCCACATCGGCCCGCTGATCAACGAGGGCCAGGCCGAGGCCATCACCGCGCTGGTCGACCAGACGATCGCCGACGGCGCGACCGCACTGGTGCGGGGGCGCACCGAGGGCACCCTGGTGGAGCCGAGCGTGCTCGGCGACGTCCCCGAGGGCTCGGCGATCCTCCGGCAGGAGGTCTTCGGCCCGGTCGTGGTGCTGATCCCGTTCGACGGTGATGAGGAGGCGATCCGGATCGCCAACGACACCGACTACGGACTCAGCGGCGCCGTGCACACCGGCGACACGGAGCGCGGGGTGCGGCTCGCCAAGCGCGTCCACACCGGCATGATCCATGTGAACGACAGCACCGTGCACGACGAGCCGATCGTGCCCTTCGGCGGTGAGAAGCACTCGGGGCTCGGGCGGCTCAACGGGGAATCGATGGTCGACGACTTCACCACCACCAAGTGGATCTCGATCCAGCACGGCCGCAGCCAGTTCCCGTTCTGACGCTTCGGTCCCGGGGAGGGCTTGCGGACAGAAGCTGACCGCAAGCCTTCCTACTGTGGTGTTCATCGAAGGGCGCTCGCCCCGGGCGTCCTCCTCATGAGAGGCGGCAGCCATGCCCACCGTCGTGAACTCCGAAGCCTGTAAGGACGAGCGCTCCGCGCTGCTGGCCTATCTGGACGCGCAGCGCGGCGGCATCCGGCGCGCCGTGCACGGTCTGACCGAGGAGCAGGCCCGCAGCGCGCCGAGCGCCAGCGCGCTGTCGCTCGCCGGGCTGATCAAGCATGTGACCCAGGCTGAGCGGGGCTGGATCCGTAAGGGCCGGGGCCAGGTGGACGAGTGGCCGCGGAAGGACGCGGTGGCGGAGTTCGAGGCCGGTTTCGCCCCCACGGACGACGAGACGGTGCCGGTGCTGCTGGAGCGGTACGAGGCGGTGGCGCGCGAGACCGAGGAGGCGGTGCGCGCCCTGTCCTCGATGGACGACACGTTCGAGTCGCCCCGCTACCCCTGGGACGAGGGCGGCACCCGCACCTGGCGCTGGCTGGTCCTCCACCTGATCGAGGAGGTCGCCCGGCACGCGGGGCACGCGGACGTCATCCGCGAGACGATCGACGGGAAGGGCGCGTTCGATCTGGTCTTCGAGACCGGTGCGATGCCCGAGCCCGATTGGTCGCTCATGGAGGGCTGACACCCCTAATCTGGACCCCAGCGCAGGTCAAGCGGGGGCAGGATGGGGAGACGGGCACATGTCAGCGATCCGGCTGCTGGTGCTGGGGGCGGTCCGCCAGCACGGGCGGGCACACGGCTATCAGGTCCGTAACGACCTGGAGTTCTGGGGCGCGCACGAATGGTCCAACGCCAAGCCCGGATCGATCTATCACGCGCTCAAGCAGATGGCGAAGCAAGGCCTGATGCGCGCCCACGACGTGGCCCCGAGCACCGCGGGCGGCCCGCCGCGCACCGAGTACGAGCTGACCGCGGCGGGCGAGAGGGAGTACTTCAAGCTGCTCCGGGACGCCCTGCTGCGGCACGACCAGAAGATCGACGAGCTGACGGCCGGGGTCGGGTTCATCGTCGACCTGCCGCGCGCCGAGGCCATCACGCTGCTGAAGGAGCGGGTGGCCGCGCTGGAGGGGTGGCGGGCCGAGGTCACCCGGCACTGGTCGCCGCCGGGGGACAGCCCCGATGAGTGGGGCCACATCGGCGAGATCATGAAGTTCTGGGTCCACTCGGCCGACAGCGGGGCCGAGTGGACCCGCGGGCTGATCGAGCGCCTTGAGGGCGGCGCGTACGTCATGGCGGGCGAGGGGGAGCGCTCGGTGGACGTCCTGCCGGAGGGGGCGCCGAACCCGTACGCGGAGTCCTCGGATCCGGATGACACCGGGGACTCCCACCAGTAATCAAGTTTGACTAGACCCGTCCCGGGGAGTACCTTCCGGAGGCTCGTAGTCAAATTTGACTAATGCGGCTCATCGCGGAGCGAGAGGGGAAGACCGTGGCCGACAGCGATCCCGCGATCGTCGTCGAAGGACTGCGCAAGACCTATGGAGGCAAACCGGCCCTGGCCGGACTCGACCTGACCGTCCCGTCCGGCACCGTGCACGCCGTGCTCGGTCCCAACGGCGCGGGCAAGACCACCTGCGTACGGATCCTGGCCACCCTGCTGCGCCACGACGGCGGCCGCGCCGAGGTCGCCGGGTACGACGTGCTGCGCCACCCGGACGAGGTCCGCCACCGCATCGGGCTGCTGGGCCAGCACGCCGCCGTCGACGAGGAGTTGAGCGGGCGGCAGAACCTGGAGATGTTCGGCCGTCTCCACCACCTCGGCGGGCGGCGCGCGAGAGAACGTGCGGACGAGCTGCTGGAGCGCTTCGGCCTGGCGGGCACCGGCACCAAGGCGGTCAGCCGGTACAGCGGCGGCATGCGGCGCCGCCTCGACCTGGCCGCGAGCCTGATCGTGCGGCCGCGGGTGCTCTTCCTGGACGAGCCCACCACCGGGCTCGACCCGCGCGGCCGCACCGAGGTGTGGGAGTCGGTCCGCTCGCTCGTCGGCGACGGTACGACGGTCCTGCTCACCACCCAGTACCTGGAGGAGGCCGACCAACTCGCCGACCGGGTCTGCGTGGTCGACCACGGCCGGGCCGTCGCGGACGGCACGACCGACCAGCTCAAGGCCCGTATCGGCGGGGACCGCATCGACGTCGTGGTGCGCGACGCCGGTCAACTGGCCGCCGCCGCCTCGGTGATCGGCATGGCCTCCCGCGCCGCCACGGTCGACACCGACCCCGACCGGCGGCGGATCGGCGCCCGGGTCACCGACCGCGTCGCGGCCCTCACCGAGACCGTACGGGCGCTGGACGCGGCCGGGATCGAGGCGGAGGACATCGCGCTGCGCCGCCCGACCCTGGACGAGGTGTTCCTGCACCTCACCGCGGAGCGTACGGACGAGCAGACCGGCGACGAGGCCCGCGCGACGACCCATGAGGAGACGCCCGTATGACCGCCATGACCCTCGTCGACTCCTGGACCATGACCCGCCGAGGCCTCGCCCACTGGGCCCGGCAGCCCGTCCAGGTGATCGTGGGCCTGGTCTTCCCGGTGATGATGCTGCTGATGTTCGCGTACTTCCTCGGCGGCGGGATGACCGTCCCGGGCGGTGGCGGCTACAAGGACTACCTGGTGCCGGGCATGCTGGCCCTCACCATGGCCTTCGGTCTCGAAGCCACCATGCTCGCCATCACCCAGGACCTCAACAAGGGCGTCATCGACCGCTTCCGCTCCCTGCCGATGGCCTCCTCCGCGGTGCTCATCGGGCGCAGCGTGCTGGACATGCTGCAGTCCGCGCTGAGCCTGCTGCTGCTCATCGGGGTCGGGCTCGCGATGGGCTGGCGCTGGCACGGCGGCACCGGCGACGCGCTGTACGCGGTCGGGCTGCTGCTGTGGCTGCGCTTCGCGATGCTGTGGATCGGCATCTACCTGGGCCTGCTCGCCGGGCGCGCCGAACTCGTCCAGGCCGTGCAGATCCTGGTGTGGCCGGTCGGCTTCCTGTCCAACGTCTTCGCCGCGCCCGAGTCGATGCCCGGCTGGCTCGGCGCGATCGCGGAGTGGAACCCGATGTCGGCGACGGCCACCGCGGTCCGTGACCTGTTCGCGAGCCCCGGGGGCGGTGGCGACTCGTGGGCCGCGGACCACGCCGGACTCCTCGCCGTCTGCTGGCCGTTGGCGCTCCTGCTGGTCTTCTTCCCGCTCGCCGTGGGCCGTTACCGGGGGCTCAGCCGCTGAGCGGCCGACGGGTCGTCCCCGATGCCACGTATGTCACAGCCCCACCCACCGTCGCCGGATGCGGATACGGTGCACGTATGGGGAACGACACGGCGGGCATGGGGGCGGCACGGACGAGCAGGCCCGGTTACGCCCTGCTCCTCGCCGCCGGGCCGATGGGCAAGCAGCGGCTGATGGACGCGGCCGCCGCGCTGCCACAGCTCGCGGCCGTGCCGCCGGCCGCGCTGCTGGGCACGCCCGGCGGCGCCAGCGTCGTCCAACTCGTGGACCCCGCCGATCCGCAGACCGTGCTGACGCATCTGCGGACGGCGGCCGCCCATCCGGGTCCGGTGCTCATCTATCTCGCGGGTCAGCTCACCCTCGATCACAAGCAGCGGCTGCCGCACTTCGCGCTGGCCCGTACGACGCCGAGGACCGCCCGCTACAGCGCGCTGCCGTGGCACTGGCTGGCCGCCGAGCTGGCCGGGCGGCCGCCGGGCAGCACCACGGTGCTCGCCGATCTGGTGGCCGACGAGACGGCCTGGCCACGGCTGTCCGACGGGCGGCTGCCGGTCGACACGCTCGCCTCCGGGCTGACCCTGTACGGGACGATCGCCCCGGCCCCGCCCAAGCGGCGGACTGCGGCGCCGGTCTACAGCCGCGCCCTCGCCGGGCTGCTGCGCGGCGCCGCGGACGGCCCGGAGTTCGCCCTGCTGCACCAGCAGGCCGCCGCCGAGGCGGGGCTGGGCGCCGGTCCCGGGCTGCTGCTGGGCGCCCCGGTGGAGGGCTACGCGGCGTACGAGGCGTCGCGGGCGTACGACGTGTCGCGGGCGTACGCTGCGCCCGGCGCCTACGAGGCGTCGGGGGCGTACGAGGCGTCGCGGGCGCCCGGCGCGCCCGGCGCGTACGCACCACAGGACGCGCACGGGACCCGCGAGCCCCAGAAGCCCCAACACCCCCAGCAGTTCCGGGCACCGGCCGTACCCGCCGTGCCGGGCGACGCCGCGCCACCCGCCTCGCCGCCCCCGCCCCCGCCCGCCGCGCCGCCCGGCGCCGCCACGCCCGCCCCCGATCCGCACGGCGCGATATTCGAGGCCGCGCACGCCGGGCGGCACAGCGAGGCCGCCTCGATGGCCGCCGCCTGGGAGCAGGAAGCCCTCAGGGCGGCCGGTCCGCGCTCCTCCGAGGCGATCCACTGGCTGGAGGTCCGCGCCGACCTCGCCCGGCTCGCCGGGGACCCGGCCCGCGCGTGTGAGCTGTGGCTGTCGGTGGCCGACGCCCGGCTGGGCAACGGCGAGGCGACCGGGCACCCCGAGGTGGAGGGGGCCGTCGACCGGGCCCACCACCAGTGGCAGTTCGTCCAGGAAGCGGCCCGGGCGCATGCCCTCGCGCCGATGCTGATCGATCTGCGGGGCCGGGTGCCGGGCCGCAGAGCGGGCGCCCTGGAGGCCGTACGGCGCAGGGTCGAGCTGCTCCGCACCACCGCGCAGGCGCGCTGACCCCCGACAGGCCCTAGTGGTGGAAGGCCGTGGCGACGGTCTCGGACCGGCCCATCGGCCCCGGCTGCCTCCGCAGTTCGGGCAGGAGCGTCCGCAGATCGTCCAGGAAGAGGTCGGACAGGTCCGCCGAGAAGCCGTTGCGGCACACCACCCGCAGCACGGACAGGTCCTCGCGGTGCGCGGGGAACGAGTACGCGGGCACCAGCCAGCCGTGTTCGCGCAGCCGCCGCGACACGTCGTACACGTCGAAGCTGGTGACCTCCGCCGCCGTCGTGAAGGCGAAGACCGGCAGCTGGTCGCCGCGCGTGAGCATCCTGAAGTCGCCCAGCTCCGCGATCCGTGTCGAGAGTGAGCAGGCCACGTCGCGGGAGGTCTGCTGGACGGCGCGGAAGCCGTCCCGGCCCAGCCGCAGGAAGGTGTAGTACTGGGCGGCCACCTGGGCGCCGGGCCGGGAGAAGTTGAGCGCGAAGGTCGGCATCTCGCCGCCCAGGTAGTTGACCCGGAAGACCAGTTCCTCGGGCAGGCACTCCGGGGTGCGCCACAGCGCCCAGCCCACGCCCGGGTAGACCAGGCCGTACTTGTGCCCCGAGGTGTTGATGGAGGAGACCCGGGGCAGCTGGAAGTCCCACAGCAGATCCGGGTCGAGGAACGGTGCCACCATCGCGCCCGAGGCGCCGTCCACATGGACCGGTACATCGAGCCCGGTGCGCTCCTGGAGGTCGTCCAGGGCCGCGCACACGTCGGCGACCGGCTCGTACGATCCGTCGAAGGTCGAGCCGAGCACGGTGACGACCCCGATGGTGTTCTCGTCGCACAGCTCGGCGGCGGCCCGCGGGTCGAGGTGGAACCGCTCGCCCTCCATGGGGACCTGCCGCGGCTCCACCTCCCAGTAGGCGCAGAACTTCTCCCAGCACACCTGGGTGTTGATCCCCATGACCAGATTCGGCCGGGCGGTGGCCGGATAGCGGACGGGATTCCGCTTGGCCCAGCGCCGCTTGAAGGCCAGCCCGGCGAGCATGCACGCCTCGCTCGAACCGGTCGTGGAGCAGCCCATCACCGTCGTCGGGTCGGGGGCGTGCCACAGGTCGGCCAGGATGGTCACGCAGCGGTGTTCCAGCTCCGCGGTGCGCGGGTACTCGTCCTTGTCGATCATGTTCTTGTCGCGGCAGTCGGACATCAGCCGCCCGGCCTGCCCCTCCATCCACGTGGTGACGAAGGTGGCGAGATTCTGACGGGCGTTGCCGTCGAGCATCAGCTCGTCGTGCACCAGCTGGTACGCGGCGGAGGGCGCCATGGGCCCGTCCGGGAGGCAGCGGCGCGGCGGGTTCGTCGTCATGCCGCTGACCGGATCGGCCACGCCGTAGAACGGGTTGACCGAGATGTCGGGCCGCTTTGCCTCGCCGCGCCTGCCGCCGTGAAGTGCCATGCTCGTTAAATTACGGACATACGGCCCAAACGTCGTGCTTCCCGCGCCGTCAGCCCGCGCTGCTGACCGACAGCTTCGCCGCGAACCCCAGGAACGCCGCCCCCGCGCCCGCCGACAGCCCGGCCGTCAGCCGCTTGCGCCGCCGGAAGAGGGCCGCGAGATACGTACCGCCGAAGATCAGCAGCGACAGATAGGTGATGCTGAACAGCTCCGCCCACGCGCCCAGCGTCACGAACGACAGCGCCGGATGGGCGTACTCCGGATCCACGAACTGCACGAAGAAGGAGATGAAGAACAGGATCGCCTTCGGGTTCAGCAGGCTCACGATCAGGGCCCGGCGGTACGGCCGCTCGACCGCCCCGGACCCGGCACCCTCCGCGCCGTCCCCGGAAGCCACGGCCGCCGCCCCGGCGGTCCGCGCGCCGCCGCCCGGCCCCTCGCGCCACAGCTTCCGCGCCCCGCGCAGCAGGCCCACCGCGAGCCAGGTCAGATAGCCCGCACCGGCGAACTTCACCACGGCGAAGAGCGCCGGGCTCGCCTGCAGCAGCGACGCCACGCCGCCCGCGGACAGCGCCATCAGCACCGCGTCCCCGCACAGCACCCCGGCCGCCGCCCGGTACGCGCTACGCGGACCGCGGCGCGCGGCGACGGACACCACATAGAGCGAGTTCGGGCCCGGCAGCAGGATGATCAGGGCAAGGCCCGCCAGATACGTCGAAAGATCGGTTATCCCCAGCACACCCGGCAGGATGCCAGGCGGCGTGGATTCCGCCCGGATGATTTCGGCATACGGACTTGCACCTCACGTGACGTGAGGCGCCACCGTGAAGCGCGTACGGAACACCCCGTACATCACCACCAGGGAGAGCGGACCAGGGCATGAGCTACTCGGTGGGACGGGTCGCGGACCTCGCGGGCGTTACGGTGCGCACGCTGCACCACTACGACGAGATCGGGCTGCTGCGCCCGAGCGCCCGCAGCACGGCCGGGCACCGGCGGTACGACGACGCCGACCTCGACCGGCTGCAGAGCATCCTGTTCTACCGGGAACTCGGCTTTCCGCTCGACGAGGTGGCGGTCCTCCTCGACGACCCGGACGTGGACCCGCGGGTCCATCTGCGGCGCCAGCACGCGCTGCTGACCGACCGGATCGAGCAGCTGGAGAAGATGGCCGCCGCCGTCGAACGCGCCATGGAGGCACGGAAGATGGGCATCAATCTGACCCCCGAGGAGAAGTTCGAGGTCTTCGGGGACTTCGATCCGGACCAGTACGCGGACGAGGTCCAGGAGCGCTGGGGCGACACCGAGGCGTACCAGCAGTCGCAGCGCCGGGCGGCCACGTACACCAAGGAGGACTGGCAGCGTATCCAGGCCGAGGCCGACGCGCTCACCGAGCGGTTCGTCGCGCTGATGGAGTCGGGCGCCGCGCCGGAGTCCGAGGCCGCGATGGACCTCGCCGAGGAACACCGGCAGGGGATCGTGCAGAACCACCACGACTGCGACCACCGGCTCCACGCTTCCATCGCCGAGAACTATGTGACGGACCAGCGCTTCACCGAGAACCTCGACAAGGTCAAGCCGGGGTTCGCCGCGTACCTTCGGGATGCGATTCAGGCCAACGCGGAGCGCCACGGCTGAGAGGCCTGGGGTGTGAGGGGGGCAGGTGGACAGCGGGAACCACGGGCACGCACAAGGCGTTGATAGCTTTGGGCGGCACACTGCGAAGCGATGAACCCCGCAGCAGTCCGTACCCGACCCTGCGGCCGGGCCTCGCACGAGCACGAGCCTGCACCCCTCGACCCAGGAGCCTGTGACCCGTGACCACCCTCGCGCTCGGCCCTCAGTGGCTGGACCCGGACTATCTGATCGAAACCTTCGGGCTGCTCGGCGTGCTGGCCATCGTCTTCGCGGAGTCCGGCCTGCTCATCGGCTTCTTCCTGCCGGGCGACTCGCTGCTGTTCACCACCGGTCTGCTGGTCACCACCGATGTGATCAAGCAGGATCTGTGGCTGGTGTGCACGGCCGTCGCCGTCGCGGCGATCGTCGGTGACCAGGTCGGATATCTCTTCGGCCGGAAGGTCGGGCCCGCGCTGTTCAAGCGCCCGGACTCCAAGCTCTTCAAGCAGGAGAACGTGGAGAAGGCGCATGAGTTCTTCGAGAAGCACGGCCCGAAGTCGCTGATCCTGGCCCGTTTCGTGCCCATCGTGCGCACGTTCACGCCGATCATCGCGGGCGTGAGCCGGATGAACTACCGCTCGTTCATCATCTTCAACATCGTCGGCGGTGTGCTGTGGGGCACGGGCGTGACCCTGCTGGGCGCGGCGCTCGGCAAGGTCGATTTCGTCCACAAGCACATCGAGCTGATCCTGATCGGCATCGTCCTGCTGTCCGTCATCCCGATTGTGATCGAATTTTTGCGGGCTCGTAGCAAGTCCAAGAAGGAAGCCGCCGAGGCCCCGGCCGGGCCCGCGGCGGACCAGCAGGGGCCGCGCGGCCGCCACGCCAAGCGCTGACCACTCGTAGATCTTCACCGTCACTTCACAGGGGTCACTGCCCTACACACCCGTCGCACACGCCGCCCCCACTCCCACTCGGCGGCCACCTCCCCGCACAATGGGCTTCGGTGGCCGCCGATGTTGCATCGTGGCTGCTGGAAGAAGTGCACGGGGAGGCGGTCGAGGAGCGAGGCAGTGGGGTCGGAGCGACAGTACGGGCAGCGTGGCGCGGGCACGCAGGAGGCGGACACGGCGGCGGACCGCAAGCCGCAGTCCGACGAGGCGCGCAGCGCCTTCACCCCGCCGCAGGGGGTACCGAGGCCGCCCTCGCCGGATGGCGAGCACCCGACCTCGGAGTTCGCCATTCCCGAGGGGCTGACCACCGAGTGCGCCGTTCCCGAGCCGGAAAGCTCGGCCTTCGTGCCGCCCGCCGGGGTCACCACCTCGTCCAACCAGACCACCGGCGGCTTCCCGGCCTTCACGCCGCCGAACGGCATACCCATGGTCCGGCTGACCAAGGACGCGCCCTGGCAGGACCGGATGCGCACGATGCTGCGGATGCCGATCAGCGAGCGCCCGACCCCGGAGCAGCGCTCCGAGCCGGAGGACGACACGGGCCCGGCCGTCCCGCGCGTGCTCGACCTCGTCCTCCGTATCGCCGAGCTGCTGCTCGCGGGCGGTGAGGGCGCCGAGGACGTCGAGGCGGCGATGCTCGGCGTGGCGCACGCGTACGGGCTCGACCGCTGCGAGCCCACGGTGACCTTCACCCTGCTGTCGGTCAGCTACCAGCCCTCCCTGGTCGACGACCCGGTCACCGCCAGCCGTACGGTGCGCCGCCGGGGCACCGACTACACCCGGCTGTCGGCCGTCTTCCGGCTCGTCGACGACATCACCTCGCAGGACGACTTCACGCTGGAGGAGGCGTACCGGCGGCTCGCCGAGATCCGCCGTAACCGCCACCCGTACCCCGGCTGGGCGCTCACCGTGGCCGCGGGCGGGCTGGCCGGAGCGGCGAGCATGCTGGTCGGCGGCGCGTGGCCGGTCTTCTTCGCGGCGGCGATCGGGGCGATGCTCGGCGACCGGCTGGCGTGGCTGGCGTCCGGGCGCGGGCTGCCGGAGTTCTACCAGTTCGTGGTCGCGGCGATGCCGCCCGCCGCGATGGGCATCGCGCTCAGCCTCCTGGGCGCCGGGCTCCAGTCGTCCGCGGTGATCACCGGTGGACTGTTCGCGCTGATCCCCGGGCGGGCCCTGGTGGCGAGCGTCCAGGACGGGCTGACCGGGTATTACATCACCGCCGCGGCCCGGCTGCTGGAGGTCGGCTACCTGATCGTCGGCATCGTCTGCGGCGTGCTCACCGTGCTGTACGGCGGGCTCCAGCTGAACGCCAAGCTGAACCCGGAGGCGGCGCTGGTGGGCCAGCCGGAGCCGATCGTCCAGATACTGGCGGCGATGCTGCTGGCGCTGACGTTCTGCATCCTGCTCCAGCAGGAACGTCACACCGTGCTGTTCGCCACGCTCAACGGCGGGGTCGCCTGGGTGGTCTACGGCGCGCTCACCGACACCGCCGACGTCCCGCCCGTCGCCGCCACGACCGTGGCCGCCGGGCTGGTCGGCCTCTTCGGGCAGCTGCTCTCCCGCTACCGCTACGCGTCCGCGCTGCCGTACGTCACGGCGGCGATCGGGCCGCTGCTGCCCGGTAGCGCGACGTACTTCGGACTGCTCGCGCTCGCCCAGGGAAATCTGGACCGCGGCATCCCCCATCTCACCCAGGCGGCGGCACTGGCCCTGGCGATCGCCATCGGGGTGAACCTGGGGGGCGAGGCGGCCCGGCTGTTCCTCAAGGTCCCGGGTGGCGGGGACGACCCCTCAGGCCGTCGCGCGGCCAAGCGCACCCGCGGCTTCTGACCCGCCGCTGGCCCGCTTCTGACCTGCGTAAACGCCGAACGGGCCGGTCATGTGACCGGCCCGTTCCGCTGGGGTGGCTCAGTGGCCGCCCGACGCCTCCAGGCGCTTGATGGACGCCTCCACCTCGGCCTCGGCCTCGGCGCGGCCCACCCAGTTGGCCCCCTCGACCGACTTGCCGGGCTCCAGGTCCTTGTAGACCTCGAAGAAGTGCTGGATCTCCAGGCGGTCGAACTCGGACACGTGGTGAATGTCACGCAGGTGCTCGACCCGCGGGTCCGACGCGGGCACGCACAGCAGCTTGTCGTCGCCGCCCGCCTCGTCGGTCATCCTGAACATGCCGATCGCACGGCACTTGATCAGGCAGCCGGGGAACGTCGGCTCGTCGAGAATGACCAGGGCGTCCAGCGGGTCGCCGTCCTCGCCGAGGGTGTTCTCGACAAAGCCGTAGTCCGCGGGGTAGCTGGTCGAAGTGAAGAGTCGACGGTCGAGACGGATGCGCCCCGTCTCGTGGTCCACCTCGTACTTGTTCCGCGAACCCTTCGGGATCTCGATGGTGACGTCGAACTCCACGGGTGGCTCCTCCATGATCAACACATACGTCTGGTGATTAAGTGTCCCCCACGCAGGTGTGTGGTGGCGAAAGGGGCTGGTCCGTCGTGCCTGAAGCCAGATCACGGCAGTTCAGGGAGTTGCTCGCGCGCGGGCGCACCCTCGTGCGGGACCAGTGGCGCCACGTCGCCGCCGCCGGGGTCCGGCTCCGCGACCTCTGGTGGAACCGCCCGGTCCGCGAACGGCCGTGGCACGGCCGGGTCCGCGACCTGTGGCACCGCTCCGGGCTCCGCGACCGCTGGCAGCGCACCCCGCCCCAACAGCGCCGTACCTGGCGGCTGGTGGCCGTCTCCGGCACGGTCGGCCTCGCCGTCGCCGCCGGGTCCGTGCTCGCCGCCGGGCCCTGGGACACCGGTCAGCGTACGGCCGAACGCGCCCGCGCGGCCCGGGGCCCGGACCCGGGTGGCGAGCGTCACCCCAAGAACCCCGCCCCCAGCGCCTCGCCCGTGCTGGCCGCTCTCGGCGCGCCCGGCGCCGTGCCGTCGCCGGACAGCGGCGAGGACGCGGTGCCGCCGCCGACCGGCGGCGGGCTCGCCGACGCCCTCGAACCGCTGCTGGACGACCCCGCGCTGGGCGGCGAGCGCTCCGCGTCCGTCGTGGATGTGACGACGGGACAGCAGGTGTTCGGGACCGGCGCGAAGGGCGCCGTGGTGCCCGCGTCGACCATCAAGCTGGCGACCGGCGCCGCCGCGCTCTCCGCCCTCGGCCCCGACTACCGGATCAAGACCACCGTGGTCCGGAGCGGCGATCGCGTCGTGCTCGTGGGCGGCGGCGACCCGACCCTCACCGCCCGCGACGCCAAGGGCGACGAGGCCCCCGCCTCGCTGCGCCGCCTCGCCGACGACACCGCCCGCGCCCTGCAGAAGCGCGGCACGGAGTCCATCCGGCTCGGGTACGACACCTCGCTGTACTCCGGTCCTGAGCTGCACCCCATCGGCCCCAACGAGAACATCTCGCCCGTCACCGCGCTGATGGCCGACGAGGGCAGGCTCGACGACAGCGACCACGGCCCGGCCGCGCGCTCCGAGGACCCCGCCGCCGACGCGGCAGGAGCGTTCGCCGAGATGCTGCGCGACCGAGGCGTCGAGGTGACCGGGGAACCGAAGAGTCAGACGGCCGGAAAGCGCCCCCAGCCGCTGGCCACCGTCCGCTCCCAGCCGCTGTCCGCTCTTGTCGAGCGGATGCTGACCAACAGCGACAACGACATCGCCGAGGCGCTGGCCCGGCAGACCGCCGTCGCCTCCGGCGAGACCGCGAGCTTCGGCGGCGCGGCGAAGGCCGTCACCGCCCGGCTGAAGAAGCTCGGGCTGCCGGTCTCCGGCGCCCGGATCGCGGACGGCAGCGGGCTCGACCGCGACGACCGCGTCTCCGCCGCGCTGCTCGCCCGGGTCCTGGTGCAGGCGTCGGACATCGGCCACCCCGAGCTGCGGCCGCTGCTCACCGGGCTGCCGGTGGCCGGATTCAGCGGCACCCTGCGCACCCGCTACGACGCGGACACCGTCGGCCGCGGCGTGGTGCGCGCCAAGACCGGCACCCTGACCGGGGTCAACACCCTGGCGGGCAGCGTGGTCGATGCCGACGGTCGGCTGCTGGTCTTCGCCTTCATGACCAACGGCACCACGGACCCCACCGGCGCCCAGCGCGCCCTGGACACGATGGCCTCGGCGCTCGCCAACTGCGGATGCCGGTGAGACGAGGGCGACGAGGGGGACGCGGGTGACGCGTCGCCCGGTCGGGCCGGGGGCGGCCGGGTGTGCGGGGGACTCGTCTCCTCCCGGATGCGGCGCGGGCCACGTACCGTGAAGCCATGACGAGCATCGGTGGTGTGGAGATGGTCGACTGGAACCTGGCCGTCGCGACCGCGACCCGGCTGGTGCGCCCGGGCCCGGAGGTCAGCCGGGACGAGGCGCGCGCCGTCGTCGCGGAGCTGCGTCGGCACGCGAAATCCTCGGAGGAGCACGTCCGCGCCTTCACCCGGATGGCCGTCCCCGGCGGTCCGGCCGCCGATACCCCCGTCCTCGTCGTGGACCGCGCGGGCTGGATCCGGGCCAACGTCGCGGGCTTCCGCCAGATCCTGTCGCCGCTGCTGGGCAAGATGCAGGACCGGCGCGGCGGACTGCCCGGCGGGGCGGTGCTGGGCGCGGTCGGCGGCAAGGTCACCGGCGTGGAGCTGGGGATGCTGCTGTCGTTCCTGGCCTCCCGGGTGCTCGGCCAGTACGAGACGTTCGCCCCGGCCACCCGCGAGCTGCCCGCAGGAGCCGCGGGCGGCGGGCGGCTGCTGCTGGTGGCGCCCAACATCGTCCACGTGGAGCGCGAGCTGGACGTGGCCCCGCACGACTTCCGGCTGTGGGTCTCGCTGCACGAGGAGACGCACCGTACGCAGTTCACGGCGGTGCCCTGGCTGCGCGACCACATCGAGTCCGAGATCCAGGCGTTCCTGGGCGAGACCGACGTGGATCCGGCCACGTTGCTGGAGCGGATCCGGGAGGCCGTCCAGTCGCTGGGCGGCGGCCGGCCGGACAGTGAGGAGGCCGCGGAGCGCGGCGGCGCGTCCAGCATCATCGAGCTGGTCCAGACCCCGGCCCAGCGCGAGATCCTGGCCCGGCTGACCGCCGTGATGTCGCTGCTGGAGGGGCACGCGGACTACGTGATGGACGGGGTCGGGCCGGACGTCGTGCCCTCCGTGGCCGAGATCCGCGAGAAGTTCCAGAAGCGGCGGGCGAGCGGCGCGGGCCGCCTCGACCAGGCGCTGCGCAAGTTGCTCGGGCTCGACGCCAAGCTGCGGCAGTACCGTGACGGTGAGCGGTTCGTACGGTCCGTGGTGGAACAGGTCGGTATGGACGGCTTCAACCGGGTCTGGACGTCCCCGAACACGCTCCCGACCAAGTCGGAGATCAGCAAACCCGCCGAGTGGGTCGCGCGGGTGCACCGTAAGGCGGAGTCGTGAAACCGGCTCACTTGGGAACGGACGAATGCTCCCGTTAATCACTCGTCCGAGGGACCGTTAGCGACGGGTAGGCGTGCGATGCTCGGGGAACAGCTCGCTTCTGTCACCATCGACATACACAGCGTGACGAATCCCCCCGCGTAACGACATTCTCGTACGCCCCCCGAGGCACCCCCTCGCATGACAGATGGGAAACGGACATGGGTCCCCATCCAGCGGTCGCCGCGATACGCCTGGCGGTCCGCCGCGTCCTCCACGACGTCCTCGTCGCCTCCCCGGCCACCTCCGCCACCGCGCCGCCCTCCCTGGCTCCCCCCGGCTCCCCGGCCCAGGCGCCCGCCCCCCGCGGCTCCGCCCCCCGTGCGGCCCGCCCCCTCGTGCTCGCCGCCGTCTCCGGCGGCGCCGACTCCATGGCCCTCGCCTCCGCGCTCGCCTTCGAGGCCCCCCGGCTCGGTCTGCGCGCCGGCGGCGTCACCGTCGACCACGGCCTCCAGCCCGGCTCCGACCTGCGCGCCGCCGAGGTCGCCGACCGGATGCGGGAACTGGGCCTGGCCCCCGTCGAGTCCATCGCCGTGTCCGTCGGCCGGGACGGCGGTCCCGAGGCCGCCGCCCGGGACGCCCGCTACGCCGCCCTCGACGCCGCCGCCGAGCGCTACGACGCCGCGGCCGTGCTGCTCGGCCACACCCGCGACGACCAGGCCGAGACGGTTCTGCTGGGCCTCGCCCGCGGCTCCGGCACCCGCTCGCTCTCCGGCATGGCCCGCGTCTCCGGCGCCGGCGGCCGCTACCGCCGCCCCTTCCTCCAGCTCGACCGGCACACCGTCCGCCAGGCCTGCCTGATCCAGGCGCTGCCCGTCTGGGACGACCCGCACAACGTGGACCCGGCCTACACCCGCTCCCGGGTCCGCCACGAGGCCCTGCCGGTCCTGGAGAAGGCCCTCGGCAAGGGCGTCGTCGAGGCCCTCGCCCGCACCGCCCAGCTCTCCCGCGACGACGCCGACGCCCTCGACGCCTGGGCCGCCCGCGCGGAGGCCGACGTCCTGCGCACCGCCCCGGCCCCCGCCCCCGGGGCCGGGTCCGGTGAGCCGGACGCCGTCGAGCTGGACACCGTCGGGCTGCACGGGCTGCCCCCCGCCGTGCGCCGCCGGGTGCTGCGCCGCGCCGCCATCGCCGCTGGCGCGCCCGCGGGTTCGCTCTTCGCCCGTCACATCGAGGAAGTCGACCGGCTGATCACCGGCTGGCGGGGTCAGCGGGCCATCAACCTCCCCGGCCGCGTCGAAGTCCGCCGGGAGGGTGGCAGACTGGTCATCCGGCAGGGCTGATCCGCCCGAGCCAGATGAGCCGGTTACGTCGAACGAGAGTGGCGCGGGTGGACGACAAGGACATGGGCACCGACCTCAAGTCGGTCCTCATCACCGAGCAAGAGATCAACGAGAAGCTGGCCGAGCTGGCCGCCCGCGTCGACGCCGAGTACGAGGGCAAGGACCTGCTCATCGTCGGCGTCCTCAAGGGCGCGGTGATGGTGATGGCGGACCTGGCGCGAGCCCTTTCGACGCCTGTCACGATGGACTGGATGGCCGTGTCGTCGTACGGCGCGGGCACCCAGTCCTCGGGCGTGGTGCGGATCCTCAAGGACCTGGACACCGACATCAAGGGCAAGCACGTCCTGATCGTCGAGGACATCATCGACTCCGGTCTGACGCTGTCCTGGCTGCTGTCGAACCTGGGGTCCCGCGAGCCCGCCTCGCTGAACGTGTGCACGCTGCTGCGCAAGCCGGAGGCGGCCAAGGTCGCCATCGACGTGAAGTGGGTCGGCTTCGACATCCCGAACGAGTTCGTCGTCGGATACGGCCTCGACTACTCGGAGAAGTACCGCAACCTGCGGTTCGTCGGGACTCTGGCCCCGCATGTCTACGGAGGCTGAGGCACGCCGCCTCCCCCTGGGAACCTGGCGCGGTTTTCCGCCGTTGGAGCAGGGGAAGGCGGATGTGTTAACGCTCCACGGCGGCGTCGGGTGACAATGCTGGGGTACCGTCCGAAGGTCAGTCTTTTTCGAGACTGAGGATTACACAGCTCATACACCACTAAATACACCGCAATACACCGCACGCACAGGCGCCCCTCCAGGGCTGCCGTGCCTCACTGTGGCAGGAGGGACGGGGCGGTTTCGCCCCGTATGGATGGACGTGAAGCGCTACTTCCGTGGGCCGGTCATGTGGATCGTGCTGGCCGTCCTCGCCGTGGTCGTGTTGATGCAGGTCGTCGGCTCGTCCGGCGGCTACAAGTCGGTGGACACCAGCCAGGTCGTCAAGGCGATCAACAGGAACCAGGTCCAGTCCGCCGAGCTGACGACCGGCGACGAGCACAAGATCAAGGTCGAACTCAAGGACAATGTCGCCAAGGTCTCGGGGAGCAACAAGCTCCAGGCGACCTACATCGGTGACCAGGGTGTCGATCTCGCCAGGACCCTTCAGGCGAATGCCCAGAAGGACAGCGGGATCCCCGACGGGTACAACGTCTCGACTTCGAAGCAGAACCCGTTCGTCGGGATTCTGCTCTCGCTGCTCCCGTTCGTGCTGATCGTCGTGGTCTTCCTGTTCCTGATGAACCAGATGCAGGGCGGCGGCTCCCGGGTGATGAACTTCGGGAAGTCGAAGGCCAAGCTGATCACCAAGGACACGCCGAAGACGACCTTCACCGATGTGGCGGGGTCGGACGAGGCGGTCGAGGAACTCCAGGAGATCAAGGAGTTCCTGCAGGAGCCGGCGAAATTCCAGGCCGTCGGTGCCAAGATCCCCAAGGGTGTGCTGCTGTACGGCCCGCCCGGTACGGGTAAGACCCTGCTCGCGCGCGCTGTCGCGGGCGAGGCGGGCGTCCCGTTCTACTCGATCTCCGGTTCCGACTTCGTCGAGATGTTCGTCGGTGTGGGTGCCTCCCGGGTCCGTGACCTGTTCGAGCAGGCCAAGACCAACGCCCCGGCCATCGTCTTCGTCGACGAGATCGACGCCGTCGGCCGGCACCGCGGCGCGGGCATGGGCGGCGGTCACGACGAGCGCGAGCAGACGCTGAACCAGCTGCTCGTGGAGATGGACGGCTTCGACGTGAAGGGCGGCGTCATTCTGATCGCCGCCACCAACCGGCCGGACATCCTGGACCCGGCGCTGCTGCGCCCCGGCCGTTTCGACCGGCAGATCGCCGTCGACCGCCCGGACATGCAGGGCCGTCTGGAGATCCTCAAGGTTCACCAGAAGGGCAAGCCGGTCGCGCCGGACGTCGACCTGTCGGCCGTCGCCCGCCGTACCCCCGGCTTCACCGGTGCCGATCTGTCGAACGTGCTGAACGAGGCCGCCCTGCTGACGGCCCGCGGCGACAAGAAGCTGATCGACAACCACTATCTGGACGAGGCGATCGACCGAGTCGTGGCCGGACCGCAGAAGCGGACCCGGATCATGAGCGACAAGGAGAAGAAGATCACCGCGTACCACGAGGGCGGTCACGCCCTGGTCGCGGCGGCGTCTCCGAACAGCGATCCCGTGCACAAGGTCACGATCCTCTCCCGAGGCCGGGCCCTGGGTTACACCATGGTCCTGCCGGACGAGGACAAGTACTCGACCACGCGCAACGAGATGCTGGACCAGCTCGCCTACATGATGGGCGGCCGGGCGGCCGAGGAACTGGTCTTCCACGACCCGACCACGGGAGCCTCGAACGACATCGAGAAGGCGACCGCGACGGCCCGCGCGATGGTCACGCAGTACGGCATGACCGAGCGGCTCGGCGCGATCAAGTTCGGCTCCGACAACTCCGAGCCGTTCCTGGGCCGTGAGATGGCTCACCAGCGCGACTACTCGGAAGAGGTCGCCGCACTGGTGGACGAGGAGGTCAAGAAGCTCATCGAGGCCGCGCACAACGAGGCGTGGGAGATCCTCGTCGAGAACCGCGACGTCCTCGACAACCTGGTGCTGGCGCTCCTGGAGAAGGAGACGCTGAACAAGGAGGAGATCGCCGAGATCTTCGCCGCGATCCACAAGCGCCCGGCCCGCCCGGCGTGGACCGGCTCCTCCCGGCGTACGCCCTCCACCCGCCCGCCGGTGCTCTCCCCCCGGGAGCTGGCCCCGGCGAACGGTGCCCAGCCCACCTCGGCGGCCTCGCTCACCAAGGCCACCACGCCCGAGGACGGCGCCGAGCAGCCCGAGGAGTCGGGCTCCGGCTCCGAGAGCTGATCCCGGCCTTCCCGGGGCCTTCTGGCCTCGGGAAGGACCCGGAATGAATGCCGCGTCACCCAGGTTTTAGCCTTGGGGACGCGGCATTCCGCATTTTGTGCACGTGAGGAACGAGGCAGCTCCATGACGGACCCGGTGACGCTGGACGGCGAGAGCACCCTCGGCGTGTTCGACGAGAAGCGCGCCGAGAGCGCGATCCGCGAGCTTCTGATCGCCGTCGGCGAGGACCCGGACCGGGAGGGGCTGCGGGAGACGCCGGGGCGGGTGGCCCGTGCGTACAAGGAGATCTTCGCGGGGCTGCGGCAGGAGCCGGAGGACGTGCTGACCACGACGTTCGATCTCGGCCACGATGAGATGGTGCTGGTCAAGGACATCGAGGTGATGTCCTCGTGCGAGCACCACCTGGTGCCCTTCGTGGGGGTCGCCCACGTCGGCTACATCCCGTCCCACGACGGCAAGATCACCGGGCTGTCGAAGCTGGCCCGGCTGGTGGACGTGTTCGCCCGCCGCCCCCAGGTCCAGGAGCGGCTGACCACCCAGGTCGCCGACTCGCTCATGCGGATACTGGAACCGCGCGGGGCGATCGTCGTGGTCGAGTGCGAGCACATGTGCATGACGATGCGCGGGGTGCGCAAGCCCGGCGCCAAGACCATCACCTCGGCCGTCCGGGGCCAGCTGCGCGATCCGGCCACCCGGGCCGAGGCCATGAGCCTCATCATGGCCCGCTGAGGGCGCTCAGAGCGCCCTCAGCGCCTCTGCAGGCGCGTCAGGCGCGGGCCGAGGCGCCCGGGCCCCGGCCGTTCTCGTCGTCGTCCTCCGGGAGCTTGCAGACCCGCTCCAGGAAGAACGCGGCGGCCACCACACCCGCCCCGGCCAGCACCGAAGCGCCCGCGTAGATGGCCTGGTCCTGGCGGGCCGGTACGTCCAGCTGCTCCAGGGCCAGGAAGACACCGACCCCGCCGTACATCCCCGAGATCAGCGCCGCCACCAGCGCGCTCGCCTGGCCGAAAACCACCGCGCGGGCGGCCACCATCGGGTCCACGCCCTTCGCGTCCGGCTCCCGGTCCCGCTGGGCGCGCAGCCGCGACCGCAGCGAGATCGCGGTCGCGACCAGCACGACCGCGATCAGGGCCAGCACGATCGGCGCCGCCACCGGAACGCTCGGCAGCGATCCCAGCGTGTCCCACAGCCGGGATCCCGCCCACGACACCACACCGGCCACGGCGAACAGCCCGACCAGCACCCCGATCCGAAGTTGCCTCACCGAGAGGTCGCCCCTCCACGCATCAACTGGTCACCTGGTCACCATCAACTGGTCAACGTCTATTCGGGCAGTCGCAGTTCCAGGTCCGCGCGGACCTGGACGCCGTCCTCGCCCACCTGGTCCAGCAGCGCCGAGACCGCGCCGCGCCCGGGGAACTCGGCCTGCGGGTCCACGTCGTTCCACGGCACCAGGACGAAGGCCCGCTGGTGGGCGCGCGGATGCGGCAGGGTGAGCAGCGGGTCGTCGGACACCACGTCCTGGTACGCCACGATGTCCACGTCGATGGTGCGCGGACCCCACTGCTCGTCCCGTACCCGCTCGAACGCCTCCTCGATGGCGTGGCCGCGCTCCAGCAGCGAGGACGGCGGCAGCGTGGTCTTCACCAGCACCACCGCGTTGAAGTACGTCGCCTGGGTGCCCGGCTCCACGCCCCACGGCTCCGTCTCGTACACCGGGGAAACGGCCTTGACGCGCAGGCCCGGGGTGTCCTCCAGCGCGTCCACCGCGCCTTGGAGGGTCTCCAGGCGGTTGCCCAGGTTGCTGCCGAGGGAGATCACTGCCCGTTTGGGGTTGGACAGGGTCACATCGGCGGCGTCCACCTTCTCCACCACGGAGGCGGGAACGGGCTGCACGGTCGGGTCGCTGCTGCTCATACTCGGCTCCGGGTAATGGTGATGGTGACATCGTCGAAGGGAACGGTGATCGGGGCCTGCGGCTTGTGGACGACGACCTCGACCTCGCGCACCACATCATGCTTCAGGCAGGTGTCCGCTATCCGTTCGGCAAGGGTCTCGATCAGCTCCACCGGCTCGCCCCGCACCACGGCCACGACCTCCTCCGCCACCACGCCGTAGTGGACGGTCTTGGTCAGGTCGTCGTCGGCGGCGGCGGGACGGGTGTCCAGGCCGAGCACGAGGTCCACGACGAACGTCTGGCCCTCCTCGCGCTCCTGCGCGAACACACCGTGGTGCCCACGAGCCCTCAGGCCGCGCAGCGCGACACGATCCACCCGAATCACTCCTGCTGGTCGTCGGTTACGCGGGCACGCCCCGGCCGGTCCGGAACGCACCAGTGACCCCCTGCCGTCGGCGGGGAACCTCCTCGAATCTACCTGCGAATGTCGGCGGCACATGCCCACGGGGTCGCGGCGGATGTCTCCCTCAGCCCCGCGCCACCTTCACCTACCCGCACCTCGCGCGACTCGAACGGACCCCATTCGAGCCATCACGGGGCCGGGATCAGGGACTCAGCCCGGCATCAGCCGGTCGTCGTCCTCGGGACCCTCCGGGCCCTCGTCGTCACGCTCCGCGAGCACCGGGGAGCCGTGGTGCGACCACACCTTCCAGCCGTCGTCGGTGCGCCGGAACACGTTCGTGGCCACCACCAGCTGGCCGACCAGCGGGCCCAGCTGCCCCTCCTCCTCGGCCGGGGCGCCGCTGAGGATGTTCTCGGTGCAGGTCACCAGCGCGGTGTCGGACATCACCGACACCTCGACGTCGGTCAGGAAGAACTGGATGTAGTCCGTGTTCGCCATGATCAGCGCGTACGAACGGAGCACCTCGCCCCGGCCGCGCAGCACCGGCCAGCCCGGGTGCACACAGGACACGTCGGTCTCGGCGGAGTCCAGCCACAGCCGGTCCAGCGCCCCGTGGTCGCCCTGCTCCATGGCCTCGTACAGCGCGGTGTTCACCAGCGCCACTCGCTCGTTGTCCGTAAGGGAAGTCACAGCGCTCCCGCCGCGTTCGCCGCGTTGTCGAGATATCCGGCCTCGGCCACCTCGATGGCCCGGGCCACCCGCACCGCGTCCGCGCTCGCCCGCACCTCGTGCACCCGGACCGCCCACGCGCCCTCGCGGGCCGCGATCGCGGTCACCGCGGCGGTCGCGGCGTCCCGCTCCCGGGCGGGTGGCGGGGCGCTCCCGTCCCCGGCCAGGACGCGGCCCAGGAACCGCTTCCGGGAGGCCGCCACCAGCAGCGGGCGGCCGAGTTGGCGCAGCGCGGCCAGATGGGCGACCAGCGCCAGGTCGTGGTCGGCGTCCTTGGCGAAGCCCAGCCCCGGGTCGAGCACGATCCGCTCCGGGGCGATGCCGCCCGCGACGGCCGCCTCCACGCTGGTGCGCAGCTCGGCGGCGACCTCGCCGACCACGTCCTCGTACACCGCTCGGTTGTTCATGTCGATCGACTGGCCGCGCCAGTGCATCACCACGAAGGGCACCTCGGCCGCGGCCACCGCCGGGACCATCGCCGGGTCCGCGCGGCCACCGCTCACATCGTTGACCAGTCGCGCGCCCGCCTCGATAGCCCGCTCGGCGACCGTGGCCCGCATGGTGTCCACGCTGATCAGGGCCCCTGCCGCGGCCAGCTCCCGGACCACCGGGACCACCCGGCGCAGCTCCTCGGCCTCGTCGACGCGCGCCGCGCCCGGCCTGGTCGACTCGCCTCCGACGTCCACCAGGTCGGCCCCGGCGGCGACCAGGTCAAGACCGTGCTTGACGGCCAGCTCGGTGTCGAACCACTGGCCGCCGTCGGAGAAGGAGTCGGGCGTGACGTTCACCACGCCCATGACCGCACACCGGTCCCATTCCGGCAGTCCGGTCACTCGGCCCCGCTCGCGCAACGTCCTCATGACCTTAAGGCTAGACGTACCGGCAGCCCGGACGCGGGACGCGGGGGGCGGGGCACCCCGGGACAGGACCTAGGCGGCCTGCTCCAGTTCGCGGCGGCGGGCCGGGGCCTGGTGGGCGCAGGGCCTGGGCTCGGCGCGCCGCCCGCGGCGCAGCAGCCGGGGCAGGGCGAGTGAGACGAACCCCTCGGCCTGCATGGCGGCCAGGCCGATGCGCGGCAGGTCCCGGGTGTTGCGGAAGACCACGAAGCGCGGCTCCCAGCGCGGCCGGAACTTGGCGTTGAACTTGTACAGCGACTCGATCTGGAACCAGCGGGACAGGAACACCAGCAGCCCCCGCCAGCCGCGCAGCACCGGGCCCGCGCCCAGCTTCTCGCCGCGCGCCAGCGCCGAGCGGAACATCGCGAAGTTCAGCGACACCCGGGTGACGTCCAGCGCCGGGGCGGCCTGCAGGGCGGCGACGATCAGCAGTTCGTTCATGCCCGGGTCGGCGCTCCGGTCGCGCCGCATCAGGTCCAGCGACATGCCGTCCGGGCCCCAGGGCACGAAGTGCAGTACGGCCTTGAGGTCCCCGTACGGACCCTCCTCGGTGCCGTCCCCAGCGGCGTTGTGGGCGGCGGCCTTGTGGGCGGTCGCGATCACCGACTCGCCGTCCGCCGGGTCGCCGATCCGGCCCAGCGCCATCGAGAAGCCGCGCTCGGTGTCGGTGCCCCGCCAGTCCTCCGCGGCGCGCCGGACGGCCTCCAGCTCGTCCGGGCCGAGGTCGGCGACGCGCCGCACCCTCGTCTCGTAACCGGCCCGCTCGATGCGCTTGACCATCTGGCGTACGTTGCGCATGGCACGCCCGGAGAGGGTGAAGTCCGCGACGTCCACGATCGCCTCGTCGCCCAGCTCCAGCGCGTCCAGACCGGTCTCCCGGGTCCACACCTCGCCGCCGGTCTCGCTGCACCCCATCACCGCGGGGGTCCAGGAGTGGGCCCGCGCCTCCTCCATGAACGCGGCGATCGCGCCCGGCCACGCCTCCACGTCGCCGACCGGGTCGCCGCTGGCGAGCATCACGCCGGAGACCACGCGGTAGCAGACGGCGGACTTGCCGCTGGGCGAGAAGATCACCGCCTTGTCGCGGCGGAGCGCGAAGTGGCCGAGCGAGTCCCGGCGCCCGTGGGTGGTGAGCAGCTCCCGCAGCTTCTCCTCGTCGGAGGGGGTCAGCCGGGCGGCCGGGTGTTCGGGGCGGAAGGCGAGGTACGCGGTGGTGGCGACGGTCAGTAGGCCGAGCGCGCCCAGCGAGTAGCCGACCGTGTAGTCCGCGCCGTCGCGGTAGCCGACCGGCCCCTCGAAGCCGATCAGCCCCCACAGCACGTGCTCCAGCTGCGCCGCCAGCGACGGCGCGCCCTCGATGGTGTCCGGGTGCGAGCGCACGATGAGCATTCCGACGAAGAGGCTCACCCCGCCCATGACCACGAAGTTGGCCAGCGCCATCCAGCGGCTGCGCGGGTCGGGCAGGGCGGCGAACTCGCGGCGGTAGCGCAGCAGCACGCCCATCAGGACGAGCGAGAAGACGGTGCCGAGGACGGAGTGCCGGTACAGCAGCTGGGCCGCCGCGCCGACGGGCAGCAGCACCACCGCCGCGACCCAGGCGCGGCGCTTACGGCGCTTGAGGCCGTGCGCCAGCATGAGCAGCAGCAGCCCGACCACGATCGACGCCGCGGCGGCCAGGGAGCTGACCGCGCCGGGCAGCACCTCCGCCAGCGCGTGCACCTTGCTGTGCCGCAGCCGCGGGAAAACGATGTCCACGAGCCCGATCAGCGTGCAGGCCGTGCCGACGGCCGTGGGGACCGTCTCCGGACGCGGCCCGCGCAGTACGCGCCGTATCCGGTTGGGAACCCCTCCGGACTTTTCGGCATCTGGACTGTCAGACATTCGCATTCCCGTCGCTTCGGTCAAAGGATCTTTGGTTCTCTGACGCAGCTTCCGCACGATTTGCGTCTATCTAGATGCAGTTCGAGGCGGCGGGGTTCCGCCCCCGGCTCCCGCCGGGAGGCGTCCCCGCGGTACGGAGGACCGGCCGCCCGGCAGAAAGATAGTGATGGGTCTCACGAGCAACAACGTCGTGATCATGGCTGTCGTCGCGGCGCTGCTGCTGTTCACGGCCACGATATGGCTGTGGCCGCGGCTGGCCGGACGCGGGGTGACCGCCGTGCTCGGCCGGGTCGGCATGCTAGCGGCAACTCAGGTGGCGGTGTTCGCCGCTTTTGGATTGTTCGCCAATCAGTCTTTTGGTTTTTACGGCTCCTGGGCCGACCTGTTCGGGACCGAGGACGAGATGGGGGTGGTGGTGGACCACGACAACCCCGGCACCCGGGTGAAGGTCACCGAGAGCCGCAAGCTCAACGTCTCGGGCGGCTCGTCGCCGGAGACCGGCGGGCGCGTCGACAAGGTGAACTTCCGGGGGCCGGTCTCGCGGATCGCCAGCCCCGGCTACGTCTATCTGCCGCCGGAGTACTTCCAGCCCCGGTACGCCGAACGCTCGTTCCCGGCGGCCCTCGTGCTGACCGGCTACCCGGGCACCACCGAGGCCCTTATCAATGGCCTGAAATACCCCCAGAAGTCCCAGAAGCTGGTCAAAGAGGGGAGAATGCGGCCGACCATCCTGGTCATGATGCGGCCGACCGTGGCGCCGCCACGGGACACGGAGTGCATGGACGTCCCCGGCGGGCCGCAGACCGAGACCTTCTTCACCAAGGACGTGCCGAAGGCCGTCTCCGAGCACTACCGGGTGGGCACCGAGGCCCGTAACTGGGGCGTCGTGGGCAACTCCACCGGCGGCTACTGCGCCCTGAAGATGGCGATGCGCCACCCCGACGCCTTCTCCGCCGCCGCCGGGCTGTCCCCCTTCTACAAGGCCCCCCACGACGCGACCACGGGCGACCTCTTCGGCGGCAGCCGTCAGCTGGAGCGCGAGAACAACCTCATGTGGCGCCTCGACCACCGCCCCGCCCCGCCGGTCTCGCTGCTGGTGAGCAGCAGCGAGCGCGGCGAGAAGAACTACCGGGCGACGATGCGGTTCGTGGAGAAGGTCCGCGAGCTGAACCACCGGGGCGAGCCGACCCGCATCTCGTCGATCATCCTCGGTACCGGGGGCCACAACTTCAACACCTGGAAGCGCGAGGTGTCCCCCACCCTGGAATGGCTGGGCACCCGCCTCCACGCCGACTGACCCTTCCCCAACCCCGCCCCTCCCCTTCCCGAACGGGGCTTCGCCCCGGGCCCCGGTCGTGGGGTGCGCAGCGCACGCGCTCCGCTGACCGGGACCGCGCCGAGTGCGGCCCGCGCTCGGGCGGAGAGGCCCGGGACCGGCCCCGCCCGACGGCGCGCGGGGACGCGCGCCGGGGCTCGGACCGCGCCGAGGCGGCACGTGCCCGCGCGCCTGGCGAGACGTACCGGGGGCGCCCCGACCCCGGCGCTCCGCCGGGCTTGGGGCCGGGGCGGCTGGTGGGGCGGCGCGTGCCTGTGCGTCTGGCGAGGCGCCCGTGGCCCGTACCCCGGCGCCCCGCCCGGGGGCCTGGGGCCCGGGGTTTGCCCCGGTTCGGGAAGGGGCGGGGTGGGGAAGGGCTCGCCGCAGGCGGCTTCGCTACGCGTCGGTGATCGTCTGGAGGTCTACGTCGCCTCGGGCGATGCCGCCCGCGTCGGCGTCGATCGAGCGGCGCAGGGCCTCGTGGAGGCGGGCCGGGGTGAGGACGCCGAGGAAGCGGTCGCCGTCCAGGACGGCGATCCAGCCCGCGTCGTGCTGGAGCATCGTGCTGAACGCCTGCTTGAGCGGTGCCCCCACCGGGAGCCACGCCTCCATCCGGCGGGCGTGGTCCCGGACCGTGCCCTGCGATCCGTCGGCCGCGTCCGCCGGGATCCAGCCGTGCAGATGGTCCGCGTCGTCCAGGACGACGGCCCAGCGGGCGCCGTCCGAGGCCAGCCGGGCGGCCGCCTTGGTGAGCGGGTCGTCGAGGTGGACGACCGGGGGCTGCCAGAGGTCGCCGGGTTCGATGGGGGTCACCGAGAGCCGCTTGAGCCCGCGGTCCGCGCCGACGAAGTCGGCCACGTACGGCGAGGCGGGCGTGCCCAGCACCGCCGCCGGGGTGTCGAACTGTTCGATGCGCCCGGAGCCGTACACCGCGATGCGGTCGCCGAGCCGCACCGCCTCCTCTATGTCGTGCGTCACGAAAAGCACGGTTTTCCGCACCTGTGACTGAAGCCGGAGGAATTCCGTCTGCAGATGTTCGCGGACGACCGGGTCGACGGCCCCGAAGGGTTCGTCCATCAGCAGCACCGGCGGGTCGGCCGCCAGCGCCCGCGCCACCCCGACCCGCTGCCGCTGGCCGCCGGAGAGCTGGTCGGGATAGCGGTCGCCATATACGGAAGGGTCGAGTCCGACCAGATCGAGAAGCTCGGCGGCCCGCTCCCGCCCCTTCTTCCGCTGCCACCCCAGCAGATGCGGCACGGTCGCGGTGTTCTCCAGCACGGTCTTGTGCGGGAAGAGACCGACTTGCTGAATGACATAGCCGATACGGCGCCGCAGCGCGACCGGATCCGTCTCGGCGATGTCCTCGTCCTCCACCAGAATCCGGCCGGAGGTCGGCTCGATGAGCCGGTTGACCATTTTCATCGTGGTGGTCTTGCCGCACCCCGAGGGTCCGACGAGCGTGACCAGCTCACCCTCCGCGACCTCGAAGGACAGATCGTCCACGGCGGTCGTGCCGTCGGCGTAGCGCTTGGTGACATGCTCGAAACGGATCATGGCTCCCCATTGTTGCCGCATTCGTGGCAGACATTGTTGCTGTTGTGTGGCGATCGGACGAGATTGTCATCTCCCGGGGATAGGGTCACCCAGGAATTGGACGACCACGTGCCCGGGGGAGGTGAGCGTATGGCGGACCAGAACTGTCTGATCAGTAACGAATGGATATGCGGCGAGTATGTGCGCACGCGCGGTCAGGAGCTGACGGACGCGACGCTGCAGCATGTCGGGATCACCCTCGCGTCGGTCGCGATCGGCCTCGTGATCGCCTTTCCGCTCGCGCTGCTGGCCCGCCGCAGGCAGAGCGTGGCGGGCCCGGTGCTGGGGCTGACCACGATCCTCTACACGGTGCCGTCGCTCGCGATGTTCTCGCTGCTGCTGCCCGTCTTCGGGGTGTCCCAGGCGGTCGTGGTCACGGGGCTGGTGCTGTATTCGCTCACGATCCTGGTGCGCAACATCATGGCGGGCCTCGCCTCCGTGCCGGAGGACGCCAGGGAGGCCGCGCGCGGCATGGGGTACGGGCCGCTGCGGCTGCTCTTCGGCGTCGAGCTGCCGCTCGCGCTGCCCGCCCTGATGGCCGGGCTGCGCATCACCACGGTCTCTACCGTCTCGCTCACCACGGTCGGCGCGATCATCGGCTACGGAGGGCTCGGCAACCTCATCTACGAGGGCATGCGCGGCTTCTTCAAGGCGCAGGTGCTCACCGCCTCGGTGCTGTGCGTGGCGCTGGCGGTCGTGGCGGACCTGGCTCTGCTCGGCGTCCAGCGGGTGCTGACGCCCTGGGCGCATAAGAGGAGGAGGGCCTGATGGGCGTCATCGGCGAGGCGTGGACCTGGCTGGCCACCGGGTCGCACTGGCAGGGCGCGGACGGGGTGTGGCACCGGCTCGGCCAGCATCTGTTCCTGACGTTCGTCTGCCTGGCGATCTCGTGCGCGGTCGCGCTGCCGGTCGCCGTCCTGCTCGGCCACATCGGCAAGGGCGGCGCGATCGCGATCAACATCTCCAACGCGGGCCGGGCCGTGCCCACCTTCGCCGTGCTGGTGCTGCTGCTCCTCAGCCCGCTGGGCACGCACGGCCAGTGGCCCACGATCATCGCGCTGGTGCTGTTCGCCATCCCGCCGGTGCTCACCAACGCGTACGTCGGGGTGAGCGAGGCGGACCGGGAGGTCGTGGAGGCGGCCCGGGGTATGGGCATGACGGGGGGCCAGCTGATCCGCAGGGTCGAACTGCCCCTCGCGTTCCCGCTCATCATGACGGGCGTACGGACCGCCGCCGTGCAGGTCGTGGCCACCGCGACGCTGGCGGCGCTGCCCGGCGGCGGCGGGCTCGGCCGGATCATCACGGCGGGCTTCCGGATCACCGACACGCCCCAGGTGGTGGCCGGGGCGGTGCTGGTCGCGGCGCTCGCGCTGCTGGTCGAGGGCGTGTTCGTCGCTCTCGGGCTGGCGCTGGACCCGATGCGGCGGAAGACGGGGCGGCGGTCGGCCGCGTTCCGCCGCCCGCCAGCCGACCAGGCGCCCAAGGCGCCCGCGCTGACGTCGTCACACTGACGTCGGCACGCTGATCCGAACCGCGCGTACAGATCTATGGCCGTACATATATCGATGGATGGGGATCCCATGAGGAAGTTCTGGAGAGTGGCGGGGGCGGCGGCGAGCGCCGTGGCGCTGGCGGTCGGCGCGACCGCGTGCGGCGGCGAGAGCCTGGAGAAGTCCGGCGGCGAAGGATCGGGCGAGTCCGGCAAGGGCTCGCTGGTGATCGGGACCGCCTCCTTCGCCGAGTCGAAGATCCTCGCGGAGCTGTACGCGGGGCTGCTGGGGCACGCCGGTTACTCGACCTCCCTCAAGACGGTCGACACCCGCGAACTCTATGAACCGGCCCTGGAGAAGGGTCAGATGGATGTCGTACCGGAGTACGCGGCGACGCTCGCCGAATTCCTCAACCAGAAGAAGAACGGGCCGAATGCCAAGCCCGTGGCCTCGTCCGACGTGGACGACACGGTGAAGGCGCTGAAGAAGCTCGCCGAGCCGCGCGGACTCAAGGTGCTGGACGCGGGCGAGGCGGTCGACCAGAACGCCTTCGCGGTGAGCGGTGAGTTCGCCAAGGAGCATGACCTCAAGACGCTCTCCGATCTGGGGAAGTCCGGGCAGAAGGTCAAGCTGGCGGCGGGCGACGAATGCCCGAAGCGGCCGTTCTGCCAGCCCGGTCTGGAGAAGCGCTACGGCATCGACATCGCGGGCATCGACCCGCTGGACATCGGCAGCGTGCAGGCCAAGCAGGCGGTCAAGGACGGCAAGGACCAGATGCTCCTGACCACCACCACGGACGCCACACTGGACCAGTTCGGACTTGTCCTGCTCGACGACGACAAAAATCTGCAGAATGCCGACAACGTACTTCCCGTGGTGAATGCGAAGTCCGCCGGTTCACCCAAGATCGAAAACGCGCTGAACAAGCTCGGCCGCGTGCTCACCACGGCCGATCTCACCGAACTCAACAAGAAAGTTGACGCCGAGCGGCTCA
This sequence comes from Streptomyces sp. NPDC059850, assembly GCF_042731515.1. Classification (NCBI taxonomy): domain Bacteria; kingdom Bacillati; phylum Actinomycetota; class Actinomycetes; order Kitasatosporales; family Streptomycetaceae; genus Streptomyces; species Streptomyces sp. NPDC059850. The sequence continues at coordinate 253,271 of NZ_JBHWJI010000002.1, forward strand.
AGCCCGCCGATGTCGCGGCCGACTACCTCAAGGAGAAGGGTCTCGTGAAGTAGTTTGCCAACGGATTGACAACGGATCTGGCCTGCCGACCCCCCAAACCAGCCGTACGCACGGTAAGTTTCGGCCCATGCCACGTGGACGCCACCGCCAATCCCCACCCCTGCACAGGCTACTTCCCCCTCTGTCGGTCGCAGCCGCGTCAATAACCTGCGCCGCCGGTGCCTGGCTGGTCGGCGATACGGTCGTGATCCGTGGACTCGCCGCGACCGCGGCCGCCGCCGCGGTCGTCGGCTCGGTCCTGACACGCCGTTGGGACCGCGCGGCCGGCCGCCGGGTCGCGGAGGCCGCGAGTGAGACCGCCCGCCAGGAAATGAAGTACGAAGAGCGGATCGCGGAGCTGGAAGCGGACGCCGAGAAGGCGGCCGAGCTGCGCACCGCGCTCAACACCCGGCTGCGCGCCAAGCGGGCCGAACTCGCCCGGCTGCGCAACGAGCACGCCGAGCTGCTGCGCCGTTACGCCACGGCCGAGACCGAGCGCGCGAGCGCCCTGGAGGGGCGCCGCAGGCTCGCGTTGGAGGCCGGGGTCCCCTCGAAGGAGCTGACCGCCGCGGAGCCGTCCGGCGAGGCGGCCGCGGACGCGGAGTCTTCCGGATCCGCCGAGTCCGAGGCGCTTGCCCTGGACGCGTACGCCCGCGCCGACGAGGCGCTCAGCCGCCTGGTCGCCAGCGCGCGGCAGCAACGGGAGCGGGCCGAAGCGGAATCGCGGTCCCTGGCCGTCGAGCGGGAGAAGGCCGAGGCCGAGGCCAAGGGCCAGGAGAAAACGGAAGCGAAGGACAGCAAGGCCGGAAGAGCGGCCGCGGACCCGGACGAGGACGGTGCGACTGTCCCGGGGAAGCGCCCGGCGGCCGACGAGCGTGACGGCCCGGACAGCTCCCCGGTGCCGCCTCCGCACGCTCGTACGGCCGCCTCCGCCGTGGTGCCGTATGCCGCGGCACGCCGGGCCGCCTCCCGTTCGGTGGGCGGCTTCGACTACTTCGGCACCCAGAAGACCCCGCCGGAGCAGCAGGAGCCCGAGCCGGAGGCCGACGAGGACCTCGCCGATGTGATCGGCGCGGAGACCCTCGCCGAGAACCGGAAGGGCGCGGTCGGCGAGGTCATCGACCTGACCGCGCACGAGGAGAACGAGCCCATCGGGATCGAGGAGCTGCGCAGCGCGATCTCGTAGGGCCGCACTTCTACTTGTCGATGTCGCCGACGACGAAGAACAGCGATCCCAGGATCGCCACCATGTCGGCGACGAGCGTGCCCGGCAGAAGCTCCGTGAGCGCCTGGATGTTGTTGAACGAGGCCGAGCGGAGCTTCAGCCGGTACGGCGTCTTCTCGCCCTTGGAGACGAGGTAGTAGCCGTTGAGGCCGAGCGGGTTCTCGGTCCAGGCGTAGGTGTGGCCCTCGGGGGCCTTGAGGACCTTCGGCAGCCGCTGGTTGATCGGCCCCGGCTCCAGCTCGGCCAGCCGGTCCAGGCAGGCGTCGGCGAGCGCCAGCGAGTTGTGCGTCTGCTCCAGCAGGCATTCGAAGCGGGCCAGGCAGTCGCCCTCCTCGCGCACCACGACCTTGAGGGTGTCCCGCAGCTCCCCGTAGGCCAGGTACGGCTCGTCGCGCCGCAAATCGAAGTCGACGCCCGAGGCGCGGGCGATGGGGCCGCTGACCCCGTAGGCGTGCACGGCCTCCGGGGAGAGGGCGCCCACGCCCCGGGTGCGCCCCCGGAAGATCTCGTTGCCGAGCACGAGCCCGTCGTACACGTCCATCCGCGACCGCACCTCGGCCACGGCCGCGCGGGCCCGGCCGAGCCAGCCCACCGGCAGGTCCTCCTTGAGGCCGCCGACCCGGTTGAACATGTAGTGCATCCGGCCGCCGGAGATCTCCTCCATGACGTGCTGGAGGTCCTCGCGCTCCCGGAACGCGTGGAAGATCGGCGTGATGCCGCCCAGCTCCAGGGGGTACGAGCCGAGGAACATCAGATGGTTGAGCACCCGGTTCAGCTCGGCCAGCAGCGTCCGTACCCATACGGCGCGCTCCGGGACCTCCATCCCGAGCATCCGCTCGACGGCGAGGACGACGCCCAGCTCGTTGGAGAAGGCGGACAGCCAGTCGTGGCGGTTGGCGAGCATGATGATCTGGCGGTAGTCGCGCGCCTCGAACAGTTTCTCGGCGCCGCGGTGCATGTACCCGATCACCGGCTCCGCGTGCTGCACGCGTTCCCCGTCGATCACCAGCCGGAGCCGCAGCACGCCGTGGGTGGACGGGTGCTGCGGGCCGATGTTCAGCACCATGTCGGTGCTCTCCGCCGCGCCGCCGATGCCGACTGTCGTCTCCGTCATGGGAACAGTTTGTCTCGACCCCCGCCCCGTCCAGAAACCGGGTCCAGCCCCTGGACCCTAGGGTAGGGCGAGCGCGTCGTACGGCAGGTCCACCGGCTGGGCCAGCCAGCGGAAGCCGCCCAGGCCCGCCGGGTCCAGCAGCTCCGCCGCCTCGCCCGCCGCGCTCAGGGCCCGTACGTAGGCGGCCGGGTCCGTGGAGGCCAGGGCGAGCGGCGGGCGGGCGGCGTCGAGGCCCAGGCGGCGCAGCGCGTCGCGCTGGGGGATCAGGCGGGCGTCCGTCCCGGCGGCGCACGCGTCCAGCGCCACATGCGCCGTGATGTCGCACGATCCGTCCGGGACCGGCCGCACCTCCCGACCGTCCCGGAAGCCGGTCAGCGTGCCGAAGGGCGGCCGGGCGGCGCGCTCATGGGCGTAGTCCACGGCGACCGCGAGCCCGGCGCCCACGCACCGCACGGCCCCGGCCCAGGCCGCGTCGCGCGGGCGGCCGATCTCGGCCCGCAGCCCCGGTTCGGCGCCCGCCAGCGGCCACCACCGGTCCAGCCACGCCGCGTCCTCGCCGGTCACCTCGGCGCCGAGCCGTTCGGCGCCGTCGGCGGCCGCCGAGACCTCGACCCGGCGCGGGACGCCGTCGGGGTCGGTCTCGGCGATGTCGACGGGGACGTTGTCCAGCCACTCATTGGCGAACAGCAGCCCGGTGACCCCCTCCGGCACCGTCTCCCGCCACTCCACCCGCCCGTCGAGCCCGGCGGGCCGCGCCGCCCGCTCGACCGCGTACGGGCGCAGCCGCGCGGCCAGCCCGTGCGGCAGCCCGGCGGCCCCCGCCAGCACCCCGGTCAGCAGCTCGCCGCGGCCCGCGCCCAGGTCCACCAGCGCCAGCTCCGGCGGCCGCCCCAGCGCCTCGTCCACCCGCCGCAGCAGCTCCGTGACCGCCCGCGCGTACAGGGGTGAGGCGTGCACCGACGTACGGAAGTGACCGGCGGGCCCCTCCGTGCGCCGGAAGAAGCCGCCGTCCGGCCCGTACAGCGCCCGTTCGGCCGCTTCCCGCCACCCACACCATTCCCGCTGTTCACTCGCCACGCCCCCACGCTAAAGCGGACCGGTATCCACCTTGGGGAGTAGGGCGGGGAGATACGGATCGCCCCTCGGGCTGACCCGCCCGGGTATCCCCACTGCCTACTCTGGGTGACGTGCAGCGCCTCTACGACTTCCTCCGCAGCCATCCGACAGGGGTGGACGCCTTCTGGGGCGTCATTCTCTTCGGCTGCGGTCTCCTGTGGCTGGTGCAGGCGACCCCGGGCTACGAACCACCGCTCGCGGCCGTGCCGATCACCCTGGCGCTGTGCACGGCCGTCGCGCTGCGCCGCCGGGCCCCCGCGATGATGCTGGGGCTGGTCATCGTGTGCGGCCTCGGCCAGCTCGCGCTGGACGTCAGGATCAACATCGTCGACTTCGCGATGCTGGTGATCGTCTACACGGCCGCGTCCGACGCCGGGCGCCGCACCTCCCGGGCCGCCCTGGCCGCCGCGGTCTGCTCCCCGTCGTTCGCCACCGTCCGCTGGCCCGACGAACACGAGTCGGTGGGGGCGGCCGCCGTCTCGACGGTCTTCGTCACCATCCCCTTCGTCCTGGCCTGGGTGCTCGGCGACTCGATCCGCACCCGCCGCGCCTACTACGAACAGCTGGAGGAGCGCGCCTCCCGGCTGGAGAAGGAGCGCGAGGCGCAGTCGAAGGTCGCGGTCGCCGCCGAGCGCGCCCGGATCGCGCGCGAGCTGCACGATGTCGTCGCGCACAATGTGTCGGTGATGGTCGTTCAGGCGGACGGCGCCGCGTACGTTCTCGACGCGTCCCCGGACCAGGCCCGGCAGGCGCTGGAGACGATCTCCGGCACCGGCCGCCAGGCCCTCGCCGAGATGCGGCGGCTGCTGGGCGTGCTGCGCACCGGGGAGCCGGGGGAGGCCAGCGACTATGTGCCGCAGCCGGACGTGGAGCAGATCGACGAACTGGTCGAGCAGGCGCGCGGCTCCGGGCTCCCGGTGGACTTCAAGGTCGTCGGCAGCCCGCGCCAGCTGCCCAGCGGCGTGGAGCTGACCGCGTACCGCATCGTGCAGGAAGCGCTCACCAACTCCCGCAAGCACGGCGGCCCCGACGTCGGCGCCAGCGTCCGCATCACCTACTTCGACGACGGGCTCGGCCTGCTGGTCGAGGACGACGGCCGGGGCGCCCAGCGCGAGCTGTACGAGGACGGCGGCGCGGACGGCAGCGGCCACGGGCTGATCGGGATGCGCGAGCGCGTCGGCATGGTCGGTGGCACGCTCGACGCGGGCCCGCGCCCGGGCGGCGGTTTCCGCATCAGCGCGCTGCTGCCGCTGAAGGCGTCGGGGTGAGCCGCGGACCCGCGTCCACGCGTACGTACGCGGTGAGCGCCCGTACGGAGCGCGCGCCGAGGGAGCCGAGGGAAGGGACCCGACCGGATGTCGATCCGCGTCATGCTCGTCGATGACCAGGTGCTGCTGCGCACCGGTTTCCGCATGGTGCTCGCCGCCCAGCCCGACATGGAGGTCGTCGCGGAGGCGGGCGACGGCCTTGAGGCGCTGGAGGCGGTGCGCTCGGCCGAGGTGGACGTCGTCCTGATGGACGTCCGCATGCCGAAGCTGGACGGGGTCGAGGCGACCCGGCGCATCTGCGAGGTCGACGGCGCGCCCCGCGTCCTGATCCTGACCACCTTCGACCTGGACGAGTACGCCTTCTCCGCCCTCAAGGCGGGCGCGAGCGGCTTCATGCTCAAGGACGTGCCGCCGGGCGAACTCCTCGCCGCGATCCGCGCGGTCCACAGCGGCGACGCGGTCGTCGCCCCCAGCACCACCCGCCGCCTCCTGAACCGCTTCGCCCCCATGCTCCCGGGCACGGGCGGCGGCCGCTCCGGCGCGCCCTCCCGCCCCGAGCTGGAACGCCTCACCGACCGCGAGCGCGAGGTGATGATGCTCGTAGCCCAGGGCCTCTCGAACGGCGAGATCGCGGGCCGCCTGGTGCTGTCCGAGGCCACGGTGAAGACCCACGTGGGCCGCATCCTCACCAAGCTGGAACTCCGCGACCGGGTGCAGGTGGTGGTCATGGCCTACGAAACAGGCCTGGTCCGAGCAGGCGGCCCACCTCGCTGACCCCGCCCGGCCGGTCCACGCCCCGCAGGCCGGACGCAGACGACGGCGCCGCCCTCGGGCAGGTGCGGCGACGGGGCGCCCATGGGGGCGCTGGGACGCGGCTCTGCGGCCGGGGGCGGTCCACCACCCGCGTGCCGGGCCGTGGCGAGGGGTCAGGCCTGCCCATGGGGGTGCTGGGGCAGAGCCCCGCATCCGGGGTGGGCGGGCCACCGCCCGGGTTCCGGGGCCCGGAGACGAGGCCAGGCCCTGCGTGCCGTGTCGCCCACGGGAGGTGCTGGGGCGGGGCCTCGTGTCTGGGGTGGGCGGGCCACCGTCCGGGTTTCCGGACCCCGGAGACAGGGGCAGGCCTTGCGTGCCGTGCCGTGTCGAGGTGCTGGGGCGGGTGGGCTGCCGCCCGCGCTTCGGCCCTGGCGGCAGGGCTGGGTTGCTGCGACGGCGGCGGCCATGCGGGGTGCTGGGGCGGAGCCCCGCATCCGGGGGGCCGGGGGTTCCCCCGGTTTCGGGAAGGGGCGGGGTGGGGGAAGAGCCCCCGCCGCCACCTACCGGAGGACGCTCTCCAAGAAGTCGCTCCCCAACCGCGCCACCGCCGACAGCTCCAGCTGGTGCAGGACATACCGCCCCCGCCGCCGCGTCTGCAGAAGCCCGGCCTTCTTCAGGACGGCGATGTGCCGGGAGACCTCCGGCGGCGTGATGGCGTACGCCTCGGCCAGCTCACCCGTGGTGTGCGCCCCCCGGGCCAGCGCCCGGCAGATCCGCATCCGCATCGGGTGGGCAAGGGCCTCCAGCCGGTGCTGGACCAGCTCCAGGGCGGCGGGCGGGGCGAGTTCGGGCCCGGCGACCGGGTACTGGATCACCGGGTGCCAGCCCGGCGCGTGCACCAGCAGCAAATGCGGCCAGCCGAACGTCGTCGGGATGAGCGTCAGCCCGCACCCGGCCGCCGTCGTCCGCCCCGCCGCCAGCTTGTCGGCCAGGACACGCGACCGCCCATCCGCGCTCTGCTCCAGCGACAGCGCGGCCGAGGCCGCCCCCAGCGCCTCCGCGAGCCCCTTGCGCTGCAGCAGCTCGCCCTTGTGGCGGGCGTCGGCGGCCAGTTGGACCCGCACCCGCCGCCAGGTGTCCGCGAAGAACGCCTCGTCGCAGTCCTCCAGCAGCCGCCGCAGCCACACCCGCAGCCCGTCCGGATCGACCAGCATGCGGTCCACGAACGCCAGTTGCCGAGGCCCACGGGCCCGCGCCATGTCCCGGACCCGGTCCCGCTCGCCCCGGTCGACCAGCGGCGACGGCGTCGGCCGGTCGTACGAGGCGGAGCAGCTGATCTCGAACGCGGCCGCCACGAACGCCTCGTCGTCGATGCGGTCCAGCGAGTCCAGATCCTCCGCGAGCGTCGACCCGGGCGCGGACGGGAGCAGCAGGTCGGAACGGGCCGTGCCCCACAGGAAGTCCGCCTCGCACAGCCGGTCGGCGAGATCCGGCTTGAGCGAGGCGGCGGTCGCGGTCGCCCAGCCGTGCTGCCCCGGATGGTGGCCGGGCTCGGACAGCACGTGCAGCGCCGCGCCCAGTTCCGCGAGCGGCGACGGACAGAAGACGATGCGCTCGGGCGGCAGCCCGGTGATGTCCACGACATTGGCCATGACCCCTATGGTGCGGTAGCCGCGCCCCGCCCCGACCTCGTTTGACGGCGATCGTCAAACGAGGTGACGGGCGGCGGTGCGCCGTCCGACGCTCCTTTCATGTCCATCACTCAGCAGTACGCACTCGACCTGTACCGGGCGGCCCAGCGCGGTGAGCCCGCCCCGCCCGCCCCCGGCCAGGGCGACTGGCGCGCCCTCCGGGCGCTGCGCGAGTACCGCGACTTCCAGTCCGTGGCCGCCGAACGCCCGGCCCGGCGGCGCCGCGAAGCCCTGCGGCGGGCGCTGCGAGCGGCAACGGCCCGCGCGGCCCAGGCCGTACGCCCCGCCCGGCGCCCGCCCGCCGCCCGCCGAGCCACGGACCCGTCCCCGTGCCAGCCCACCGCCTGACCTGCCCGGCCGACGCGCCGAGCAGCCCGCAGGGCACGTCAGCCGGGCCGGGCTCGGTAGTCAGGTGTTGGCCGTGTCGTCCTCGGCCAGGACCGCCCGCACTCGGGTCAGGAATGCCGTGACCGCCTCCTTCACGTCCTCCGCCGTCCAGTCCAGCGCGGGTGCGGCCACCGTGACCTCGGAGACGGCCAGGCCCGGCGGTCCCTCCTCCCACCAGCGCCGGAACAGCGTCGTCCGGGTTTCCTCGGCCAGCCGTACGCTCGCCTCGTCCAGCACTCGCGCCGGATACGGCAGCCACACCTGGAACTGATGGGTGTGCGGCACCTCCGGCCGCACCCGGAACCAGGCCACCCCGGCTTCCGTGAACGCCTCGCGCATCGCCCGCGCCACGACGGCCGCATGGGCCACATACGACGGCAGCCGGGGCAGTTCGCGGTCCAGACCGGCCAGGGCGGCGAGCGCCGTGGGCCACTGCTGGAACACCTGGCCGCCGTACCGGTGGCGCCAGGCCGTGGCCTCCGCGATCAGCGTCTCCGGGCCCGCGAGCGCGGCCCCCGCGATGCCGTCGAGCGACTTGTAGAAGGACACATACACCGTGTCCGCGAGGGCGGCGATCTCCGGGAGCCCGCGCCCGAAGTGCGTGGTGCACTCCCACAGCCGGGCCCCGTCGAAATGGACCACGGCCTCCCGCTCCCGGGCGGCCTCCACGACGGCGACCAGGTCGTCCCACTCCGGCAGCACATAGCCCGCCTCGCGCAACGGCAGTTCGAGGGCGAGGGTGCCGAACGGCTCCTCCAGGTCGCGGATCTCCGCGGCGGTGGGCAGCCGGGGCGCGCTGGTCGGCCGCACCGCGCGCAGCCCGCTCACCGTCAGATACGCGTCCCGCTCGTGCACTTCCAGATGGGCCAGCGGATGGACGGCCACCACCGGATTGCCGGTGCGCCCGGCCCAGGCGCGCAGGGCGACCTGCTGGGCCATGGTGCCGGTGGGGAAGAAGGCCGCGGCCTCCATGCCGAGCAGGTCGGCGACCCGCCGCTCCAGCTTCTCGACCACCCCGTCCCCGTATATGTCCACCCAGTCGCCGAGGGCACCGTCGAGGCCCGGGGCGGCGGCGGTCAGGTCCGCCAGCCGCTCACCGATCCGCCGCTCCAGCGGGCCCCGGGCGAGCATCCGCTCGGAGCCGTGCCAGGCCGCGAGCCTGCGCTCCCGCGCGGCCTGCTCGGCGGCATCCGCCACATCCGCCACATCCGCAGCATCTGCCGCCTCCGCCGCCTCCGTCATGTCAGCCGCTTTCGTCACATCCACCACTTCCCCCCGCACCGCGATGTCCGCCATGACCCGATGATGACCCACGGCCAGGTCACCCCCGGAGTTATCCACAGGCCGGTTATCCACAGGCCTGGTACACCCCCGGCCCCTCGGGGACACTCGCGTAGCATGGCGGGGAATCGTCCGGTACCCCCTGAGGACTGGAACGGAAGGCCGCAGTCGCGTGAACGCACAACCACTTCCCGAGCCGCAGGACCGCCCGGCCCGGCTCACCGTCGGCGTGGTCGGCGCCGGTCGTGTCGGTCCGGCGCTCGCCGCCTCGCTGCGGCTGGCCGGGCACCGGCCCGTCGCCGCCTCCGGCGTCTCCGACGCCTCCGTGAGCCGGGCCGCCGCCCTGCTGCCCGAGGTCCCGATCGTCCCGCCCGCCGAAGTGCTGGCGCGGGCCGAGCTGGTGCTGCTCACCGTCCCCGACGACGCCCTGCCCGAGTTGGTCCAGGGCCTCGCCGAGACCGGTGCGGTGCGCCCCGGCCAGCTGATGGTGCACACCTCCGGCCGCTACGGCACCGCCGTGCTGGAGCCCGCCCTGCGGGCCGGTGCGCTGCCGCTCGCGCTGCACCCCGTGATGACCTTCACCGGCACCCCGGTCGACGTCCAGCGGCTCGCGGGCTGCTCCTTCGGCGTCACCGCCCCCGAGGAGCTGCGGCTGGCGGCCGAGGCGCTGGTCATCGAGATGGGCGGCGAGCCCGAGTGGGTCGCGGAGGAGTCCCGTCCGCTGTATCACGCGGCCCTCGCCATCGGCGCCAACCACCTGGTCACCCTGGTCGCCCAGTCCATGGAGCTGCTGCGCGCCTCCGGGGTCGAGGCGCCCGACCGGATGCTCGGCCCGCTCCTCGGCGCCGCCCTCGACAACTCGCTGCGCAGCGGCGACGCCGCGCTCACCGGCCCGGTCGCGCGCGGCGACGCGGGCACGGTCGCCGCGCACGTCCAGGAGCTGCGGCGGCACGCGCCGCAGGCCGTCGCCGGATATCTCGCCATGGCCCGTGCCACGGCGGACCGGGCGCTCGCCCACGGGATGCTCAAGCCGGAGCTGGCGGAGAACCTGCTGGGCGTGCTGTCGGACATCTCGGACGCCCGGGGCCGGGGAGGAGCGGGATCGTGAGCCCGAAGCTGTGGACCAAGCCGAGCCCCGGGGAGCCGGATGTGGAGCTGTTCGGGCGTCGCACGGACTTCGACGCGGCGCTGGCGCACTTCGCCGTGCCGGGGCGTACAGCCGTCGTCATGACCATGGGCGCGCTGCACGACGGGCACGCCGCGCTGATCCGCGCCGCGCGCGCCCGGGTCGGCGCCAAGGGCCTCGTCACCGTTACCGTCTTCGTCAACCCGCTGCAGTTCGGCGCGGGCGAGGACCTGGACCGTTATCCGCGCACCCTCGACGCCGACCTGAAGGTCGCGGCCGCCGCCGGGGCCGACATCGTCTTCGCCCCCTCGGCCGAGGAGGTGTACGGCAGCGGCGAGCCGCGGATACGGATGGCCGCCGGGTCCATGGGCGAGGGGTACGAGGGCGCCTCCCGGCCCGGCCACTTCGACGGGATGCTCACCGTCGTCGCCAAGCTGCTCCACCTCACCCGCCCGGACGTCGCCTTCTTCGGCGAGAAGGACGCGCAGCAGCTCGCGCTGGTCCGCCGGATGGTGCGGGACCTGGACTTCCCGGTGGAGATCGTCGGCGTCCCCACCGTCCGGGAGGGCGACGGGCTGGCCCTCTCCAGCCGTAACCGCTACCTCTCGGAGCGGGAGCGGGTCACCGCGCTGGTCCTGCCCAGGGCGCTGTTCGCGGGGCGTGACGCGGGGCTGTCGGCGGCGCGGTCCACCGGAAGCGCCGAGAGCGCCACAGGCGGGGACGGGGACGCGGGCGGCCTCGTCCGGGTCGGCTCGCCCGACGCCGTACGGGACGCCGCGCGCGCCGTGCTCGCGGAGGCGGCCCTCCTCGATCCCCCGCTCGTCCTCGACTACCTCGGCCTGATCGCCCCGGAGGACTTCACCGAGGCCCCCGAGGACCACACCGGCGAGGCGATCCTGGCCGTCGCCGCCAAGGTCGGCTCCACCCGGCTGATCGACAACATCCGGCTGTGGTTCGGAGCGAACCGATGAGCGAACCGCTGAACCGCCCGGCCCTGCGCGCCCCCGCGCCCGGCTGGGCCACCGAGGCCGACGTCGTGGTCGTCGGCTCGGGCGTCGCGGGCCTGACCGTGGCGCTGCGCTGCGCGGCCGCCGGGGCGAAGGTCACCGTCGTCACCAAGGCGCGGCTCGACGACGGCTCCACGCGCTGGGCCCAGGGCGGCATAGCCGCCGCCCTCGGCGAGGGCGACACCCCCGCCCAGCACCTCGACGACACGCTCGTCGCGGGCGCCGGGCTGTGCGACGAGCAGGCCGTGCGGATGCTGGTCACCGAGGGCCCCGACGCCGTGCGGCGGCTCATCGATACCGGCGCCCGCTTCGACGCCGACGACGACACCGGCGAGATCCTGCTGACCCGCGAGGGCGGCCACCACCGCCGCCGCATCGCCCACGCGGGCGGCGACGCGACCGGTGCGGAGATCTCCCGCGCCCTGGTCGGAGCGGTGCGCGAGGCCGGGATCGACACCGTCGAGAACGCCCTGGTGCTCGATCTCCTCAAGGACGCCTCCGGCCGCGCCGCGGGCGTCACCCTGCACGTCATGGGCGAGGGCGCGCGGGACGGCGTGGGCGCGGTCCACGCGCGCGCGGTCGTCCTCGCGACGGGCGGCATGGGCCAGGTCTTCTCCGCCACCACCAACCCCGCCGTCTCCACGGGCGACGGCGTCGCCCTCGCGCTGCGCGCCGGGGCGGAGGTGAGTGACCTGGAGTTCGTCCAGTTCCACCCCACGGTGCTGTGGCTCGGCCCGGAGGCCGAGGGGCAGCAGCCGCTGGTTTCCGAGGCGGTGCGCGGCGAGGGCGCGTATCTGGTGGACGCGGACGGGGCGCGCTTCATGGTGGGCCAGCACGAGCTGGCCGAGCTGGCGCCCCGTGACATCGTCGCCAAGGGCATCATGCGGCGGATGCGCGAGCAGGGCGCCGAGCACATGTACCTGGACGCACGCCACTTCGGCGCCCGGATGTGGGAGCACCGCTTCCCGACGATCCTGGCCGCCTGCCGGTCCCACGGCATCGACCCGGTCACCCAGCCGATCCCGGTGGCCCCCGCCGCGCACTACGCCAGCGGCGGGGTGTGGACGGACCTGCGGGGGCGGACGACGGTGCCGGGGCTGTACGCGTGCGGGGAGACGGCCTGCACGGGCGTGCACGGCGCGAACCGGCTGGCGTCCAACTCGCTGCTGGAGGGCCTGGTCTTCGCCGAGCGCATCGCGGCGGACATCACGGCCGCCGCGGTCGGTACGGCCCCTGCCGCCACCGCCGAGCGGCCCTCCATACCGGCACCCACACCACAGAGCGCGGCTGCCGACGCGTCAGCCCAGGGCGGGGGAGGGGCCCTGCTCGCCCCCGAGGCTCGGTACGCCGTCCAGCGCATCATGACCAGCGGCGCCGGAGTCCTCCGCTCCGCCGAAAGCCTCGCCCGGGCCGCCGGTCAGCTCGACCGCGTCCAGGACGAGGCCGTCGAGACCCTGCAGCGCGACCGCAAGACGGCCGAGCCCGGCGTCGAGACCTGGGAGGCGACGAACCTCCTCCTCGTCGCCCGGGTCCTGGTGGCCGCCGCGCTCCGGCGCGAGGAGACCCGCGGCTGCCACTGGCGGGAGGACCGCCCCGACCGGGACGACGCGGCGTGGCAGCGCCACCTCCTGGTCACCCTCGGCCCCGACGGCTCGCTCGGCGTCCGTACGACGGACTCCGCGGCGTTCCCGTCACCCACCACCCGACCCGAGACGGAGTCCCACCCGTGAGCAGCACCTCCGACGACCGCCAGCAGAGCCCGCCACAGGCCCTTCCGCTGCTCCAGATCGGCCTTCCGGACGGCGGCGGGCAGGGCGGCGGCTGCGGCAGCTCCTGCGGCTGCGGCGGCGCCGACGACGGCGCGTACGGGCTCGACCCGATGGAGTGCGGCCTCGACCCCGATCTGGCCCAGCTGCTGGCCGACGCCGGGCTCGACCCCGTCCAGGTCGAGGACATCGCGCACATGGCGATCGAGGAGGACCTCGACCAGGGCGTGGACGTGACGACCGTCGCCACCGTCCCCGAGGACGCCTTCGCCACCGCCGACTTCACGGCCCGCGAGGCGGGCACCGTGGCCGGGCTGCGGATCGCCGAGGCGATCCTGTCCGTCGTCTGTACGGACGAGTTCGAGGTCGAGCGCCATGTGGAGGACGGCGACCGGGTGGAGCCCGGCCAGCGGCTGCTGAGCGTCCGCACCCGCACCCGCGACCTGCTCACCGGCGAGCGCAGCGCGCTCAACCTGCTGTGCCGTCTGTCCGGCATCGCGACCGCGACCCGGGCCTGGGCGGACGCCCTGGAGGGGACGAAGGCGAAGGTCCGCGACACCCGCAAGACGACGCCGGGGCTGCGCGCCCTGGAGAAGTACGCGGTGCGCTGCGGCGGCGGCGTCAACCACCGCATGTCGCTGTCGGACGCGGCGCTCGTCAAGGACAACCACGTGGTCGCGGCGGGCGGCGTGGCGCAGGCGTTCAGCGCCGTACGGGCCGAGTTCCCGGACCTGCCGATCGAGGTGGAGGTCGACACCCTGGACCAGATCCCGCCGGTCCTGGAGGCGGGCGCGGATCTGATCCTGCTGGACAACTTCACCCCGGAGCGCACCCGCGAGGCGGTCGGAATGGTCGCGGGCCGGGCCGCGCTGGAGTCCTCGGGCCGCCTGACGCTCGCCAACGCCCGTACGTACGCCGAGACCGGCGTCGACTACCTGGCGGTCGGCGCGCTCACCCACTCGTCCCCGATCCTGGACATCGGCCTGGACCTGCGCGACGCCGAGGCGGTGTAGCGCCATGCTGCTGACCATCGGCCCGCCCGTCGCCCCACCCACCGCCCCAGAACTCGCCCTCTGCCGTGAGCCCGACCGGAAGCGGTGTTACCCGTGCTGCTGACCATCGACGTGGGTAACACCCACACCGTGCTGGGCCTCTTCGACGGGGACGAGATCGTCGAGCACTGGCGGATCTCCACCGACGCCCGCCGCACCGCCGACGAACTCGCCGTCCTGCTGCAGGGCCTGATGGGGATGCATCCGCTGCTCGGCGAGGAGTTGGGCGACGGCATCGAGGGCATCTCGATCTGCTCCACCGTCCCCTCCGTCCTGCACGAGCTGCGCGAGGTCACCCGCCGCTACTACGGCGATGTGCCGTCCGTCCTGGTCGAGCCGGGCGTGAAGACCGGCGTGCCGATCCTGATGGACAACCCGAAGGAGGTCGGCGCGGACCGGATCATCAACGCGCTGGCGGCCGTCGAGCTGTACGAGGGCCCGTGCGTGGTCGTCGACTTCGGCACCGCGACCACCTTCGACGCGGTCAGCTCGCGCGGCGAGTACGTGGGCGGGGTGATCGCGCCCGGTATCGAGATCTCGGTCGAGGCGCTGGGCGTGCGGGGTGCGCAGCTGCGCAAGATCGAGCTGGCCCGCCCGCGCAGCGTGATCGGCAAGAACACCGTGGAGGCCATGCAGTCCGGCATCCTGTACGGCTTCGCGGGCCAGGTCGACGGAATCGTCCGGCGCATGGCGCGCGAGCTGTCCCAGGACCCCGAGGACGTGACGGTCATCGCCACCGGCGGTCTCGCGCCGATGGTGCTGGGCGAGGCCTCGGTGATCGACGAACACGAGCCCTGGCTCACCCTCATCGGTCTGCGGCTGGTCTACGAGCGCAACGTCGCGCGCGGCTGATCGGCGCGGATCGGGTTCAGCCGATCGCGTTCATCGGCGCCTGAGCGCGCCCGATCGCGCCTGATCGCTCCGCGAAAACACCGTTCACCTGCGAACTCGGCAGTATTGGCGGCATTACGAAACGAATTCCGCGCACTGTTCATTCGGCACGTCCGGTGAGGCCACTCCACCGACTGCCGAGGCGTAGTCGAGGAATGCCGTCGCGCCGAATTCGTCACCGACAAGCGGAGTGCGCCCGACCGGAACCCGTTCGCTCCGGCGGAGCCGTCTGCCCGGGGCCGGGCGGACGCCGATGCGAAGGCGGTCCCGGACCCGGGCCGCCACCGCCGAATGGCCGCGTCCGCAACGCGCCGCACCGCCCGCCGCTCAGCGAAATTTGTCCGCTTAGCACTTAAAGTCCTCCCATGCCCACGCCCTATGGATCCCGCGGCGGAATGGCGTTCAGTGCGGATGAGCTGCGTGTGCTCCGACGCGCCCTCGCCATCGCCCTCCAACCCGAACCCGTCACTCCCCCCGGCCCCCTCGGCCCGGACCGGGCGGAGGAGGTCCAGGACTGTTTCCGGCTCGCCGAGGCCGTGGACGAGGCGGTCCGCGAGGGCGGGCGGCTGCGAGCGTTCCTGCTCGACGAGCTGACCCGCTACCGCACCGCCCTCCCCGGCGCCGCCGTCGGCTATCTGGAGCAGCTCGAGGGCGCCCTGGCCGCCGGTTACGAGCCGATCCCGGAGGACCTGGCCGCACTGCGCGCGCTGTGCCGGGCCACTGCCTCTGACGGCGAGACCGAGCGCCGCCGCGCGCTGCTGAGCCACTGTGAGCGCCTGGCCGAGCGCTGTGTGCGCGCCCGGCTCGCGACGCGCGCCGTGGCCGTCCCGCCGGGCGCCAGGCCCGTGGAGGCCCGGCTGCGCGCCCTGCCGGGCGGCATCGGCGCCGGAGCTGGAACCGGAACAGGAACCGGAACAGGAGGCGGGTCGGCCGGATCGGCGGGCGGGCCGGTCCTGAAGGACGAGGAGCCGAAGGGGGAGCCGCGCAAGAAGCCCACCCCCGCCCCCGACCGCGGCGACCGCGAGGAGCCGAAGCGGCGCGAGCCGGGCCGTGGCACCGGACGGCCGCAGCGGCCGGTGCCGACGCCCGCCGAGGTCTTCCCGCCCAAGCGCCGCCGCCCCTCCCCGCCGCCGGATCAGGAGTCCCGCCTCGTCCCGGGGGCGCGGCCCGGCATCGGCGGTCCCGGGGTCAGGCCCGGCGCCGGGGCCGACGCGGGCGCCGCGTAATCTGGGGGCATCGAGCATAAGGAGGCCGATAGCCATGGATTACGTCTCCGCGCTGGTGCCGCCCCTGGTGATGGCCGTGGCCTTCACCTTTCTGATCGTGACGATCATCAAGAGCCAGGGTGGCGCCAACAAGGCGAAAGAAGACCACCTGGTGGACGCGGCACTCGCCCGCGCCGAGGCGGACGGCACGGCGTCGGCCGGCACATCACCGGGCCGCGACGCGTCCTGACACCGGCCCCCGCAGCTTCACCGGCACGCCCCGGGATGCACCCGCATCCCGGGGCGTGCGGCCTTTCGCCGCACACATCCCCCAACATTCGGCACATCTCCCACTATTATTCACATGTGCCTCGGCCATTGGGAGAGCTGGAAGACGCGGTCATGACGCGGGTGTGGAAGTGGAACCGCCCGGTCACGGTCCGAGAAGTCCTGGAAGACCTTCAGCGAGAACGCTCGATCGCCTACACGACGGTCATGACCGTAATGGACAACCTCCATCACAAGGGCTGGCTCCGCAGGGAGGTGCAAGGCCGCGCCTATCGATATGCCGCGGTCTCCACCCGGGCCGCCTACTCGGCCGCACTGATGAACGAAGCGTGGTCAACCAGTGACAACCCGGCGGCGGCCCTCGTCGCGTTCTTCGGGATGATGTCCGAAGAGCAGCGAGATGCACTGCGGGATGCCATGCGCGTCGCACAACTCGGTGAGCCCGGGGAGAGCCCCGGTGAGTCGGGGCGATGAGCCGGGGCGATAGCGTCCGGCCATGTCCTCTGCACTATCAAAAGTAGTCACCGTCCGCCGAGCCCGGACCGGCGATGTACGAGCCGTGCGCCGGCTCATCGACTCCTACGTGAGCGATCGCATCCTGCTCGACAAAGCCACGGTGACCCTTTACGAGGACATCCAGGAGTTCTGGGTCGCGGAGCGCGACGAGGACGCTGAGGTCATTGGCTGCGGGGCACTCCACGTCATGTGGGAAGACCTCGCGGAGGTTCGCACTCTCGCGGTGGATCCCACTCACAAGGGGAGTGGTGTAGGCCACCTGGTGCTCGACAAGCTGTTGCAGACGGCGCGCTGGCTCGGTGTGCGGCGCATTTTCTGCCTCACCTTCGAAGTCGACTTCTTCACCAAGCACGGCTTCGTGGAGATCGGCGAGACGCCGGTCGACGGGGATGTCTACAGCGAGCTGCTGCGTTCCTATGACGAGGGCGTCGCCGAGTTCCTCGGTCTCGAACGGGTGAAGCCGAACACCCTTGGCAACAGCCGGATGCTTCTGCAACTGTGATCGCGGGCCCTATGTCCGAATCGCGCCCCTATCACATAGCTCCGGAACAGTGGGTTCCATCAGCCTTCCCGCATGGTCGATCGGTCGAACCTTCCCGGAGGGTTTGTGTTTTTCCGGGAAAAGCGGTTTCCTATTCTCCCGTAGTGTAATTACCTGGGGGGTGAGACATCAGCGGCTAACGCCGCGCCCCCGAGCCCCCCGTTTCCCCTGAAAGGAACCCCATGGCACAGAAGGTTCAGGTCCTTCTTGTCGACGACCTCGACGGCGGCGAGGCGGACGAGACCGTGACGTTCGCGCTGGACGGCAAGAGCTACGAGATCGACCTCAACACGGTGAACGCGGACAAGCTCCGTGACGCCCTGGAGCCGTTCACCAAGGGCGGCCGTCGCACCGGCGGTCGTGCTTCCGGTGGCCGTGGCAAGGCGCGTGCGACGTCGGGCAGCGGCCAGGACACCGCGAAGATTCGCGCCTGGGCGAAGGAGAACGGTTACGAGGTCAATGACCGCGGCCGTGTTCCGGCGACCGTTCGTGAGGCGTACGAGAAGGCCAACGGCTGAACGCGTCACCCTTTCCCGGCTCGCCGCTGTCCGGGCACTGGCCGGGCGCGCAGCAACCGGGCTCGGTGGCACTCCGTGGCCGCCGCACCCACGAGCCGCACGAGATCGGGGGCGCCCCCATCGCCCCCGAAGCCTGTCACCGGCAGCGTCGGCTCCACCCCGCCCTCCGGCTCGGGAGGCCGCAGCCAGACGGCGGCCTCCTGCGGGCACCGTCCGCCGGGCGCCCCGGGTTCCCCGGCCCGCGTACGGACAGGTGGAGGCCAGGAGGCGGAGGGGCACGGAGCGGTGATCCGGCCGCCGGCGCCGAGCGCGGTCAGATCGAGCGGGATTCCGCCCCACTCCAGCCAGTCGAGCAGCCCCGGCAGCTCGTCGGCGCCGCCCGCGGCCACCAGCAGCCGCATCCACGGGCCCTCCGCCGCGACCGGACCGGTCCGCGGTACGCGCCGCAGCAGCGCGAAACCGGCGGCGGCCGGCAGCTCCAGTACGTCGAATGCCACCCCCGTGAGCAGCTCGACGGGATCGCTGCCGGTCGTCGGCCAGCCCAGCTCCCGCTCGTACCACCGCGCGCACCCCGGTGCGCCCTGTTCCGGTGCGCCCGGTTCCAGTGAGCACGGCCCGGGGGCCGGGCGGTCCTGTGAGCGGCCGCACGGTGCCGCGGCGGTGGAGATCATGCCCAGAGAAACTGTCTCCCTCCCCGAAGGTTACGCCCCGTAGGCGTATCGGCGCGCGGCGTGATCGGATGGGGGTGCGCAGGGGTGGTGAGCGGGCGCAAGGTTGTTCGCCCGTAGCGGAGGGAACCGGCCCTCCCGGCATGGAGTGTCCGTCCTTGCGGGTAAGACATCCCTAGTGGGAGGGGCGGTCCGCGTGTCGGGAGAAAGGGGCGTTCGCCATCGGCGTAGTGACGGTGGGCGTATATGCCTGGCCTGCGGGAACATCGTCTCGCACCATCGGGTTGGAGCAGTTGTCGGCTGTTCGGGCAGGAGGGCATCTGCTGTGGGCTCTGTGAGAGTGGGGCCGATCCGGACGGTTGTCGGCAGTTGGAATGAGCTGTCCCGGGTTGCGGGACTAGCATGCGGAAGGACAGGGAGGGGATCGTCCCCGATCTTTCTGACCGCTCTGAGGAGCGATTAACGATGTTCGAGAGGTTCACCGACCGCGCGCGGCGGGTTGTCGTCCTGGCTCAGGAAGAAGCCCGGATGCTCAACCACAACTACATCGGCACCGAACACATTCTCCTGGGCCTGATCCACGAGGGTGAGGGTGTCGCCGCTAAGGCCCTGGAGAGCCTCGGGATTTCGCTCGAGGCGGTCCGCCAGCAGGTGGAGGAGATCATCGGTCAGGGCCAGCAGGCCCCGTCCGGGCACATCCCCTTCACCCCCCGTGCCAAGAAGGTCCTGGAGCTGTCGCTCCGCGAGGCCCTTCAGCTCGGTCACAACTACATCGGTACGGAGCACATCCTGCTCGGCCTGATCCGCGAGGGCGAGGGCGTCGCCGCCCAGGTCCTCGTGAAGCTGGGCGCCGATCTGAACCGGGTGCGGCAGCAGGTCATCCAGCTGCTCTCCGGCTACCAGGGCAAGGAGGCCGCCACCGCCGGCGGTCCGGCCGAGGGCACTCCCTCGACCTCGCTCGTCCTGGACCAGTTCGGCCGCAACCTCACGCAGGCCGCCCGCGAATCCAAGCTCGACCCGGTCATCGGGCGCGAGAAGGAGATCGAGCGGGTCATGCAGGTGCTGTCGCGCCGCACCAAGAACAACCCGGTCCTCATCGGCGAGCCCGGCGTCGGCAAGACGGCGGTCGTCGAGGGACTGGCCCAGGCCATCGTCAAGGGCGAGGTGCCCGAGACCCTCAAGGACAAGCACCTCTACACCCTGGACCTGGGTGCCCTGGTCGCCGGCTCCCGCTACCGCGGTGACTTCGAGGAGCGCCTGAAGAAGGTCCTCAAGGAGATCCGCACCCGCGGCGACATCATCCTGTTCATCGACGAGCTCCACACCCTGGTGGGTGCGGGCGCCGCCGAGGGCGCGATCGATGCCGCGAGCATCCTCAAGCCGATGCTGGCGCGGGGCGAGCTGCAGACCATCGGCGCGACGACGCTCGACGAGTACCGCAAGTACCTGGAGAAGGACGCGGCCCTTGAGCGCCGTTTCCAGCCCATCCAGGTCGCTGAGCCGTCGCTGCCGCACACCATCGAGATCCTCAAGGGCCTGCGGGACCGCTACGAGGCGCACCACCGCGTCTCGATCACGGACTCGGCCCTGGTCGCGGCCGCCACCCTGGCCGACCGCTACATCTCGGACCGCTTCCTGCCGGACAAGGCGATCGACCTGATCGACGAGGCCGGTTCCCGGATGCGGATCCGCCGGATGACCGCGCCGCCGGACCTGCGCGAGTTCGACGAGAAGATCGCCGACGTGCGCCGGGAGAAGGAGTCCGCGATCGATTCGCAGGACTTCGAGATGGCCGCGGGCCTGCGCGACAAGGAGAAGCAGCTCCTGGCCGCGAAGGCGAAGCGGGAGAAGGAGTGGAAGGCCGGCGACATGGATGTCGTCGCCGAGGTCGACGAGGAGCTGATCGCCGAGGTCCTGGCCACGGCCACGGGCATCCCGGTCTTCAAGCTCACCGAGGAGGAGTCCTCCCGGCTGCTGCGCATGGAAGACGAGCTGCACAAGCGCGTCATCGGCCAGAAGGACGCCATCAAGGCGCTCTCCCAGGCCATCCGGCGTACGCGTGCGGGCCTCAAGGACCCGAAGCGCCCCGGCGGCTCGTTCATCTTCGCGGGCCCGTCCGGTGTCGGTAAGACCGAGCTGAGCAAGACTCTCGCCGAATTCCTCTTCGGCGACGAGGACGCGATGATCTCGCTCGACATGTCGGAGTTCAGCGAGAAGCACACCGTCTCGCGGCTCTTCGGCTCCCCGCCCGGATACGTGGGCTACGAGGAGGGCGGCCAGCTCACCGAGAAGGTGCGCCGCAAGCCGTTCTCCGTGGTCCTCTTCGACGAGGTCGAGAAGGCCCACCCGGACATCTTCAACTCGCTGTTGCAGATCCTGGAGGACGGTCGGCTGACCGACTCCCAGGGCCGGGTCGTGGACTTCAAGAACACGGTGATCATCATGACCACCAACCTCGGCACCCGGGACATCTCCAAGGGCTTCAACCTGGGCTTCGCCGCCCAGGGCGATGTGAAGACCGGCTACGAGCGGATGAAGGCCAAGGTCAACGAGGAGCTGAAGCAGCACTTCCGCCCCGAGTTCCTGAACCGTGTCGACGACACCGTGGTCTTCCACCAGCTCACCGAGGAAGACATCATCCAGATCGTCGACCTCATGACCGACAAGGTGGACGAGCGGCTCAAGGACCGCGACATGGGCATCGAGCTCAGCGGTGACGCCAAGAAGCTGCTCGCCAAGCGGGGCTACGACCCCGTGCTGGGCGCCCGGCCGCTGCGCCGGACCATCCAGCGCGAGATCGAGGACGTGCTGTCGGAGAAGATTCTCTTCGGCGAGCTGCGTCCGGGCCACATCGTGGTCGTGGATGTCGAGGGCGAGGGTGAAGAGAAGAAGTTCACCTTCCGCGGCGAGGAGAAGTCGGCGCTGCCGGACACCCCGCCGATCGAGTCCGCCGCCGGCGGAGGCCCGAACCTGAGCAAGGAAGCCTGAGCGTCACCTTGTGAGCGGCTGAGGGGCCGCGGGTCAGTTTAGCACGGGGCAGCGGGCCCGTTTGGAGTCCGGGGGGCGGGCGGGCCGCGGGTGGCCCGC
>NZ_JBHWJI010000003.1:0-265454 GCF_042731515.1 Streptomyces sp. NPDC059850
AGCGGACGGTCCTCCGCACGCTCCTGCCCGTACGTCGCCAACAGCGCCTGCGCCTCGATCGGATCGCCCAGCGACGTACCCGTCCCATGCGCCTCGACGGCGTCGACGTCGGCGGCCGACACGCCCGCGTTCGCCAGGGCCTGGCGGATCACCCGCTGCTGCGAGGGGCCGTTCGGAGCGGTGAGTCCGTTGGACGCGCCGTCCTGGTTGAGCGCGGATCCCCGTACGACGGCCAGCACCTCGTGGCCGTGGCGCCGGGCGTCCGACAGCCGCTCCAGCAGCAGCAGTCCGACACCCTCGGACCAGCCCGTGCCATCGGCGGCCTCCGCGAACGCCTTGCACCGGCCGTCCACCGCCAGGCCCCGCTGCCGCGAGAACTCGATGAAGCTCCCCGGCGTCGACATCACGGCCACGCCGCCCGCCAGCGCCATTCCGCACTCGCCCGAACGCAGCGCCTGCGCCGCCAGATGAATCGCCACCAGCGACGACGAACACGCGGTGTCCACCGTCACCGCAGGACCCTCGAAACCGAAGGTGTACGATACCCGGCCGGACACCACACTGCCCGCACCGCCGACACCGAGGTAGCCCTCGATCTCCTTGGACGGCCGCCGCACACCGGAGGTGTAGTCGTGGTACATCACCCCGGCGAACACGCCGGTACGGCTGCCGCGCAGCGTCGCGGGGTCGATTCCGGCGCGTTCGAAGACCTCCCACGAGGTCTCCAGCAGCAGCCGCTGCTGCGGATCCATCGCCAGCGCCTCACGCGGGCTGATCCCGAAGAAGTCCGCGTCGAACCCGGCGACATCGGCCAGGAAGCCACCGTCCCGTACGTACGAGGTGCCCGGCGCGTCCGGGTCCGGGTCGTACAGCCCCGCCAGGTCCCAGCCACGGTCCGCCGGGAACCCCGAGATGCCGTCCACGCCCTCGGACACCAGCCGCCACAGCTCCTCCGGCGAGCCGACCCCGCCCGGCAGACGGCAGCCCATCCCCACGATGGCGATGGGTTCGTCCGACGGATACATGGCGGGCAGAGCGGCGGCCGGTGTCACGGTGTGTTCGCCGAGCAGTTCCGCGCGCAGCCATCGCGCGAGGGCGAGGGGGGTGGGGTGGTCGAAGGCGAGGGTGGCGGGCAGGCCGAGCCCGGTGGCCGTCTTCAGCCGGTCGCGCAGCCCGACCGCCGTGGCCGAGGTGAAGCCCAGGTCGCTGAAGGCCCGTTCGGCGTCGATCCGGTCCGTCGCCGGGAGACCGAGCACCTCGGCGGCTTCCGCGCACACGGTCGCGAGCAGCGCGGTGGTCCGTTCGGCCTCGGGGAGGGCGGCGATCCGCGCACGCAACAGGGACGCGGCGGGGTCGCCGGGCGTGCCGGGCCGGGCGGTGGCGTCGATCAGGCCGCGCAGTACGGCGGGGACCGGGCCGTCACGCAGCGCGGCATGGTCGAGCTTCAGCGCGACGAACGCCGCCTCGTCACGTGCGCAGGCGGCGTCGAACGCCACCAGCGCCTGCTGCTCCGGAAGCGCTCCCGCTCCGGCCGGTGCGGCAGCGCCCGGGACCTCGCCCTGCCACGGTCCCCAGCACAGGGACAGGGCGGGCAGGCCGTGTGCGCGGCGGTGGTGGGCCAGCGCGTCGAGCGTGGCGCTCGTGGCGGCGTCCTGGTGGATTCCGGTGGCGCCGAGGGTGCCGGTGGCGGAGGAGAGCGTCACGAACAGGGACAGTTCGCGGTCGCGGGTGAGGTCGTGCAGGGCGAGGGCACCGTCCGCGGTGGCCCCGGTGCCTGTCGTGTGCACCACGGCGGAGAGGGGTGGTTGCGCGGCGTCCAGGATGGCGCGCAGCGCGGTGCGGTTCGCCGGGTCGCAGATGGCGACGGCCACCTCGGCGCCGTCGCCGGTCAGCTCGGTCCGCAGCTGGTCGGCCGCCTCCTCCCCGCGTCCGAGTGCGGTGACGAGAAGCAGGTGGCGCACTCCGTGCGCGGCCACCAGGTGGCGGGCGACGGCGGCGCCGGGTGCGGTGTCCGGTCCGCTGATCACCACGGTGCTCTCGGGATCGAGGGGCGGGGCGGACACATCGTCGGGGTCCAGGGACACCCGGGCGAGCCGGGGCAGCAGGGTGACCCCGGTGCGCACCGCGAGCTGCGGTTCGCCGCAGGACACGGCGGCGGTCAGCGATGCGGCAGACGTCGGGCCGCCCGTGTCGGTGTCAGTGCCCGTGTCGATGTCAGTGTCGATCAGGGCGATGCGGTCGGGGTGCTGGGTCTGCAGCGACCGGACCAGGCCCCACAGCGGTGCGGAGGCGATGTCGGTGACGTCCTCGTGGCCGCCGGTGGCCACCGCGCGGCGGGTGACGACGACCAGCCGCCCGGAGCCGAGGCGGTCGTCGGCGAGCCAGGACTCCAGACCGGCGGCCACGTCACCGGCCCCCTGCGGACCCGGGCCGCAGGTCAGGTCCAGCAGCAGCACATCGGGCACCGTGCCGTCCGCTGCCGCCGCCACCGCGGTGCGCGCGGCCGCGAGGTCGGGGTGGACGTCGTACGGCGCGCCCTCGGCATCCAGCTGCGCGGACAGGCCGAGCGGGTCCGGTCCCCCCACCAGGGCCCAGCGGCGCGGCGGTTCCGCAGTGGGCGCCAGGGGTGTGCGCGGGATCCAGTCGACGCGGAACAGGTTGTCGTGGTGGCCGCTGCTGGACGCGCGCAGCCGGGCGCGGACCTCCAGCAGCTTGTGGCGGGTGATCTTGCCCGAGGCGGTGCGCGGGATCGCGTCGATCTCGTACAGCTCTTCGGGCACCTTGAAGTACGACAGCCGGTCGCGCCACGCGGTGAACAGCCGCTGGGTGTCGATGCCCTCAGGCCCGGGCACGACGAACGCCACCGGGACCTCGCCGAGCAGGTCGTGCGGCTTCCCGACCACCGCGACGTCGGCCACGCCCGGGATCGCCCGCACCACCTCTTCCACCTCACCGGGGTGGATGTTCTCCCCGGCTCGGATGATGAGTTCCTTGATGCGGCCGGTGATGGTGAAGTATCCGGCCTCGTCGCGGCGGGCCAGGTCGCCGGTGTGGTACCAGCCGTCCTTGAGGGCGGCGGCGGTGGCCTCGGGCTGGTTGTGGTACCCGGCCATGACGCTCGGGCCGCGCACCCACACCTCGCCCTCCTCCCCGTCGGCGACGTCCTCGCCGCGCTCGGGGTCGACGAGCCGTACGCCGAGTCCGGGCACCGGAAGCCCGCACGAGCCCTCCACCCGGGCGCCGACGGGCCAGTTGACGGTGATGGAGCCGCAGGTCTCGGTGGATCCGTAGGCGTCGATCAGCGGGACACCGAAGACCTCCTCGAAC
This sequence comes from Streptomyces sp. NPDC059850, assembly GCF_042731515.1. NCBI lineage: Bacteria > Bacillati > Actinomycetota > Actinomycetes > Kitasatosporales > Streptomycetaceae > Streptomyces > Streptomyces sp. NPDC059850. The sequence goes on from NZ_JBHWJI010000003.1 coordinate 3,328, forward strand.
GAGCGGCGGAGCGCGGCGGTGGTCACCGCGCCACCGACCAGCGCCACCCGCAGGTCGGGCGCGGTGAAGCCGTGGTCGCGCGCGGCGTCGAGGAGATAGTGCAGCAGAGTGGGGACCCCGGCGAGGAGGGTGGCCCGCTCCTCGTTCAGGGCGCTCAGGACGTCCTCGGCGGAGAGCCCGTCAACGATGCGGGCGGTGGCGCCGACGGAGGCCACCGAGAGCACACACGCGATGTGGGACAGGCTGTGGAACAGGGGCAGCGGCCACACCACGCGGTCCTCGGGGCCGAGCCCCGGCACGGGCACGTAACAGGCGGCCACCGACCACAGGCAGTTGCGCTGGCTGGACAGCACGCCCTTGGGCTTTCCGGTGGTCCCGGAGGTGTACAGCATCCACGCGAGGTCGTCCAGGCCCAGGTCGTCCCTGGCGGGCGTGGCGGGGTCGGTGGACACCAGGGTGCCGTAGGGCAGGAAGCCGGAGGGCAGGCCGGGGGTGGGCTCGTCGTGGACCATCACCACCGTCAGATGCGGACGTCCTGGCAGCAGTCGGCCGAGCTGCGCGGCGTGGGCGTGATCGGTGATGATCACCCGGGCGCCGCTGTCGTCGAGGAGGTGCGCCAGCTCGGCGTCGGTGCTGCGGGGGTTGATCGGTACGCCGACCGCGCTCGCCCTGGCGATGGCGTAGTAGCACTCCACCGTCTCGACGCGGTTGCCGAGGCAGATCGCGGCCCGGTCGCCGGGCTGGAGACGCAGTTCGGCGAGGTGTCCGGCCAGCCTGCGGGTACGCAGCTCCAGTTCGGCGTAGCTCACGCTGCGGCGGCCATCGCGGTAGGCGGGTTTGTCGCCGAACCGCCGGGCCTGCGTAACGAGCAGCTCGTGCAGCGGGCGGATCAGCTCCGTGCGCAACATGTCGTTATCCCTCCGGACGGACAAGAGACGGGCATGCCGCGGTGGCAGAAGGTCGCCTCAACCCGTCCCAGTCTCGTCATGGAGAGCCCGGAATTACCCCCTGATCACCCCCCTATGTCATCCCTAACTTGCTGGGTGAGGCAGTTAATGCCGCGCTCAATGGATGGGGACGGGGCATCGGCACTACATTCGACGCGGGGAATTCCCGGTCACCGCTCATGGAGGGACTGACAGCGCATGACGACGTCCGCTGGTCCGCATACCCGCGTCATGGTGGAACTCGGTGACCGTTCCTATCCCGTCGATATCGGGTCCGGGGTCCGGAATTCGCTGAACGAGGTGATCGCGGGGCTCGGTGCGCAGCGCGTGGCGATGGTCTCCGCGCGGCCGGATGACTGGCTGCCCGACCCCGGGGTTCCCTCGGTGGTTCTGCGGGCCCGCGACGGCGAGACGGACAAGACGCTGTCGACGGTGGAAGAACTGTGCCGCGAGTTCGTCCGTTTCGGCCTGACCCGGTCGGACGCGGTCGTATCCTGCGGTGGCGGCACCACGACCGATGTCGTGGGGCTGGCCGCGTCCCTGTATCACCGGGGCGTCCCGGTGGTGCATCTGCCGACCTCGCTGCTGGCCCAGGTGGACGCCAGCGTCGGCGGGAAGACGGCGGTGAACCTCCCCGAGGGCAAGAATCTGGTGGGCGCCTACTGGCAGCCCGCCGCCGTGCTGTGCGACACGGACTATCTGACGACGCTACCGGCTCGGGAAATGCTCAATGGTTACGGAGAGATCGCCCGCTGTCACTTCATCGGCGCCGGTGACCTGAGCGGGCTCACGCTGTCGGAACAAATAGCGGCGAGCGTCGCGCTGAAGGCGTCGGTGGTTTCCGCGGACGAGCGGGACTCCGGGCTGCGTCATGTGCTGAATTACGGCCACACCCTGGGCCACGCGCTGGAAATCGCCACGCAATTCGCGCTGCGGCACGGTGAGGGGGTGGCAATCGGGACGGTTTTCGCCGGGCGTCTCGCCCTGGCCCTGGGCCGGATCGACGAGGCGCGGGCGGCGGAGCACCTGGAGGTCGTACGGAGCTACGGACTGCCGTACGCGCTGCCCGCCGACGTCGATCCGCAGCGGCTGATCGACGTGATGCGGCTGGACAAGAAGGCGACGGACGGGCTCACCTTCGTCCTGGACGGGCCCGGCGGCCCGGAGCTGGTGTCCGGGCTCGCCGAGGAGACGGTCGCGGCGGCGCTCGCCACCATGGACCGGGAGGACCGGGACACCGCGAAGGACTAGGTCACCGCATGAGACCGGCGGTCGCCACGTAACACCGCCGGTCGCCACATCAGCTTCGTAAGACCGCCGCGCCCCCGGATCAGCCGGGTAGTCCCCTGGCCAGCAGGACGGCGCCGTGCAGCGAGGACAGCCCGCCGAGCGCCGCCGCGCGGACCGGTGGCAGCGGATGCCCCGGGCGTTCGAGCGCCGCCGTCCGCTCGGCCACCACCGTCACCAGCTCCGGCATGGCCGCCGCGAAACCCCCGCCGATCAACACCAGCGAGGGGCTGAGCAGTTCGGATACGCCGGTCACGGCCGCGGCCAGGGCCGCGCCGCTCTCCCGTAGCACGGTCACGGCCCACGGATCCCCGCGCCGCACGGCATCGCGCAGCCCGTCGAACGTCACCTCCCCGCCCCGGCGGCGGGCCGCCCGGCGCAGGGTGGCCGGGCCGGAGGCCGCCGCCTGGACGCAGCCCGCCCGACCGCAGTCGCACGGCGGCCCGTCCCGGTCCACGACCATATGGCCGATCTCGCAGGAGCCGCGGCCCATGCCGGGGAGCGGGGCGCCGTTCAGCACGATGCCACCGCCGACCCCCGTGCCGACGCCGAGGTAGAGCAGGTCCGGGCAGCCCGCTTCGTGTGCTTCGGCGAGCGCGGCCAGATCGCCGTCGTCGGCGCAGCCCACCTCGGTGTCGTCGCCGAACAGCGCGGACAGCGCGCCCCGCAGGTCCAGTCCGGCCCATGCGGGGCGTCCGGGCCAGGCGGTGACCGTGCCGGTGGCGTCGAGGGTGGCGGGCATGGCCACCCCGACGCCGGTCAGCCGCTCGGGGTGGCCCGCCGCCAGCTCCGTGACGTGGTGTGCCAGCAGCTCCAGGTCATGGCGCGCCTCCCCGGTGGCTGGCCAGCGGAAGGCGGACTCGGCGATGCTCGCGTCGTGGTGTTCGAGGCGCAGCGCCACCTTGGTGCCGCCGACGTCGATTCCCAGGTAACTGATGGCTGTCTCCCGGCTCGTCAGGCGGTGAGGTGTGCGGTGACGATCGAGGCCACGTCCTTCAGCACCCGGGGGTTGCTGAGCATCTCCTCATGGCCGCAGTGGAGTTCATGGCGGACGATGTCGCCGGTCACGTACGGCGTCCAGGCCTCGCTGGAGGCGGCTTCGGCCACCGGGCTGGGGTCGGCCGCGAACAGGTGGAGCGTGCCACGGAAGGTGTCGGGCGTGTGGTTCTTCCAGGCGCGCAGGTCGGTGAGCATGGTGCCGACGAAGGTCTCGGCGGCGCTCCGCTCGCCGCGCCAGGCGTAGTTGGTCGCCATGTCGGCGAACTCCGCGATGTCCTCGTACGTCAGCGGGCTGCCGTACGTGGCGGGATCCTTGCCGTTGATCATGAGGATGAGCGCGATGAGCCCCTGCTCGTCGCGGTCTTCCAGCTCGGTGATGTGCGGGTTGGTGTTGACCACCCCGAGGTACTCGATCTCCTCGCCCTGCCGCTGGAGTTCGGCCGCGACCGCCTGGGCGAGTAGGCCGCCGAAGGACCAGCCGAGGACCCGGTACGGGCCGTGCGGCTGGACGCCGCGGATGCGGTCCGCGTAGTCGGCGGCCATCGCGGCGATGCTGGTGGGCGCGTCGGTGTGTTCCTGGAACGTATGCGACTGGAGGCCGTAGATCGGGTACTCCGGTCCGAAGTGCTGGGCGAGTACGCCGTAACACCACGCGGTGCCGCCGAGGTGGCGCATGCAGAACAGGGGCCGTTCGCTGCCCCGGACGATGAGCGGCAGCAGCACGTCGAAGGAGTCCTGCGGCTCCTCGCCGGTCAGGCGACGGGAGAGTCCGGCGGCGGTGGGCGACTCGACGAGCATCCGGATCGACAGGTCCCGGCCCAGGTCGGACTTGACGCGGCTGATCAGCCGGGCGGCCAGCACCGAGCTGCCGCCGAGGTCGAAGAAGCTGTCGTGGGGGCCGACCTGGTCGACCCCGAGCACCTGGCCGAACAGATAGCTCAGCATCAGCTCGGATTCGGTGAGGTGGGTCTCCACCATGTGGGTCTGCTCGACCACCGGGGCGGGCAGCGCCTTGCGGTCGAGCTTGCCGTTGGGGGTGAGCGGGAATTCGTCCAGCACCACCACGGCGGACGGCAGCATGTACAGCGGCAGCCGGTCCGCCACGAAGAGGCGCAGTTCCCTGGGGGACGGTTCGCGTCCCGGCTCGGCCGTCACATAGGCCACCAGGCGCCGGTCCCCCGGCCGGTCCTCGCGTACGGTCGCGGCGGCCTGGGCCACGTCCTCGGACAGCTCGATCGCGGCCTCCACCTCGCCCAGCTCGACCCGGAAGCCGTGCAGTTTGACCTGGTGGTCGGAGCGGCCGACGTACTCCAGCGTCTCGTCGGGGCGGCGGCGTACGACATCGCCGGTCCGGTACATGCGGGAGCCCTCGGGGCCGAAGAGGTTCGCCACGTACCGCTCGGCGGTGAGCGCGGAGCGGTTCAGATAGCCCCGGGTCACCCCGTCCCCCGCGATGTACAGCTCGCCTTCCGCGCCGGGCGGTACCGGCGCGAGGTCGTCGCCGAGCACATGCAGACCGGTGTTGCGCAGCGCGGTGCCGACCACGGCGGCGTCGTCGGGGCCGGTCACCGGGTGCACGGTCGACCAGACGGTGGTCTCGGTGGGGCCGTACCACTGGATCACATCGGCGCCGAGTTCGAGGAGGGTGGCGGTCAGCTTCTCCGACAGCGCCTCACCGCCGATGAGGATGCGCAGCCCGTGCAGCACGTCCGGGGTGACGGTGGCCAGCATGTGCCAGTGGGTGGGGGTGGCCTGGGCGAGGGACACGCCACGGCTCCGGATCAGCTCGCCCAGCTCCTGCGGGTCCTGTCCGGTGGCCTTGGGCGCGACGACGGCGCAGGCGCCGGTGTAGAACGGCAGGAACAGCTCGGGCAGCGACATGTCGAAGGTGGGCGTGGTGACCGACAGCATGCGGTCCCCCGGGCCCAGCGCCAGCCGCCCGGCCATGGCTTCGAGGAGGTTGTGCAGGGCGCGCCTCGGCACCTGGACGCCCTTGGGCTTTCCGGTGGATCCGGAGGTGTAGATGATGTACGCCAGGTTCTCGGGCCGTACCGTGCCGAGGCGTTCGTCGTCCCGCAGGTGTCCGGCCGGGTGGCGCTCCAGCGCCGTGGCCGTCCCGGGGTCGTCCAGGACGATCCGCGGGATGTCCAGGCCGTCGGCACCCGCGGCGCTCTCCCGGGAGGTCACCAGCACGACGGGACGGGCCTCCGCCAGCATGAACGCGGTGCGCTCCAGCGGGTGTTCGGGGTCGAGGGGGAGGTACGCCCCGCCCGCCTTCAGCACCGCCAGCAGTGTCACCCGCAGATCCGCCGAGCGCGGCAGCATGACCGCGACGACCCGGTCGGGGCCGACGCCGTGGGCCACCAGCTGGCGGGCCAGCCGGTTGGCGCGTTCGTGCACCGCCCGGTAGGACAGCCCCTCGCCGTTGAACTCCAGGGCCGTCGCCTCCGGGACGGCGTCCGCCCGCGCCTCTAGCGCCTGCACCAGCATGTTGTGAGCCTCTATCCCCTGGGATGTGATGGTGGCGGACGCTCAGTCCGGCACCTTCTCCAGCAATGCGCGGGCGGCGAGCCGGTATCCCAGTGCGCCGAGCCCGAAGATGACGCCCGCGGCCAGCGGGCCCGTCACCGACTCGTGCCGGAACTGCTCGCGCGCCCAGACGTTCGACAAATGCACTTCTATCCATGGCCGGGGATAGTTCGCAAGTGCGTCCCTGAGTCCCCATCCGGCCATCATCAGGGCGGCCGGATTGATGATGGCGCCGACCGTGTCGTAGTTCTCCTGAATGGTTCGGATGATCTCCGCTTCGCCATCGAACTGGAAGGAATCCACTTTCCAGCCGCGGTCCGCGACCTCGTCGGCGACCCAGCGCTCGATGTCCTGCAGCGTATCGGTTCCGTAGATCTCCGGCTGACGCGTTCCGAGTATGCCGAGATTCGGCCCGTTCACCAACAACAGCCTGCTCAATGCGCACCTCACCATGCGGGCTTGGCTGAATTACAGCGGCTAACCATAGAAGTGCCTTTTATAGCACGGCAGTCGCGTGCGCGACGTGAGAAATGGGCCACGCACGTTCCTAAGGGGGGCTATAGGGGGGTCGCCAGGGGAATGACGATTGCCCATGCGCCGGTTAGCGTGCTATTGCGATCGACCGCCGCAAGCTGTCTCCATAACGCATAAAGGAGCAAGGAATCATGGGTAATGGTGTGCGACTGGGATCAGAGCTCCCGGCGTGGCCGCAGTACGGCGACGAGGAGCGCGACGGTCTGATCCGGGCTCTGGAGCAGGGCCAGTGGTGGCGCATCGGGGGCGGTGAGGTGGACGCTTTCGAGGCCGAGTTCGCCGCCGCCCACGGCAACGAGCACGCGCTCGCGGTCACCAACGGGACGCATGCGCTGGAACTCGCCCTGGAGGTCATGGGCGTCGGCGCCGACACCGAGGTCATCGTTCCCGCGTTCACCTTCATCTCGTCCTCGCAGGCCGCGCAGCGGCTGGGCGCGGTGGCCGTCCCCGTGGACGTCGACCCGGACACGTACTGCATCGACCCCGCCGCCGTCGAGGCGGCCATCGGCCCCAAGACCCGCGCCATCATGCCGGTGCACATGGCGGGTCAGATGTGCGACATGGACGCGCTGGACAAGCTGTCCGCCGACTCGGGCGTGCCGCTGGTCCAGGACGCGGCACACGCCCACGGCGCGCAGTGGCGCGGAAAGAAGGTCGGTGAGCTGGGCTCGGTGGCGGCGTTCAGTTTCCAGAACGGGAAACTGATGACCGCCGGAGAGGGCGGCGCCGTGCTGTTCCCCACCGCCGAGCTGTACGAGCGGGGCTTCGTGCGGCACAGCTGCGGGCGTCCGCGCACGGACCGCGGCTACTTCCACCGCACCTCGGGCTCCAACTTCCGGATGAACGAGTTCTCCGCGTCGGTGCTGCGCGCCCAGCTCGCCCGGCTGGAGGACCAGATCACCACGCGCGAGCAGCGCTGGCCGGTGCTGAGCCGACTGCTCGCCGAGATCCCCGGTGTCGTACCGCAGTCGGTCGACGAGCGTGGCGACCGCAATCCGCACTACATGGCGATGTTCCGCATCCCGGGCATCACCGAGGAGCGGCGCGCCAAGGTGGTGGACACGCTCATCGAGCGCGGGCTGCCCGCGTTCGTCGCCTTCCGCGCGGTCTACCGCACGGACGCCTTCTGGGAGGTCGCGGCCCCGGACCTGTCGGTGGACGAACTCGCCCGCCGCTGCCCGCACTCCGAGGCGCTGACCCGGGACTGTGTGTGGCTGCACCACCGGGTGCTGCTGGGGAGCGAGGAGCAGATGCACGAAGTGGCCGCCGTCATCGCCGATGTGGTCGCGGGCGCATGAGCGTCCCAGCGGTCGGCCACTCCTCGGCCGGTGAGAAGCCGATCAGAACCGCCGTGGTGGGGCTGGGCTGGGCGGCCCGCTCGATCTGGCTGCCGCGGCTCGCCCGCCACCCCGCCTTCACCGTGACCGCGGCGGTGGATCCCGACGAGAACAGCCGCGCGGCCGTCGCCGAGGTGGAGGGCGCGGAGGGGCTGCCGGTGCTGGCCGCGGTCCATGACATCGACCCCGCCACGGTGGACCTGGCCGTGGTGGCGGTGCCCAACCATCTGCACTGCACGGTGGCCCGCGAGCTGCTGGCCAAGGGCATTCCGGTGTTCCTGGAGAAGCCGGTGTGCCTGACGTCCGAGGAGGCCGAGCAGCTGGCCGACGCGGAGCGCTCCGGTGGCGCGGTGCTGCTGGCGGGCAGCGCGGCACGCTACCGCGCCGATGTGCGCGCGCTGTACCAGATCGGCGCCCGGCTGGGCCGCATCCGCCACGTCGAGCTGGCCTGGGTGCGCTCGCGCGGCGTACCCGACCGGGGCGGCTGGTTCACCCAGCGGGCGCTCTCGGGCGGCGGGGCGCTGGTCGATCTGGGCTGGCACCTGATCGACACCGCGGTTCCGCTGCTCGGCACCGCCGAATTCCGGCACGCCGTCGGCACGTTGTCGTCCGACTTCATCACCGAGCACTCCTCGGGGGCCGCGTGGCGGGGCGACGACGACGGTGGCGAAACCCTCGCGGGCGGCACCGACGTCGAGGACACCGCGCGCGGATTCCTCATCACCGAGGACGGCCGCTCGGTCGTCCTGCACGCGAGCTGGGCGTCGCACGAGGCGCTCGACACCACCCGGATCACCATCGACGGCAGCGGCGGCAGCGCCACGCTGTGCTGCACCTTCGGGTTCAGCCCGAACCGTCTGGAGCGGTCCACCCTGACCCGCACCGTCGACGGCAGAACCCTGCCGGTGGCCGTGCACACCGAACCGGTCGGCGCGGAGTACGACCGGCAGCTCGACAGCCTTCCCGCGCTGCTGGCCGACCCGGCGGAGCGGGGCCGGGCGATCGCGGAGGCCCGACGGGCCATCGGCGCCATCGAGCGCGTCTACACCTCGGCCCGGGCCGCCCGGAAGCCCCGGCAGCGGGAGTACTCATGAACAGCCAGCCCATCGGCCACCGTGCCACCCCGGTCACCTCGGTGGTCTTCGACCTCGACGGTGTGCTCGTCAACAGCTTCGCGGTGATGCGCGAGGCGTTCACCCTCGCCTACGCCGAGGTCGTCGGCGAGGGCGAACCGCCCTTCGAGGAGTACAACCGGCATCTGGGCCGCTACTTCCCGGACATCATGCGGATCATGGACCTGCCGCTGGAGATGGAGGCTCCGTTCGTCCGCGAAAGCTACCGGCTCGCCCACCGCGTGGAGATGTTCGACGGGGTGCCCGAGCTGCTGTCGGAGCTGCGGAACCGCGGGCTGGGGCTCGCGGTGGCCACCGGGAAGAGCGGGCCCCGGGCGCGTTCGCTGCTCGAAGGGCTCGGCATCCTTCCGCTGTTCGACATCGTCCTCGGCTCGGACGAGGTGGCGCGTCCCAAGCCCGCGCCGGACATCGTGCTGAAGGCGATGGCGGCGCTGGACGCCCGGCCCGAGCGGACCGTGATGGTCGGGGACGCGGTCACCGACCTGGCCAGCGCGCGGGGTGCCGGGGTCACCGCGGTGGCCGCGCTGTGGGGTGAGACGGAGGAGGAGACGCTGCTCGCGGCGGAGCCCGATGTGGTGCTGCGCAAGCCGGCCGAACTGCTGGCGCTGTGCCCGGCGGTGGCGGTTCCGTAAGCCCCGCCAGTTCCACCCAGCACCACAGCCGGAGCCGGGACGGCGCACACCGTCCCGGCACTCCGTTTCCCGCGCGTCAGGCCCGATGGGCGACGTCGGCCCGCAGGCAGTCCGGCAGCCCCTGGCGGCTCTTGATGGCGAGCTTGCGGTAGACCCGGGTGAGGTGCTGCTCCACCGTGCTGGGGGTGATGAAGAACTTCTCCGCGATCTCGCGGTTGGTGTATCCCATCACGGCCAGGGAGGCGATGCGGCGTTCCGAGTTGGTGAGCGAGGCGATGGACGCCGCGAGCCCCGGCTCGGCGCTCTCGTCGTAACCGCGCATGTCGGGAAGGAGTTCCTGGCACAGCGGCGCCGCCTTGCACATGTTCGCCACATGCCAGGCCCGGCGCATGACCATGCGCGAACGGCGGTGCTTGCCCAGGGTGTGGTGGGCACGGCCCAGATCGGCGAGGGTCCTCGCCAGCTCGAAGTTGTCACCGGCCGCCTCGACGATGTCGGCGGCCTCGCTGAGCAGCTTCGTACGCTGGCCGGGCGAGCTGAGGATGGCCAGCAGCCGCAGCGAAAGCCCCCGGGTGACGGTGTCGTTGACCAATGGCAGCGCGAGCTGGTCCTTGACCAGCCGCTTGGCCTGGTCGCGGTTGTTCTGCCGCAGCCACGCCTCCGCCGCGCTGGTGCGCCAGGGCACGATGCCGGGCAGGTCGAGGCCCCAGCCGCGCATGAGGTCACCGCAGGTGAGGAAGTCGGCGAGGGCGGCGTGGGTGCGGTCGGTGGCGAGGTAGTAGTGGCCCCGCGCCTGGAGGTAGTGCAGTCCGTAGCGGCTCTGGAAGAGAGCCGCCGGAAAGGACTGGCCGACCAGTTCGGCGGCCGTCTCCAGGTTGCCCATCCTGGTGTGCGCCAGGATCAGCGCGCCGAGCGGCAGCCCGACGGCGGTACCCCACCCCCGGGCCGACACCAGGTCCAGCGCCGCCTGGGCCTGGTCCACCGCGGCCGGCAGATCCCCCTTGCGGAGCGCGATCTCCGCCTCCACGGCGGCGTAGATCGCCTGCCGGGTCGGAGCGGACGCGGGGTCGCGCCGGTCGTCGGCGCTGCGGCAGCGTGCCGTGGCGGCGCTCAGCTCGCCGCTGTAGACCAGGCTGAGCAGCGCGAGCAGCGTGGACTCCTCCGCCCACGGGGAGTCGGGGTGCAAACCGGACTGGCCCAGTGCGCGGGTGGTCCTCTCCCTGGTCTCGTGGCTGTGCCGGTGGATGAGGCCGCTGGAGAGGACGGCGACCGTACGCAGCCCCGGATCCGCCCCCTTGGTGGCCGGGGTGCTCTGCGTCCCGGCCACCGTCGCGGCGGTGCCGTGGAGTCTGCCCGCGAGCGGCGGATACGCGCAGGCCAGCCAGGTCTCCAGATCCCGCGCCTCGTCCCCGGGGTCGCCGGAGGGCTCGCGCGCGATGTCCCGTACGAGGGCCAGGAGGTCGGCGGCCTCCTGGGCCCGGTCCAGCCACAGGAGTTGGCGGATGAGCGGGATCATGTCGCTCAGGCCGAGCCCGCCGCCCCTCGCCGCGGCCGTCAGCGCCGTGAGATGGCGGGCCGAGGCGGACGGGTTGAGCTGCCATTCGGCCTGGGCCAGCTTGGCGCGGATCGCCGTACGGGCCTTCTCGTCCGTACTCGACCGCCGGGCCAGCTCCAGACAGTCCACCGCCAGGCGCACCTCGCCGTGGAGCGACGCGTGTCCCGCCGCCTCCAGCAGCAGGGCCGTCGCCCACAGGTCCTGGACCTCGCCCGCTCTGAGGAGATGGCGGGCGACCGCGACCGGTGGGGCGCCCTGACCGTGCAGCAGCCGGGCGGACTGGTGGTGGAGGCTCGCCCGGTCCGGTGCGGGCAGGTCGTCGAGGATGGTGCGGGCGACGGTGGGATGCCGGAAGCGGCCGTCCCGGAGCATTCCGGTGTCGGCCATGACCTGGAGGGCCCGGCCGACGATCGTCTCGTCCGTGTCCAGCAGGGTGGCGAGGTCCTCCAGCCAGAGGTCGTCACCGTGGACCGCCATGGCCCGGGCCACCGACAGCATCACCGGATCGCTGCGGTACAGGCAGGACAGCAGGGCCCGGCCGTACGCGCTCTTGGCGCCGTCACCGCCTCCGGCCTCGTCGTCGATCAGCGCGTGCAGCAGGAGCGGATTGCCGCCGCTGAGGTCGTGGAAGCGCTGGACGGCGATGTCGTCGCTCTCCTTCGCGCCCCGGTCCCGCAGCACATCGCGCATGCCCGAACGGGTCAGTGGCGCCAGCGGGAGACGGACGGACTGGGGCTGCCGGACGACTTCCGCGTGGAACGGCGAGTGCGCAGATCCCGGCTCGGGCTGTTCGCCGAGGAGCAGGAGGATCCGCGCCGAGCCCAGTCGTCGGACCAGGTGCAGCAGACATTGCCGCGACGCCTCGTCCGCATGTCCGATGTCGTCGACTCCCGCCACGATCGGGACCTCGGCCGATAACTCGATGAGCGGGCCGAACAGGTCGTAGTGGATCTGCGCCCGGTGGCGGTCCACGGCCTCCCGGGTGGAATACGCGGCCGCGGAGACCATGAGTTCGCGCAGGACCCAGGCCGCCCGTTGGCGGATGCCGGACGGCAGGCCGGGGCTGGCGAACAGCTGGCTGATGACGCCGAAGGGCAGATCACGCTCCCCGGGAGAACACGTCGCCGTCACGGAGATGGCATCAGCCCTCAGCGCACGATCGGCCACGCTGCGCAAGAATTCGGTCTTCCCGAACCCTATGGCGCCCTCCAGCAGAACGACCCGGCCCGTCCCCATGGCGCAGTCCCTGAGCCAGCCATCGACCCGCATGAGCTGCTCATTTCGTTCGACCAGCACCCATAACCTCCTGATTCACTCACGACTCGATGATATGAACCCAGTAGGACTAATCTCCCTAGTTTCCATCGCCAGGTAGCGGGTAATCACCCGCGTTATCCCGACCTACCGTTCCATAGCGTGAATGGCGGAAAATGCCTCTTGCGCGGCGGTGCGGTATGCGCTGCACCAATGACGCCCTGCCTCGGGCCGCGCTATCGGCGCGCTATGACTCCTGTGGATACTCGGCAGCTCCACTGGGACGGCCTGGGGAACGGCCTGTGCGGCCTCCCCTCATGACCATGGCCGAGAGGAGTTGCGCATGTTCACCCAAGAGTTTCTCCGGACACAGCTCGCCTCCAGGATCCGCCTCGCGCACCCGGGACGGGGCGATGAGGCCCCCGACCCCGGTCCGCTCACCGCGGAGCTGCTGACGGAGCTGGCCTCGGCGGCCGAAGCGGCGACGACGACCGTCACGGTCGTCCTGCGCCGGTTCGAGCCCCAGGTCTACGCGGAGTCGGTGCTGCGCTACGCCCTGAGCCTTCCGGACACCCTGCGCGCGTCATGGCTCCGGGCGTACACCCGGACCGTGTTCCTGACCGGAAACCCGGCGAACCTCACTGGCAGATTCGGATTCCACTACGTCAGCCAGGACGGCTCCATGGCGTGGACGGCGCCCGACGACGCGGGCGAACGGTCGCCGCTGCGCCGTCTGCTCAGGCTGTTCCCCACGGCGGAACTGCCGCCCCTCCCCGCCCGGCTGCGGGTCCCCGCGACGGCGGGCACGCCGGAACACGACGGCCCGGCACCGGTTCGCGAGGCACGGCTGTACGCCGTCACGACCCGGGTGTCCCTGGCCGCGTACCTCGTACACGTCCACCATGTCCTCGCCGAGGCCGTCATCGCCCAACTGATCGACGAGCACACCGAGCTGACGATCCACCATGTGCCGCAGCTGGACCCCGCGGACGGGCCCTTCGACCTGCTGCGCGTCGTCCCGGACCCGGATGCGGCGTCCGATGACCAACCGGAGACCGCCGGTGCCGGGCGGTTGCGCGCCTACGCGGCACTCACTCTCACCGCAGGAGCGTCATGACCCACGCCTACGACCCCGAGCTGGCCCCGTACACGGCGCTCCCCGGGCTCCGTCCGCTCGACTTCGCGCGTCCGGAGGCCGCCCGGGCCGCGATGCGCGAGGCGGCGGCCGCCACGGCGGCCCAGGAACCGGACCACCCGGTGGACGTGACCGACACCCTGGTCCCCGGCCCGCCCGGGGGACCCAAGGTCCCGGTACGGATCTACCGGCCGCACGGCGGCCAGGACCCGAAGCCGGCGCTGCTCTACTTCCACTGGGGCGGTCTGGTCGGCGGCGATCTGGACACCAACCACGCGTCCGCGCTGCACCTCGCCGATCAGGTGGCGGCCGTCGTGGTGTCCGTGGACTACCGGCTCGCCCCCGAACACCCCTTCCCCTGCGGCCTGGAGGACGGCTATGCCGCCCTGTCCTGGGTGGCGGACAGCGCCGGTGAACTGGGCGTCGACCCGTGCCGGGTGGGGGTCGCGGGCGACAGCGCCGGGGGCGGACTCGCCGCCGCGCTGACCCTGCTCACCCGCGACCGAGGCGGACCGCGGTTGCGTTTCCAGTGCCTGAACTTCCCGATGCTGGACGACCGGCTGGACAGCCTGTCCGCGCGGGAGTTCACCGACACACCCGTCCTGGACCGCGCCGCCGCCCTCCAGAGCTGGCGGCACTACCTGGGGGACAGCAGCGGGCAGACCCCCTCGTACGCCGCTCCCGCGCGCGCCCACGACCTCACCGGGCTGCCGCCCGCGTACCTCAGCGCCTGCGAGTTCGACCCGCTGCGCGACGAGGACATCGCCTACGGCCACCGGCTGATACAGGCCGGGGTGCCCACCGAACTGCACCACTACGCGGGCACCTTCCACGCCAGCACCGCCATCACCGACGCCGCCGTCACCCAGCGGATGGTCAGCGACCAGCACACCGCGCTGCGGCGCGGGCTCTCGCAATGCCGGTGCCGCTGACGTGTCGCTTCCCGCCGCGCTATCGAGGCGATACACCTCCTATGGATACTCGGTGAATCCAGGTGGACGACCAAAGGAATTGCACATGGCCGACCCGCGGTTCACGGTTCTGCTGGGGCCCGACTACTCCGGAAAGTCCTCGGTGCTGGAGCGCCTCGCCGAGCGGGGAACCTGGACGGTGGCCTCGTACGACAAGACCTTGCTCGACCCGGCGTACTCGCTCGTCGGCAGGGTGCGCGACGAATTCCTCACCGAAGCGCTGCGGGCGCCCGCCGGACGCTACTCCCCGGATCTCCTTCTCACCCTGGTGCAGATAGCGGCGGTACACCTGCGGGACCGGGTGGCGCAGGCCCCGCCGGACCGGCCGGTGATCGTGGACTCCTACTACTTCAAACTCCTGGCGAAATGCTCCCTGCTCGGCTACGGAAATCCGTCGCTCTTCTCCTGGTGGCGGACCTTCCCGCAGCCCGATCAGGTCGTATACCTCGATGTGGCACCCGCCGTCGCCTGGGAACGCAGCGGCTGGGGCGCGGACGCGAACCTGATGGAGTGCTACGGCGAAAAGCCCACCGAGGAGTCCTTCACCTCCTTTCAGGCCGATTTGGCCGACGCCATGCGAAAAGAGGTGGCCGGGCTGAACGTCACCACCCTCGGGCAGTCCGACTGCGTCGAGAAATCCGTGGATCTCGTGGAACAGGCGATAATGGACGGTGCACATGGCTGACGGGGCCGAGATGAACGACGCGGTGAACGGCGGAACATTCTCCGCCTACCGGAGCAGGGTCCTGGACGAGCGGGACCGCCTGCGGGCCGCGCTGGACAACGCGCGGCGATCCCAGGACGAGTCGCTGGGCGCCATGCTGCGCGAGAACGCGGACACCGAATTCGGAAAGGCGCACGGGTTCGCCCGCTGCCGCAGCGTGGACGAATACCGTGCGGCGGTGCCCATCGCCGACTACGCGGCGCTCGCCCCCTGGATCGAGTCGGCCGCCGCCGGGCGGCAGAACGTCCTCAGCGCGGATCCCGCCGTGGTCTTCTTCAAGAGCAGCGGCAGCACCGGGGAGAGCAAACAGATCCCGATCACCCGGCAGTTCATGCGCACGTCCTTCTTCCCCTTCTACTACGCGGCGTGGGCCAATTTCGTCGAGCACTTCCCGGAGGCGGTGCAGCGGCCCGACGCCACGCTCAACCTCAAACACGACCCTGCCCCCGCGATCGGCGCGACCCGTTCCGGCCAGCCCCATCTGGGCGCCAGCCAGGTCGATTTCGGCCAGGCCTTCGGCGAACCGCTCGCGGCGGAGCCCGGCAGCCGTGCGCCCTGGGGGACCCTGCCGGAATTCGTGGACCCCGCCGATCATCTGCAGCGCGGCTATGTGCGGCTGCGCGCCGCGATCGAGCATGACGTGCGGTGCGTCATCGGCATCAACCCGGCGATGGTCGCCGCGCTGCCGTACCAACTCGTCCAGTGGTGGCCCCGGTTGGTCAAGGACCTGCACGACGGCACGGTCGACGGACACCCCGGCGGCACCCCCGACCCCGGCCGCGCCCGGCTGCTGGAGCGAGCGGCGGAGCGCGCGGGAGGGCTGCTGCCCACCCACGTGTGGCCCCGCATGGAGCTGCTGTTCTGCTGGACCACCGGCCTGGCCTCGCTCTATCTGCCCCGGCTGCGGGAGGCGTTCGGCCCCCGGGTCACCGCCCTGCCCGCCCCGGTGGCCGCGTCGGAGGGCTTCGTGGCCGTAGCGCTCGACCGCCATCTGACCGCCGGATCACCGGCGATCACCGGCGGGCTGCTGGAGTTCGTCGACGCCGACGAGGACCTCCAGCCGGATTCCGCCACCCAGCTGTTCCACGAACTGGAGACCGGCCGTGAGTACCACGCCGTCATCAGCCATGTCGGCGGCCTGTACCGGTACGCGCTCGGCGATGTGGTGCGGGTGGTCGACCGGGTCGGGGACGTCCCACGGGTCGAGTACGCCGGGCGGCGCACCCTCTCCGACGCCGTCGGCGAGCGCCTGCGCGAGTCCCATGTGGTGACCGCCCTGCGCACGGCGCTCGCGGCCACCGGCCTTGAGGTACGCAACGCCACCTGCCGGGTGGTCGGCGCGCCCGGGACCGGGAACACCACACCGCGGTACGCCTTCGCCCTGGAGCCGTTCCTCCCCTGGGCGGACCAGGAGACCGCGGCCCTGGAACGTGCCCTCGACACGGCGCTCAGCGCCGCCGCCCCCGGCTACCGGTCGGCGCGTACGACGGCCCGGCTGGCCGCCCCCGAGATCCACCGTGTGGCCCCGGACGCGTTCGCCCGCGACTGGCAGCACCGGGTGGCCGCCGGAACCCGCCCGGCCCAGGTCAAGGACCGGGTCTTCCGACACGACGACGCGGCCTGGCAGCGCCTGCTCGCCCATTGAATCGTTCTGAACCCGCTGGCTCT
Organism: Streptomyces sp. NPDC059850; assembly: GCF_042731515.1. Classification (NCBI taxonomy): domain Bacteria; kingdom Bacillati; phylum Actinomycetota; class Actinomycetes; order Kitasatosporales; family Streptomycetaceae; genus Streptomyces; species Streptomyces sp. NPDC059850. The sequence continues at coordinate 20,033 of NZ_JBHWJI010000003.1, forward strand.
CTCCCTCACATTCCCTCCTGTAAGGAGCAACCCACCATGGAACCATTCGACGCGGTCGCCCGGACGTCCCTGCTGACGACGGCCCTGCGCGCCAAGGAGACCAAGCGGCCGGACCGGCTGTACGAGGACCCCTTCGCCGCCCGGCTCGCGGGCACCATCGGGGCCGACCTGTTCGGCCAGGTCTCCGACGCGACCTGGCCCAACCGCACCGAGCCCGACCAGAAGGTGCCGAGCACCTTCGACTACAACGCGATCCGCACCCGGTACTTCGACGACTATCTCCTCGCCCAGGTGAAGGACGGCGACTATCCCCAGGTGGTGATGGCGGCCGCGGGCATGGACACCCGCGCCTACCGGCTGCCCTGGCCCCGGCCGATCGAGCTGTTCGAGCTGGACCGTGCGAACGTCCTGGCGGCCAAGGAGTCGGCCCTCGGCGACGTACCGGTGCACGAGGACGTCACCCGGCACCTCATCGGCGCCGACCTGCTCGGCGAGGACTGGTCCGACGCCCTCATCGCGGCCGGATACCGCCCGGACCAGCCCTCCCTGTGGCTGCTCGAAGGGCTGCTGTACTACATCCCCGAGGAGCACACCCGGCGGCTGCTCTCCCAGGTCGCGGACCTGACCGCGCCCGGCAGCCGGATGGCCGCGGACCTGGTCAGCGCCACCGCCCTCACCGCCCCGGCGGTCAAGCCGCTGCTGGAGGTCTTCGAACGCTGGGGCTGCCCCTGGCTGTACGGGCACGACGAGCCGGAAGCCCTCCTCGCCGAATACGGCTTCGAGGGCGAGGCGGTGCAGCCCGGCGAGGAATCCGCGCACTACGGACGGTGGCCCGACCCGGTCCACCCGCGCCATGTGCCCGACGTCGAGCGGGTGTTCCTCGTCAACGGACGGCGGAAGTGACCATGACCCACGCAGTCGTCATCGGCGGCAGCATCTCCGGGTGCGCCGCCGCGCTCGCGCTGAGCGATCTGGGATACGACGTCACGGTCCTGGAGAAGGACCCCGGCCCGCTCCCCGCCGACCCGGACGAGGCGCACCACGGCTGGGACCGCCCCGGCGTCCCGCAGGGCCTCCAGTCCCACGCCTTCACCTCCCGGGGCGTCAACCTGCTGGCGGACCGGGCGCCCGACATCTACGCCGCGCTCCTCGACGCCGGTGCCAGGGCGCTGCGGCTCGGTGGCAGCATGCCTCGGCCGAGCGGCGCCGACGCCGACGCCGGTACGGACGCGGTCACGGACGCCGGTGCGGAGAAGCTGCGGGACGATGAACTCACCGTCCTCGCCTGCCGACGCCGTACGTTCGAGCTGGTGCTCCGCCGGGAGACCGCCCGGCGCCCCGGGATCACGGTGCGCACCGGCGTGGCCGTCCAGGGCCTCGTGCTGACCGACCCCGGCAGCGGCGACGCACCGCGCCGGGTGACCGGCGTACGGACGGGGACCGGCGCGCCCCTGCCCGCCGACCTCGTCATCGACGCGACGGGACGGCGCTCCCTCTCCGGCACCTGGCTGGCCAAGGAGGGCGTGCCCCAGCCCGAGGATGTCGTGCACCGCTCGCGCATGACCGCCTACGCCCGCTTCTACCGGCTGCGGACCAGCGAGTTCCCCGGCCCCCTCAACCGCGACAACGCGGCCGGGGCGGTCTGGGACGGCTATGCGGCCTTCCTCCACCCGGGCGACAACAACACCTTCAGCATCACCTACGGTGTGCTCCCCGACGACGACGCGCTGCGTGCCCTGCGCGAGGATTCCGTCTTCCACGCCGCGGCGGCCGCCAATCCGTTCTTCCAGCCCTGGCTGGAGCCCGGTGTCGCCGAGCCGATCTCCGGTGTCCGGGTCATGCCGTCGCCCGACAACGTCCTGCGCGGCGCGGCCGTGGACCCCGGCCAGCAGCCGGTGCACGGGCTGTTCCGGGTCGGCGACGCGGCCTGCGTGACCAACCCGCTGTACGGGCGCGGCGTCGCCCTGGGCCTGTCACACGCCTACGCGCTGGCAGACGTGCTCGGCCGGTATCCGGAGGTCGGCGAGGAGCAGAGCCGGGAGGCGGCCGTGGCGGCCGAAGCACACTTCCGGCCCTGGTTCGCGCAGTCGGTCCGTACCGACGCCGAGCGACTGGCCCTGTGGAACCGGGCGGTTCACGGCGTCGCCCCGCCGGAGACCGAGCCGGGCGGTCTGAGCCTCGCGCAGGTCTCCGCCGCCGCCACCAGGGATCCGGTGGTCTGGCGCCATCTGGCGCGGCTGCAGATGTCCCTGCCGCCCACCGAGTCCTCGCTCACCCCGGCCGACCTGCGTCTGAGGGTGCTCCGGGCCTGCGAGGAACTCGGCCCGCTGCGGCCGCCCGGCCCCCACCGCGAGCAGCTGCTCACCACCATCGCCGAGACCATGGAAGACACCGTCCCGGACAGCCCTCTCCGGCTGGTGTATCCGGGGTCCCCCGACGCGGTGGAGAAGATCCTCGCCTCGGCGGAAGAGGCCGGGCACCGGCACCCGGTGACCGTCTCCGAAGCGCTCATCTCGGATCCGTACGGCAAGCTGCGCGCGGGCGAGGCAGACGTGATGATCACGCGCTTCCGCGTCGACGAGCCGGATCTGACCACCGGTCCCGTGCTCTACACCGAAGAGCGCATCGTCGCGGTGGCCGCCGATCACCCGCTCGCCTCCCGGGCCTCGGTGACCAGTGACGACCTCGCGGACTACGACATGTTCCAGCGTCCGGGGGCGTTTCCGCCCGACGTCTACGACCAGCTCGTCCCGCGCGTATCGGCCCAGGGACGACCGCTCAACCGGCGATGTACCGCCGACTCGATACCCGACATGTTCGCCGCGATCGCCGAGGGCCGGGCCGTCCATCCCACCATCGCCTCCATGCGCGCGGTCAGCCACCCGGGCGTCGTCTACGTACCGGTCACCGACCTGGACCCCGCCCCCGTCTGCCTGGTGTGGGTCACCGAGCGGGCCTCGTCCTCGGTGCTGGCGTTCGCCCGAGCGGCCGCCGAGGGCTTCGCCGCCTCCGCGACGGGCGCACAGCGATGACGGACGGTACCCCGCACCGGCCCAGGGTGCTGATCGCTCCGGTCACCGTGACCCCCACCAAGGCGCTGGGCCTCAGCCACCTCAAGGGCCTGCTGTGGGTGGACGCCATGTTCCGCGCCACGCGGTTGCTGACCGACGTCGACTATCTGTACAGCCACACCACCTTCAACATCACCCGCCAGACCGCGGGTTTCTGGGAGTACCTGGACCGCGCCTGCCCGGACATCGACCCGTCCCGGTGCACGGAGGACGACGTCGGCAGCCTCTACACCGCCTTCCAGACCCAGCCGTCGCCGCCACCGGACGCGGCGCTCCAGCCCTACGTCCGCGCGGTCGAGGAGACCGGGTGGACCCATCCGGTGAGCCGCCGTGTCCTGGACATCTGGCGCGGCCACTACGACTGGCTGGGGCTGCACGACCCGGGCATCACCCGGAGAATGCCGCCCCGGATGGGAATGGAGGAGGTGGTCGACTACCTCTCCAAGCGCGGGTTGTGCCTGGACACCCGCTGCGACAAGGGCCCCGTCTATCTCGATGCCACCGCCCAGGGCCTGCCGCTGCGCCCCATCACCTCGGCCACCGGACACCCCAACTACCTGGGCTGCGCCCTGCGCGATCTGGTGCCGATGACCGAGGAGTACGACGAGATCGTCCTCGTCCACGACCGCGAGCTGACCGAGGACTACATCCTGCTGCAGAAGGTCTTCGGCGCGCTCGGCGCCAAAACGCATCGCCTCTGCCTCAGCAGAGTGCCGCTCGACGGCGTCGTGCGGTCCAGCCGTCATGGCGTGGACCGCATGCACACGGCCGCCGGGCTCGCGGACGAACTGGGCGGCTACGGAACCCCGGAGGCCGTCCGTCTCGGCATGCGCCTGTACTTCATCGCGTCGCTCGGCAAGGGCAGCGATCAGTCCTTCCGCATGGACCTGCTGCGGGAATTCATCGACCGTGCGGAGAAACTGCTCGCCCGGGACGATGCGCCGGAGGCGCCGGACACGGAGACGTTTCTGCGGCGGAACACCGGCGGCCGGGGCTTCGTGGACGCCTACCGCCTCACCACAGCACTCCTCGGCAGACATCGGCGAGTTCCGCTGCGGGCCCTCGCCTCGTCCACTTATTGCTGAGTAGGGGGTTGGTGAGGGGATTACTGAGACGTCCCGGGCGCCCACACTAGGTCTTCTGCCGGTGTTTCCTCGTGATCTTTGGCCTAAGGTTTTGACGCCAACATCGTTATGAGCGTCGTCAGGCGGCAGGTCCAGGACTCCGCACTACCCGACCTCGGAATGGATAGTTGTGGACTTCGCCCTTCTCGGTCCTCTCACCATCACCTGTGAGGCCCGGCAGTTGACCGTTCCCGCGTCCCGGCAACGTATCCTCCTTGCCGCGTTGCTCCTGAATGCCAACCATGTCGTTTCCATCGACCGGCTCTCACACTTTCTCTGGGACGGAGTTCCGCCCTCCAGCGCCTCGGCCACCCTGCGCACCTATGTGATGCGGCTGAGAAACGTACTCGGCGACGACGTGGGCCGGAGGATTGTCACGCGTTCTCCGGGATACCTCATCGAACTGGACGAGCACGAAAGCGACCTCGGCCGGTTCACCGCGCACCGCCGCGCGGGCGAGGCCGCCATCGCCTCCGGCGACCTGGCCACCGGGGCCGATGAGCTGAACCGGGCGCTGTCGCTGTGGCGGGACGAACCGCTGCTGGACATCCCCTCCGCCACCCTGTGCGACGTCGAGGCGCGGCATCTTCAGGAGCTGCGCAGGCAGACCGTCGCCCAGTGGATCGATGTCCAGCTGGAACTCGGACGGCACAACGGAATGCTTCCCGAGTTGTGGCGGCTGGTGATGCAGAACCCGCTGGACGAGCCGATGGCGGCCCGGCTGATGCTGGCGTTGTCCCGCTCGGGGCAGCAGGCCGAGGCGCTCCAGGTGTTCCAGCGCACCCGTGTGCTGCTGGTCGACCAGCTGGGCACCGAACCCGGGCCCGAGCTGCGGCTCATGCAGCAGCGGGTGCTGCGGGACGACGAGCCGCAGCCGTCCGCCGACCGGCGCGCCAGTGGGTTCCGGCCGTCCCGGGACCGGCCACGGCCCGCGCAGCTGCCCGTCGCGCCCACGGCCCTCGTCGGGCGGGCCGATGAGGTTGCGGCGCTCCGTTCCGTGCTGTGCTCCCCGCCACGGGACCCCGGGAGCGCCGTGATCGTGGCGCTCACCGGCGGGCCCGGTGTGGGCAAGAGCGCGCTGTCGTTGCATCTGGCCCATGGCCTGCGGGACACGTTCAAGGACGGTGAGCTGTACGCCTGCCTGCGGGACGCCGCGGGCCCTCCGGCCTCGCCCGCTGACGTGCTCGCCCGGTTCCTCACGGATCTGGGGCTGCCTCAGTCGGCCGTGCCGTCCGGTCTGGACGAACGGGCCTGTCTGTACCGGTCGTTGATCGCCGACCGCGAGATGCTCGTCGTCCTCGACGACGCCCGGGACGCCGCCCAGGTCCGCCACCTCATCCCGGGACGGGGCGGCAGTCGGCTGATCATCACCAGCCGCAACCATCTCGCGGATCTGGAGGGGGCGTACACCGTGACGGTGAGCCCGCTCCCCGAGGACGCCTCGGTGGAACTGCTGGGCGGCATCGTCGGCCACCACCGGGTGCGGGAGGAACCGCTCGCCGCCCAGCGCATCACCTCCGTCTGCGCCGGGCTGCCGCTGGCGATCCGTATCGCCGGGGCGCGCTGTCTGGCGCGGGAGCAGTGGTCCCTGGACGACCTGGCCGAACGGCTCACCTCGTCCGGCCGATTACTGGACGAGCTGCGCGTGGGCGATCTCTCCGTACGCGCCGGTCTGCGCACCGAGTACGCGGCCCTGCGCACCCGCTCCTCCCACGTCTGCCATCCGGCGGCCCCGGCCCCCGACGCGGCCTTCCGCGCCCTGGGTGTCCTGGGCGCGGCCGAGGTCACGCCCGAGTCGGTGGCGGCCATGCTGAACTGCCCGGTCCACCAGGCTCAGGACACTCTGGAACTGCTGGTCGACGCCCGGCTGCTGACCTCCCCGAACCCCGGCCGCTACTACCTCAACGACCTGGTGCGGGCGCTGGCCCGGGAGGTGGCCGAAGCGGAGGAGGCACCGGCTGACCGCACCGCCGCGCTCCGCGAACTGCTGCGCTGGTACGGCCGGGCGTGCGAGCAGATCACCCCTGGCCAGCGGCCCGGCAACACCCGCCCGCCGTCGTCGTCGAAGTCCGGCTGCCCGTCCCCCGTCTTCGAGAACGAGGAGTCGGCCGCGCGCTGGCTGTCCCTGCAACGGGACTCCATCGTCGGCGCGGTGCTCGCGGGCCGACGCTGCGGGGCGGGCCACACCGCCGATCTGCTGGTCGCTGCCCTCGCCGATCTGCGGTCCCTCGACGGTCTGCTCCCCGACCTGAAGGCCGCCCGCGACAGCATCCTGAAGCGCGTCGGCGCCCGGACCACCCCCACGACGCGCATCTCCCCCAGACGCCACTTCCGGCGCGTCTACGCCCCGGTCCCCCACCCCTGACGTCCCGGGCGGGCGGCCCGGCCCCTAAGCGACCGTGAGCACGATCTTGCCCTGGATGTGCCCCCGGGCGGCCCGCTCGTGCGCTGCCCGGGCATCCGCGAGCGGGAACGTGCTGTCGATCGCGACGCGTACCGTGCCCGCGTCGAGCAGGCGTCCCAGTTCGGCGAGTTGCGCGCCGTTCGAGCGGACCTGGGTGCCCGTGACGGTGACGCCCCGCTTCGTGGTCTCCTCGTGGTCGAACTCGCCGAAGAACACGGGGAACTGGGAGCCGCCGCGCTTGAGCGTACGCAGGAAACGCTTGCTGTCGGGGCCGCCGACGGTGTCGAGAACGAGGTCGACGTCGTGCACGAGTTCCTCTGGACGGCCCTTGGTGTAGTCGATGAACTCGTCGGCGCCGAGCTGGGTCAGGAACGTTTCGTGCGCGCCCGATGCCACCGCGATGACGCGTGCGCCCTTCCACTTCGCCAGCTGCAGCGCGAAGTGCCCCACGCCGCCCGCGGCGCCGTTGATGAGCACCGTCGTGTCGGCGTCAAGTGGCACCGGACGATGCCTCGCCGCCTGGAAGGGCGACGGGTGATCGTGTCCCAGCTCGATCAGGAACTGCCACGCGGTGAGCCCGGCCATCGGCGCACCAGCGGCGTGTACGTGATCGATGCCGACCGGTTTGCGTGCGAGGTCCGACGCGGGCGCGGCCACGTACTCGGCATAGGTGCTGCCGTCGAAGCTCGGGAAGCGGAGGAGACCGAAGACCTCATCACCGACGGAGAGGCTGTCCACATCCGCGGCGACGGCCTCGACGACGCCTGACAGGTCCGTCCCCGGGATCACGGGGAGGCTGAACCTCGGCCTCGTCTCCGGTGGCAGGTTGGACATCCCGTCGCGCAGGTACCAGTCCGGAGGGTTGACGCCGACCGCGTGGACGCGGACGAGCACCTCACCCGGCCCCGGCTCGGGCATCGGCACCTCGTCATAGCGCAGCACCTCGGGGCCGCCGTGCTCATGCAGCCGGATCGCCCTCATCGTGTGGGTCGGCATCGTTCTTCTCCTGCTCGTGCTGCGGGATACGCTGATTCGGATCAGCGATCCACATAAACGGATCACTGATCCGAATATATGGACCACTGATCCGGATAGTCAAGAGGGACAGATGCGGGCCGACGCCAGGAAGAACCGCGACCACCTGCTCGCCGTTGCGGGCACCGCCATCACCGAGCAGGGCGCCGACGTGTCGCTGCGCGACATCGCGCGCCGGGCCGATGTCGGGCTCGCGACGCTGCTGCGGCACTTCCCGACGCGCGAGGCGTTGCTCGACGCCCTGCTCCGCACGAGCTTCGACGACCTGACGGCGAAGGCGGGCAGGCTGGAGACGTCCAGCTCGCCTGAAGACGCTCTCGTGTCGTGGCTGCGCGACTGTGTCGCGTGGACGACCGAGTACCGGGGCGTGACCGTGCTGATGGCAGCCGCCATCGAGGACCCCGAGTCCGCACTCCACGCCTCGTGCGTCACCCTGCGCGCGGCCGGTGCGCGGCTCCTCACCCGCGCCCAGGCCGCGGGCGTGGCGCGGAGCGACATCGATGGCGACGATGTGTTCGCGCTGGTGGCCATGCTCGCCTGGCTCGGCGATCAGCCCGCGCTCACGCCACGCGCCGATCACCTCTTCGGCGTCGTCGTGAGCGCGGTCCTGGAGAACCCGGCGACCGCTGTCGGCTGACCCTCGCGTCCGCCGGGTCCGCCGCGTCCCGCGGCAGCCTCTTCGGCCCGACCGCTGCCTCAACCTCGCGCTGCGGCCGCCGCCTCCAGCAGGGGCCAGCCGCCCACCTCCGCCGCTCGCCGGTCCCCCGGCTGCCACCCGCGGGCTGACGCCGCGTCGAGCAGGGCCCGGACGGCGCCCGGTTCGTGCAGGTTCAGGGAGCCGCCCCGGACATATCCCACGTCCCCGGAGCCCAGCGGGAACCCGCCCGGGACGTACCGGCCCGGCCCCTCGGCGAAGACGATGCGCAGCGGGCCGCCGGTGCCGGCCGGTTGCGGGTACAGCGTGAGGATCTCGCGGCAGTCCGCGGCCCGGCCGCCGTCCAGCACGCGGTGGCTGTGGCGGAGCGTCCACAGGTACGCGCGCCCGTCGGCAACCAAACGGCGGGGCTTCTTCGGGTGGCGGGGCACGGAACCGAGGGTACGTGCTTCTCAGTGATCAGCCCTTGACGGCGGAGCTGGCGACGCCTTGGACGAACCAGCGCTGGAAAAAGGCGAAGACGATCAGGACGGGCAGGACGAGGAGGACACCGAAGGCGAGGATCTGGCCCCAGTCCGGGGGTTGCTGGCCTTGGAAGACGCTCATTTCCAGGGGGAGGGGGCGGACGGAGGGGTCGGAGACCATCAGGACCGGCCACAGGAAGGAGCCCCACTGGGTGAGGAAGGTGAGGATCGCGACCGAGGCGAACACCGGCTTCGACATCGGCACGATGATCGCGAAGAACGTGCGCCAGGGGCCCGCGCCGTCCAGCCGGGCCGCCTCCTCGATGCTCGGCGGGATCGAGCGGAAGAACGTGTGGAACTGGTAGATCGAGAAGGCGTTGGCGATGAACGGGACCGCCTGGATGGCGATGGTGTCGCGCTGGTCGTTGAACATGTAGAAGAGCGGCACGGCCACCGACTCGAACGGGACGAGCATCAGCAGCAGCACGAGCGTGAAGACGGCCTCCCGGCCGCGCCACTTCAGCCGTGACATGCCGTACGCGGCCATCGAGTTGACGAAGAGACCGCCGGTCACCACCACGAACGCGACGAGCAGCGAGATGCCCATGAAGCGCCAGAAGTAGCCGGTGCTGTCGGAGTTGAGGGCGTCCAGGACGGTCGCGTAGTTGTCGAAGGACAGATGGGTGGGGAGGAAGCCGTTCAGGCCGTTCAGCACCTCGTCCGAGGGCTTGAGGCTGCCCAGGAGCAGGTACAGGACGGGCAGCACGAAGAGGAACGCCAGGACGCTGAGGACGGCGTAGTCGGCGAAACGGCGCAGGGGCGCGCGGGTCGTGGCCATCGTGGGTCAGTCCTCGTTGTCGGGCCGGACGACGCGGCGCTGGATGAGGGTCAGGGCGACGACGATCAGGAAGAAGACGACGGTGATCGCGGACGCCTGGCCGATGTTGTTCTGGTCGAAGGCGGTGGTGACGGCCTGGTACATGACCGTGCGGGTGGCGTCCTCGTCGAGGCCTCCGCCATGGATGAGGACGTAGACCTGGTCGAAGACCCGGAAGGACAGCACGGAGGTCAGCATGGCGACGAAGACCAGGGTGCCGCGGATGCCGGGCAGGGTGACATGGCGGAACTGCTGCCACCGGGTGGCCCGGTCGAGTTCGGCGGCCTCGTACAGCTCGCCGGGGATCTGCTGGAGCCCGGCGAGCAGGATGACCATCTGGAAGCCGACGCCCTGCCACACCGACAGCACGATGATCGAGGCCATCGCGGTGGCGGTGTCGCCGAGCCAGTCGAAGGCGCCCCAGTTGCCGAAGCTCACCGTGTGCAGCGCGGAGTTGAGCAGGCCCTGGTCGCTGCGGGCGAGGATGAGCCGCCAGATCACGGCGACCAGGGTCATGGGGAAGACGACCGGCATGAAGAACAGCGATCGGAACAGACCGATCGCCTTCAGCTTGCGGTTGAGCAGGATGGCCAGGGCCAGCGCCAGACCCGTCTGGAGCGGTACGACGACCCCGGCGAAGGTGAGGTTGTTGAGCAGGGCCCGCAGGAACGGGCCGGACAGGTCCGGGTCGGTGAACAGACGCCGGTACTGCTCGATCCCGAAGAAGGTGGGCTCCATCGGGGAGCCGAGGCGCACGTTGTAGAAGGAGAGGACGACGGCGTAGCCGAACGGGACGCCGACGAAGGCGATGAGTCCGGCGACGGCGGGCGTGGACATGAGCAGTCCGTGCGCCCAGTCCCGGTTCTCGCGCACCGGCCGCGAGCGCTTCACGGAGTTCATGGGCGGGCCTTGCTCCCTCCTCGATGGCGCGGCGGGCGCGTCGGGCGCGGGTTCCACGGTCTTCACAGGGGGTGTCCTGTTCCCGGCCGGGACGGGCGTGCCGCCGTACGCGTCCTGCGCGTCATGAGCGGTCCCGTCCCGGCCGAAGCGTCCTACGGGATTGCGGGATTACGGGATCTTGTAACCGGCGTTGTCGGAGAAGTCCCGGTCGATGGCGCGGGCGGCCTTCTCCAGGGCGCTCTTCGGGTCGGCGCCGCCGTATATCGAGTTCAGGGCGTCGCTGAACTTGGCGGTGACCGTGGGGTATCCGGCGGTGACCGGGCGGGTCACGGCGACGCAGGACGTGGTGGCGTCGCTGTCGCCGCAGGGCTTGGCGAGCTGGTCGGCGAAGAGCTGGAGCGGGCCGCCCCGCTGGTACAGCTCGCTCTTGGCCAGCGCGGACTTGGTGGCGGGCGGGGCGCCGTTGGCCTTCGTCATCGCGGTGACGTTGGTGTCGTTCAGCAGGGTGTCGAGGAAGGCCCCGGCCGCCTTGGCGTTCTTGGAGTTCGCGCCGATGCCCCAGGCCCACGAGCCCTGGCCGGTCTTGGGGCCGTTACCGAAGTCGGGCAGCGGCAGCACGACGAGGTCGCTGCCGAGGGCCTTGCTGTAGGCGGGGTACATCCAGTGGCCGACCCAGCTCAGCGCGACGCGGCCCTTGGCGAAGGCGTTGCCGTCGGTGTTGGGGTCGGTGTACGGCTTCCAGGACTGGAGGGTCTTCATCGCCGACACCGCGGCGGGCGTGTCCAGGGCGCCCTCCGCCTTGCCGTCCTTCAGCAGGGAGCCGCCCGCCGACCAGACGATCGGCGCGAAGCCGAAGGTGCCCCACTCGTTGGCGTAGCCGCTGTTCTCCTGGAGGTCGACGACCTTGCCGTCGGAGTCCTTGCCCTTGAGCGCCTTGAGCGCGGCCGTGAACTCGGTGGCGGTCCAGTCGTCGGACAGGCTCTTCGGGTACTTCACCCCGGCCGCGTCCAGCAGCTTCTTGTTGCCGTACACGCCGAGCCCGGCGTCGTACATGCCCAGCCCGTAGTGCTTGCCGCCGATCTCGCCCTGTGCCTTGCCCGCGTCGGTGGCGTTGGACATCGTCTTCGCGGAAACGTAGGAGTCGATGGGGGCGAGCTTCTTGTTCCAGACGAAGTTCGCCATGGTCGGGCCGTCGAACTCCATCACGTCCGGAAGCTTGGAGGCGTCGGTGGCGGTGATGGTCTTGGTGTAGTCGTTGCCGGGTATGAGCTTCAGCTCGACCTTGATCTTGCGCTGGGAGGAGTTGAAGGACGTCACCGCCTTCCGCAGGGCGGTGTCCTCGTTCTTCTGCCCCTGGTGGGCCCAGACGCTGATGGTGCCCTTGCCGCTGCCCGCCTCCGCGGATGCGTCGGCGCCGCTGCCGCCGCCGCAGGCGGCCAGCGCCGCGAGGGGCAGGACGAGGGCCACGCCCGTACAGGCGGTGCGGCGGTACCTTCTGTTGGTCGCGCTCATGGTTCGTGCCTCCGGTGCGGTGCGAGGGTCCGTGGTGCTCGGGTGCGTTCCGGCGTGGGGTTGTGGGACTTCGGGCCCGGCGGCGGAGCCGGGGTCACTGGGGTCCGCGCGGGCGCGGCGGGGCGGTGGTCTCCCGCAGGACGAGACGGATGGGCATCCGCACATGTCCGGGCTGCCCGGCGTCCGGCTCGTCGAGCTGCCGCAGCAGCAGCCGGGCGGCCTCGGCGCCCTGCCCGGCGACGGGCTGGGCCACGGTCGTCAGCCCGACCACGTCGGCGAGTTCGTGATCGTCGAAGCCGACGACGGACACGTCGTCCGGCACCGTCAGCCGGTGCCGCCGCAGGGCGCGCAGGGCGCCCATCGCCATCTCGTCGGACTGCGCGAACACGGCGGTCGGCGGCCGGGAGGCGGCGAGCAGTTCGGTCATGGCCCGCTCGCCGCCCTCGACGGTGTAGTCGCCGTCCGCCTCCAGCGCCGGGTCGTGCTCTATCCCGGCGTCGGCAAGCACGTCCAGGTACGCCTGACGGCGCGTGATGGGCGTGGTCCAGTGCTGCGGGCCGCTCGACCCGCTGATCATGCCGATCCGGCGGTGGCCGAGGTTCACCAGATGCCGGACGGCGCTCTCCGTCCCGGCCCGGTCGTCGATGCCGACCACGGTGAAGCCGGGCCGGGCGCCGCCGACCATAGTGGCCAGCGGCACCCCGAGGAGACGCAGCGCGGCCGACTCCTCCTCGTCGGGGATGAGCAGCGACAACACGGCGTCAACCCGCTTGCGGACCGGCATCTTGGTGAAGAAGCGCTTGCGTGTCTCCGGCGAGCCCAGGTTGTACAGCAGAACGTCGTACCCGGCGGCGCTGAACACGTGCTCGGCCGCGTCCAGCACGGTGCCGAAGAACCAGCGGCCCACGTACGGCACCACCACCCCGATGGTGAAGGTGCGCCCGCTGGCCAGGCTGGACGCCGAACGGGACGCCGTATAGCCGAGCCGTGCGGCGACTGCCGTGATCTGCGCCGCGACCTCGCCGGAGACACCCGGCTGGCCGCGCAGCGCGCGGGACACGGTGGACGCCGAGACACCGGCGGCGCGGGCGACATCGGTGATGCTGACGCTCACAGCGCTTTTCTCCCGTCTGTTTCACATCGGTGTGATCTGGGGGTGACGAGACCGTAAGCCCGGCCTCACTGTTGCGCAAGCGTTTGCGTTGAGTTTTACTTGGGCCGATTCTTAAGCGAGACCTTTGAACTCCATGGTCAGCGCACGCGTTTGAGCGCTGCGAGCCGACAGGAACTGCGCATGCGATACGCCCCGCCCGGCCTCTGCGTGAACGACTTCGCCCTGCTCCGCGACGACGACGGCACCTACGCGGTGCTGCACCTCCAGGGCCCGTGGACAAGCGAGTTCGACCACCTGAGGATGGAGACCTCGTACGGCCGGGCCACCTCCGGCGATCTGGTCGGCTGGCGGCCCGAGAGCACCGCCTTCGGCAATGGGCTGCCCGGACGCTTCGACCAGCAGGCGGTGTGGACCATGCATCCCGTCCGGCACGGCTCCGGCGGCGGAATGGCGATGTTCTACACGGGCGTGAGCGGACTGACGGAAGGCGGCTGGCCGCTCCAGTCCATCGGTCTCGCGTACTCCGACCGCACCGACGGCACCGGCTGGCGCCGCCACGGCACCGGGCCGGTCGTCGAGGCGGACGCCCGCTGGTACCGCACCGGCGAACGCATGGGATGGCGCGACCCGTTCGTCGTACGTGACGACGCGTCGGACGGCTGGGTCATGGTCGTCTGCGCCGCCGACGCGTCGCTGCCCGTCGAGGTCAGCGGCTGTGTCGCGTGGGCGACGTCGGACGACCTGGAGCACTGGACAGTCCACCCGCCGCTCATCTCACCCGGCGACGTGGACGAGTTGGAGTGCCCGGTCCTCGAACGCCTCGACGACGGAAGCTGGCTGCTGATCGGCTCGATCGGCGCGACCCGCGGGTTCGAGGCGTGGACCGCGCCCCGGCTGCGGGGACCGTGGACCCGCCGTGGTCCGCTCGGCCCGACCGGCTCCTACGCCCCGCGCGTCATCGCCGCCCCCGACGGCTCCCGCGTCGTCCTGCACACCACCCCCCGCCGGGTCGGCCTCACCAACTCCGGCGAACCCTGCCGCGGCATGCTGGCCCAGCCCAAGTCCCTTGTCACACAGGAAGGTTCGGCACCCCGCCTGGAGTGGTGGCCCGGCCTGGACGCCTGGCTGCTGGAGGAGACGACGGACCCGGCGCTGCACGCCGTCGGTGACATCGATGTCTCCGGGCGCGTGGAGATCACCCTGCGCACCGGCGAGGACGGCCCCGCCCTGGTCGTCGGCTGCGACGGCGAGAACCTCTGGATCACCGGCCCCGCAGGCGTACCGCTGGGCGAGACCGTCCTGACCGAACCCGCCACCTCCCTGCGGGTTCTCACCGTCGGCGAGTACGTCGAGGTCTACGCCGACGGCGTCTTCGCCCTGACCACCCTGTGCTACTCGGGCCACCCCGCCCCCTGGACGGCGGTGGCGGAAGGACGCACCCGCACCCTCCCCGTCCGCCCCGTCCGCCTCCCGGACCCCGGCCGCGACGACGCCTCCGCGGTGTGGCCCGGACCGGCCATGCACTGATCTGAGAAGACGCATCGGCATCGGCCTGGCTTGCAGGACGCGCCGACGGCGTCGCCTCAGCCCACGTCGATACCGATGAGGCAGGTGTCGTCGTCGGTGTCGGAGCGCGCGTGCGTCAGCAGGACATCGAGGTGCTCGCCCAGTCCCCGGGTGGCGGCGCCGACGGTGGCCAGGAGCTGTTCGAGCGACTTCTCCACGGACCGGTCCCGGCGTTCGATCAGCCCGTCGGTGTACATCAGCAGCCGGTCGCCGGGCACCAGGCTGAGCCGTCTCTCCTCGTACTCCGCCTCGGCGACCGCGCCCAGCAGGATGCCGCCGGGCAGCGGCAGGGCGGCGGCGGTGCTCTGGTGGATGAGGACCGGTGGCGGATGGCCTGCCCGCGCCCACCGCAGGACGCGGTTCTGCGGATCGTAGACGCCGCAGACCACGGTGGCCGTGACGTGTTCGGTGAGATGGTGGGTCACCGTGTTCAGCCAGCCCAGCAGTCGCGCCGGTCCCGCTCCCGTCGCGGCGAGTCCGCGCAGCGCGTTGCGCAGGACCACCATGCCCGTCGCCGCCTCGATGCCGTGTCCGGCCACATCGCCGACCGCCAGCAGCACCTTCTTGTGGGGCAGGACGACGGCGTCGTACCAGTCGCCGCCCACGAGATGTCCCTCCTCGGCCGGGCGGTAGCGCACCGCCACATGCAGTCCCGCGATATCGACCGGGGCGTGGGACGAGGGCATGATGGCCCGCTGCAACTGGAGGGCCAGCCGGTTGCGTTCCTCGGCGTGCTGCTCGGTGTCGGCGAGCCGGTCCCGCGTGGCCGCGAGCGCCACCTCCGTCCAGTGCTGGCTGGAGAAGTCCTGGTAGGCCCCGCGCACCGCGAGCAGGTTCCCGGCCGGATCGGTCACCGGCTCCGCGACGACCCGGATATGGCGGACGACTCCGTCGGCCGGCTGGAGCCGGAACGCGGTCGAGGCGGAGTGGCGGTGGTGCAGCAGGGTGCGCAGGAAGCGGCCGATGGCCACGGAGTCATCGGGGTGCGCGTGGTTGTGCAGCCGCTCCACCGGCACGGGGGACGCGGTGGGCGGGAGGCCGAAGAGCGAGAACAGATGTCTGTTCCACAGGATCTCGCCGCTGACCGCGTCCTCCTGGAAGCCGCCGATCCGGCCGAGCCGCTGGACGTGTTCGAGCAGCGCGGACATCCGTGCCGCCTCGTCCTCCAGCCGCCAGCTCAGCAGCACCGCGTCCTCGTGGCGGCCGATGCCCACGGTGAGGAGCCCGGTCAGGGACACATCGTCGACCAGGACCCGCAGGGCGAGCCGTTCCGCGCGGAACGGTTCGCCCGTGGCGTGGACCCGCAGCACGTGCTCGTACAGACCGCCGTCGCAGGCCATGAGGGGGTACGCCGTCAGCAGCCGCATTCCCGTGATCATGGCGCGTGGCCGCCCGGCGGGGTCGGCGAAGCGCTCGTTGACGTACGCGATGGCGAAGTCCGTCACCTGGTCCTGGTCGTCGAGCACCGGGCGCAGGATCAGCACCGGGTCGAGCAGTCCATCGGCGAGATCCCGCGCGGGACCGGCCGGGAGCGCCGGGTCCTCGGTGGTCCCGGCCGCCCTCTCCTCCGTACCGGGCAGGGCGTGGGCGCACAGCTCGGCCAGTGCGTTCAACTGGCGGCTGACCGGGGCGGACAGCGGGGGCCGCGAATGGGGCCAGCACACCTCGAGCGCGCCGAGGACCCGGCCGCCCAGCTCGGCCGGGAGTACGGCACGGGCGCCGTCGACGCCGTGGCGCCGTCCGATGGCGGCCGCGTCGGCGGGCATCGCCGCGCACCACTGCGTCCGCCGTTCGGTCACGGCGCGCTGGGGGCGGGCACCCCCAGGCCCGGCGGGACGAACCGCCACCGCTCGGCCTCGCCGGGCGGAAAGCCCGCGTGTCCGGCGAGGGCCAGCGCGCCGCCGGACACCACGGCCCACAGCGCCACCGCGCTCACGCCGAGCGGGGCGAGCACCTGCTCGATCAGCGTGTCCACCACCGTCTGGGGGTCGCCGGTGAGCGAACTGGCCTCCGCCGCCCGCACCCGGAGGACGTCCGGCGGGCTGGGGTGTCCGCCGCCGGGTCCCCGCACCGCACCGGACAGGGCCCGGGCGACCGTGTCCCCGGCGGCTCCGTCGACCACGTCGGCGGCCAGCTCCAGAAGCGGCAGCCCGGCGGCCTCGGCCAGCTCCTCCAGATGGCGGGCGGCCCCCGTCGGGCCGCCGTGGCCGCGTTCGACCAGGATGCCGGTGGCGATGCCGATCAGGGCTCGCGCGTCCGCGGCCTGCTGTGCCGTGGTGAGTTCGCCGCGCAGCCGCTCGACCGTGGCCGCCAGCGCGGCCAGACGCCGTTCGTGCCCGCTCACCGGTTCAGCCAGCGGCGCACGCAGGCCACCAGCTCATCGGCGTCCAGGGGCTTGGTGATGTAGTCGTTGGCCCCGGCGGCCAGCGTCTGTTCCCGGTCGCCCGCCATGGCCTTGGCGGTCACCGCGATGATCGGCAGATCGGCGTACTCGGGCATGGCTCTGATGGCCGCGGTGGCGGCGTAGCCGTCCATCTCGGGCATCATGATGTCCATCAGCAGCAGCTCGACCATCGAGTGGCGCGACAGCATCTCCAGCCCCATGCGCCCGTTCTCGGCGTGCAGGACGCGCATGCCGTACAGCTCCAGGATGCCGGTGAGCGCGTAGACATTACGGGCGTCGTCGTCCACGATCAGCACCCCCCGCCCGGCGAGGTCGCCGTCCGCGCCCCCGGTCGCGGGCACGGAGACGGGGACGTCCAGCACGGAGCGGGTGGACGGCATCAACGGCGGGACATCGATGGGCCGGTCGGCCGTCAGATACAGGACGACGCGCTCGCGCAGCTCGTCCAGGCTCGGCAGCAGCTCCCACCGCTCGCCCTGGAAGCGGTCGGTGACCCGTCGGTTCGACCGGGGGTCCGGCCGCCGGGTGTGGTGGGCCAGGACCGGCACCTGCCGGGCGGCCGGTACGCGGTCCAGCTCGTCGAGGAAGCGCAGGGCCGCCTCGTCGGGCATGTCGAGGCCGAGGACGACGCAGTGGCACGGCTCGTCGGCGAGCGCCGCCGCGGCCTCCCGTGGATCGGCCACGGTCCGCACCCGCACCGTGTCGGCGGCCGCTCCACCGGCCCCGATCTCGACCACGGCGCTCTCGACCAGGAGCGACAGCAGCCCGTGCGGCCGCTCCTCGACCACGAGCACCCGTCGCTGCTCCCGCACACCGGTGGCCTGCGAGGCCGGGGAGCGCTCCGGCCCGTCCGCGCCCCGCGACACCAGGCCGGGGAGGGAGAACCTGCCGACGGGCAGGTAGAAGGTGAAGGTGCTGCCCTCGCCGAGCGTGCTGGCGGCGTGCACCGCCCCGCCCAGCAGCTGGGCGATCTCCCGGCTGATGGAGAGGCCGAGCCCGGTGCCGCCGTACTTGCGGCTCGTGGTGCCGTCCGCCTGCTGGAACGCGGCGAAGATGGCTTCGAGCTGCTGCTCGGCGATGCCTATCCCGGTGTCCACCACCCGGAACGCGAGGGCGGGCCCCTGGCCGCGCACCTCCCGGGGCAGATCGGATTCCGCGGCGGGCGCGATGCGCAGCTCCACGGAGCCGGTTTCGGTGAACTTGACCGCGTTGGAGAGCAGATTGCGCAGCACCTGGCGCATCCGCGAGTCGTCCGTGACGAGTTCGGCGGGGACGGCGGGCGAGACGCTGATGCGGAAGTCGAGGCCCTTCTGGGCCGTCATCGGACGGAACGTGGCCTCCACGTAGTCGAGCAGCCGCCGCAGCGGCACCCGCTCGGGCTCGACGTCCATCTTCCCGGCCTCGACCTTGGACAGATCCAGGATGTCGTCGATCAGCTGCAGCAGATCGGAGCCCGCCGAGTGGATGACGCCCGCGTACTCCACCTGTTTGGCGGTGAGGTTCCGGGCCGGGTTCTGCGCCAGGAGCTGGGCGAGGATCAGCAGGCTGTTGAGCGGAGTGCGCAGCTCATGGCTCATATTGGCCAGGAACTCCGACTTGTACTTGGAGGCCAGGGTGAGCTGCCGGGCCCGTTCCTCCAGCTCCTGGCGCGCCTGCTCGATCTCCCGGGTCTTGGTCTCGATGTCGCGGTTCTGCGCGGCCAGCAGGGCGGCCTTGTCCTCCAGTTCGGCGTTGGAGTTCTGCAGTTCGTCCTGGCGTACCTGCAACTCCTGGGAGCGTGCCCGGAGTTCGGCGGTCAGCCGCTGGGACTCCTCCAGCAGCTCATCGGTCCTGGCGTTGGCCACGATGGTGTTGACGTTGACGCCGACGGTCTCCATGAGCTGGTCCAGGAAGTCCCGGTGGACCTGGGTGAACCGGCTGACCGAGGCCACTTCGATGACGCCGAGGATCTGCTCCTCGACCACGATGGGCAGGACGAGGAGGCTGGACGCCTCGGCCGCGCCGAGTCCCGAGGAGACGGTGACGTAGCCGGGCGGAAGCTGCTCGATGGCGATGGTGCGGCGGCTGCGGGCCGCCTGCCCGACCAGCGACTCGCCGAGCCGGAACCGCACCGGCCGGTCCCCGGCGTCCGCGACGGGCAGTCCGTACGAGCCGAGCAGCCGCAGCTCCACCCCGTCCGGGGTGTCGTGGGCGAGGTAGAAGCCACCGTACTGGGCGCCGACCAGCGGGGTCAGCCGGTCCATGACCAGGTCGGCGACGACCGTCAGATCGCGCTGGCCCTGCATCAGCCCGGAGATGAGGGCGAGGTTGGTCTTGAGCCAGTCCTGCTCCTGGTTGGTCCGGGTGGTCTCGCGCAGGGACTCCACCATGGCGTTGATGTTGTCCTTGAGTTCGGCGACCTCGCCGGAGGCGTCCACCGTGATGGAGCGCGTCATATCGCCCTCGGCCACGGCGCTGGTGACCCCGGCGATGGCCCGGACCTGACGGGTCAGGTTTCCGGCCAGCTCGTTGACGTTCTCGGTCAGCCGCTTCCAGGTCCCGGAGACGCCCTCGACCTCGGCCTGGCCGCCGAGCCGCCCTTCGCTGCCCACCTCGCGGGCCACGCGGGTGACTTCGGCGGCGAACGAGGACAGCTGGTCCACCATCGTGTTGATCGTGGTCTTCAGCTCCAGGATCTCGCCCCGCGCGTCCACATCGATCTTGCGCGTGAGATCGCCCTGCGCCACCGCGGTGGTGACCTGGGCGATGTTGCGGACCTGGTTGGTGAGGTTGTTCGCCATGGAGTTGACGTTGTCGGTGAGGTCCTTCCAGGTGCCCGCCACATGGGGCACCTGCGCCTGGCCGCCGAGGATCCCCTCGGTGCCGACCTCACGGGCCACCCGCGTCACCTCGTCCGCGAACGCCGACAGGGTGGTCACCATGGTGTTGATGACCCCGGCGAGCGCGGCCACCTCCCCCTTGGCCTCGACGGTGATCTTCTGCGAGAGGTCGCCGCGGGCCACCGCCGTCGCCACCTGGGCGATGGACCGCACCTGACTGGTGAGGTTGGACGCCATGACGTTGACGTTGTCGGTCAGGTCCTTCCAGGTGCCCGAGACGCCCCGGACGGTGGCCTGGCCGCCGAGGTTGCCCTCGGTACCGACCTCGCGGGCCACCCGGGTCACCTCGTCGGCGAAGGCGGACAGCTGATCGACCATCGTATTGATGGTCTCCTTCAGCTCCAGGATCTCGCCCCGCGCGTCCACCCGGATCTTCTGCGACAGATCGCCCTGCGCCACGGCGGTGGTGACCTCGGCGATGGACCGCACCTGGGCGGTGAGGTTGTCGCCCATCACATTGACCGACTCGGTGAGGTCCTTCCAGGTGCCCGAGACGCCCTGGACATCGGCCTGCCCGCCGAGACGGCCCTCGGTGCCGACGTCCCGGGCCACGCGGGTGACCTCGGCGGCGAACGAGGACAGCTGGTCCACCATCGTGTTGATCGTCGTCTTCAGCTCCAGGATCTCGCCCCGCGCATCGACGTCGATCTTGCGCGTGAGATCGCCCCGCGCCACCGCGGTGGCCACGCGCGCGATCGACCGCACCTGGGCGGTGAGGTTGCCCGCCATGGAGTTGACCGAGTCGGTCAGGTCGCGCCAGGTGCCGCCGACGCCCGGCACCTGGGCCTGGCCGCCCAAAATGCCCTCGGTGCCGACCTCGCGGGCCACCCGGGTCACCTCGGCCGCGAACGAGGACAGTTCGTCCACCATCGTGTTGATGGTGTTCTTCAGCTCGTGGATCTCGCCCCGGGCCACGACCGTGATCTTCTGCGAGAGATCGCCCTTGGCCACCGCCGTGGCGACCTGGGCGATGTCGCGCACCTGCGTGGTCAGATTGCCCGCCATGGCGTTGACCGAGTCGGTGAGGTCCTTCCAGGTGCCGTCCACCCCGGGCACCGCGGCCTGGCCGCCGAGACGGCCCTCGGTGCCCACTTCCCGGGCGACCCGGGTCACCTCGGAGGTGAACAGCGACAGTTGGTCGACCATGCCGTTGAAGACCGTGGCGATCTCGCCCAGGAGGCCGTCCCGGTCGGTCGGCAGATGGGTGCCGAAGTCGCCGTCCCTGACCGCCGTGAGGCCCACCAGCAACTGCCGTAACTCCGGCTCCGCGACCGTGCCGACACCACGGCTCTTGGGCGTGCGCGCCGCGGTGCGCTGCCCCGTGCCAGAACTCGCCACCATGGTTCTCCGCCCCTCGAGTAGCGGTCCCGCCCACCGGGTGCCCCTCAGGGACCGGTGAGCCTTCGGCCCGGGAGTGATCAGACGCTCCGATGCGTCATACTGCCACATTTGCCATGCGGCAACTATTGTCCTTGTTGTGCGGAGAACGGGCTCGCGTCAGCTGGCCGGTTCCCACTCCGCGGCCCGGCGCCCGCCCCCTCGGAGCCGCGTACGGTCGCGCCGGGCCCCCTTGGGTAGGGTGGTCCGGACCTCCGGCCGCCTACTGGGCGATTCGTCCGGAGTCGTCCGGGGCCGGATCCGGGCCCTGTCCGTCCGTGATCGGGGTGAGGCCGTGGTGAGCGCCGAAGCCGTCGCCGATCCCTTCGTCCACCCGGCCCTCTTCTACCGGGACGACGAGGACTATCTGGCGGGCACCCTGCCGTTCGTGCTCGACGGGCTGCGCGCCGCCGAGCCGGTCGCGGTGGCCGTGCCCGGCGCCAACCTCCGGCTGCTGCGAGCGGCGCTGGGGCGGGACGGCGAGCGCGTGCGGTTCCTCGACATGGCCGAGGCCGGGCGCAATCCCGGGCGGATCATCCCCGCCGTGCTGCGGGACTTCGCGGACCGGCATCCCGGCGGCCGGGTACGGATCATCGGCGAACCCATCTGGGCGGGGCGCACCGCGGCCGAGTACGGCGCGTGCGTCCAGCACGAGGCGCTGATCAACCTGGCCTTCCTCGGCCGCGCGGTCACCATCCTGTGCCCGTACGACACGGGCGGGCTGGACGCCGACGCGCTCGGCGACGCGTGGCTGACCCATCCGGTGGTCATCGAGGACGGCCGGGAGCGCCCCAGCCACGGCTACGCGCCCCAGCAGGCCATCGCGGCGCACAACGAGCCGCTGCCCCCGCCCGCCGGGATCGCCGTCTTCTCCTTCGACGCGGACCGGCTGCCAGTCGCCCGCGACTTCGCGGTCGCGGCCGGTGAGCGGTTCGGCCTCACCGGGCAGCGGCTGGGCGATCTGGCCCTGGCCGTCGCCGAGTTGACCACCAACAGCGTGGTGCACGGCGACGGCCACGGCACGGTACGGGTCTGGGCGCGGGCCGGGCAGGTGCTGTGCCAGGTCGAGGACGGCGGCCGCCTGAGCGACCCGCTGGCCGGGCGGCGCCCGGCCGCGCCCGGTCAGCTCGGCGGCCGGGGCCTGCTCATGGTGCACCAGGTCGCCGATCTGGTCCGGGTGCACACCGGCCCGGACGGCACCGCCATCCGGTTCCACCTCGGACGGTAGGTCCAGGCTGGGTCGTCAGGAGACGGTGGCGGCCGGAGGAGCCCACCGGTGGGTGCGGAGTACCGCGCTGGAGACCCCGTAGTCCTTCTTGAGCTGTTCGGGGACCGCGTAGTGCATGACGCGTCCACGGGTGAGGGAGGACAGCTCGAAGACGGCGGTGAGGTGGCCGAGGCGGTCCAGGGCCCAGGCGCCGAGCGGGGAGCGGTCCTCGATGCTCTCCAGGACGCCGAGCAGCTGGGGCACGGCCTTGGTGACGGTGTCCCACGGTGTGCGCGGCACCTGGAGCCAGTCGGCGCAGGTGTCGCCGATGAGGTAGCGGATGAGGGCGGAGACGATCGGGTCGAAGAAGGTGCCGGGCACCACCTCCTCGTACAGGTCGATCAGCTGCCGGGTCAGGGTCGTGCCCGCCTCGGACGGCCCCATGTGGCGGACCATGTACAGGTCGAGGAACTGGCGGGCCTCGTCCAGGGTCTTGGGGACGGCGTCCTCGGCGACGCCGAGCATGGCGCCGACCACCCGCCACGCGTAGTAGTAGGCCTCCGCGCCTTCCTGGGACATGTGGATGCCGAGACGGTGCAGGCTGTCCAGGACGAGCATCGAGAAGAACATCTGCCCACCGATCATGTCTTCCTGACAGATCGGTGTCCCGTCGGCGCCGGTGTCCCAGCGGCCCTCGCTCTTGAGGTGGTGGCGGATGGAGGCGTGCAGGAGGCGGACCTTCTGGGCCGCCGGGATGAAGCGGCTGCCCGCCTCGAAGGCGTCGGGCTGCATGAGGTAGACCGTGAACTGGCCGGTCTCCGCCATCCGCTTGGAGGGGTACTTCAGCCCGTGGGTGGTCGACAGCAGCTTCGCGACGGGCGGGACGAGATAGCACGCGGGCATGGAGGCGAAGGACAGCGCGGTGGTGATGTGGACGTTGTTGTCGATGAAGAACAGCCGGGCCTTCTCCATCTCCGACCAGTCCACCCAGGACGGCGGTGCGCTGGTGGCCTCCAGGTACTCGCGCGCCACGTCGGGCAGCCCGTCCGGGAGGGGCGCGCCCGCGGTGGAGACGTAGCGCATCAGCGTGTTGAACTTGCCGACCTCGCCCCGTTCGAAGAGGGCGGCGACGGTGGCGTCGGCGAGTTCGTCACCGGCCTGCCGCAGGGCGTCCATCGATGCCTCGGTGTAGGTCATGGCAGGGCTCCTTGTCTTACGGGATGGTCTTCACGGCGTCGCCTTCACGGCGTCGCCTTCACGACAGGCGGACCGCCGCCGAATGCGCCAGCGCGGTCAGGGCGGTGGTGGCGTGTGCCGGTACGTCCAGCCCGTGGAGGGCGTCGAGCGCCTCCTCGACGCGCGCCCTGATCATGTCCTCGATACGGTCGGGCGCCCTCAGACGGCGCATCACCTCGCGCACCGCGTCCAGGCCGTCCGCGTCGAGATCGCTCCGGCCCAACAGCGCACGCAGCAGCTCCCGTTCGGCGTCGTCGGCGAGGCGCCACGTCTCCGCCAGCAGCGCCGTGGGCCGCTGGCCGCGCACATCGTCGGCGTTGACCTTGCCGGTGCGCTCCGGGTCCCCGAACAGGCCGAGCAGGTCGTCCCGGAGCTGGAACGCCTCGCCCAGCGGCAGTCCGTACGCGGAGTAGCCCTCGCGCAGCCGCGCGCCCGCTCCGGCCAGGGCGCCACCGATCAGCAGGGGATGCTCGACGGTGTACTTGGCGGCCTTGTAGCGGATCACCTTCAGCGACGCCTCGGTGTCGGCGCCGTCCGGACCGGCTCCGGTGCGCAGGATCTCCAGGCACTCGCCCGCGATCAGTTCACGGGCCATCACCGTCCATAGCGGGCGGGCCCGGACGGTGTACGCGGCGGGCAGGCCGCTGGTGGCGAACAGCTGCCCGGCCAGCGCCATCAGCAGATCCCCGACCAGCATCGCCAGCGACCGCGCTGCCGCGTCGTCGCCGGGGCGGTTCCCCACGGCGTCGCGCAGCGCGATGTGGACGGTGGGCCGCCCGTGCCGCAGGGGGCTGTCGTCGATGAGGTCGTCGTGCACGACCGCGGCCGCGTGCACCAGCTCCATGGAGGCGGCCGCCCGTACCAGAGCGTCGCTGTCCGGCTGTCCGACCGAACGCCATCCCCAGTAGCAGAAGGCCGCCCGCAGCCGCTTGCCGCCCGCGGCCGCCGCCTCCAGCGCCTCGGCCACCGCGCTCAGGCTCGGGTCGATCGCCGCGAACTCGTCGGCCTCCTGGGCGACGAAGCCGAGCAGCACCTCATCGACGCGGTCCTTGTACGCGCCCGGTTCCCACGGGTCACACGTCATCGGTGGCCCTCCGGGACCGCGCGTGCCGGGCAAGGACCTCCAGGTGGGCCGGGGGCACGGCCGTGTACCGGTCCAGCACCAGGCGCCCCCGCGCCATCAGGTCATGCTCGGCCTCCGCCGCCAGCTCCCCGGTGTCCGAGCGGCGCAGCAGCCCTCGTACCGTCCCCAGGGCCGAACCCAGCGTGCTCACGGCCAGATCGGCCAGCCCCGCGGCCAGCACCAGCGCCTGGCTGTCCCGGCCCCCGTATCGTCCCGACTCTTGACTCATGCGATCTCCCCCACCGTTGCGCGTCCGGGCGGCGGCCACACACCGCCGTGCAGAGCCTCGCGCCACCGCGGACACGAACGGGGGAGGAAATCACGATCGAGTGACCCCTTCGCCAGTCTGTGCTGGTCAGTTGGGTTCTTTCGGGGCCGTCAGTCCAGCGGTTCGATCCAGAGGTTCCTGAAGCGCACCTTGTTGCCGTGGTCCTGGAGCCGGATCGCGCCCGCCGCGGCCGATTCGGGGTCGCCGCCGCCGGTCGGGCCGTCCACCGCCACGTTGTCGTGGACCTTCTTCCCGTTCCACACGACGGTGATCCTGGCGTCGTCGGTCTTCCGGCCCTCGGTGTCGAAACGGGCCGCGCGGAAGACGATGTCGTACGTCTGCCAGGTTTCCGGCGCGGTGGCGGCGTTCAGGTCGGCGGCCTTCTTGTTGTAGATGGACGCGGCCTCGTCCTGGGCGAGTTTCTCGACGCCGAAGGAGTCCAGGATCTGGATCTCGTACCGCTCCTGGAGGTAGACGCCGCTGTTCCCGCGGTCCTGCCCGGTGACGTCGTCCGGCAGCTTCGGCACCCGGAACTCGGCGTGCAGCCGGAAGTCGCGATAGGCCTGTTTGGTGCGGATGTCGCCGCAGCACACCTCGATGGAGTCCTCGGCGGTGTGCGGCCACTGGACGCCACGGCCGTCGGTGTGCTGCCAGGCGGTGGAGGCGCTGCCGCCGGAGAACAGGTCGACGCGGCCGCCGGGTCTCCGTACCTCGATCATGTCGAGGTTGACGTGGCCGGTGTCCTCGGGCCGGTAGGTGTACGTGATGGTGTTGCGGCCCTTGCGCAGGGTGAACCGCTCGGTCTTGGTGGACCAGCGGTTCCAGGCGCCGGTGGCGGGGAGGCTGGTCTGCCGCGCCTGCCCGCCGTCCACACTGACGCCGATCGTCTTGGTGCCGGTGAAGGGGTTGGGGCCGTTGGCGTAGCGCAGTGCCACGTCGTAGCCGCCCTTCGCGGGTGCGTCGACCTCGAAGGTGGCGGTGGCGCCCGGGGTTCCGAAGCCGTCGACGAAGCCACCGCCGGTGTAACCGGCGTGCTCGGTGTCGATGTCCGCCCCGCCGGACAGCCGCGCCGACTCGGCGTCGTACGAGGTGACGGGCTGCTCGGGCCCCGGGCGCGCGTTGAGGGTGTACCAGGCCTCGGTGGACCAGAGCTGCTCACCCTGGGCCGAGGAGAACGGGCGCGGTGAGCGCACGTGCACCACCCGGTCGGTCTTCAGGCCGGGGATGGTGAGCCGGACCTTGCGCCGGTCGTCGGAGAGCCGGGCGGCCGTGACGGGGAGGGTCTCCTCGTCGACCTTGGGGCCGCCGTACGCCGGGGTGGGGACGTAGCGCCACTGCTCGACGGAGTAGGCGCCGCTCGTCAGCTTGGCGGCGGTCTCCTCCGACAGGGGCTTGGTGTAGGTGAGTTCGAAGCCGTCGCGGGTGGCGCGCATGGTCTTGATGTCGAAGGCGCTCTTGCCGTTCGGCGTGAGTTTCTGCAGGCCGAAGCGGAGTTTGCCTTCCTGGCCCCAGTTTCCGTCGGCGCCGAGGCCGCCCGCGTAGATCGCCCCGTCCGGTCCGGTGGAGATCCGGCTGATGCCCGCCTCCAGGCCCTGGGTGTGCCGGAACACCGCGCCCTGGTATGCGCCGTCCACCTTCTCCAGGTCGGCCCGCTGGAGTCCGCCGTAGGTGACGTCGCCGAAGAGCATCTGCCCGGCGAAAGGCCCCTTCTTCATCAGCATCGGTGTGCTGGGCGAGTTGGCTATCTCGTTCTGCGGCAGCCAGAGCACCGGCTTGGTGACCGCGCGGTCGTCGAACGGGCCGTCCGGGTTGGTGTGGTGGTTGAAGAACCGGTCCTGCTTGATGTGGACCAGCTTGGAGGCGGGCAGCCAGCCGCCCTGGTTGTCGGTGACGAACAGCTCGCCCTCCGGGCCCCGTCCGATGCCGTTCGGGGTGCGGAGGCCGCCTGCCAGGTAGCTGACCTTTCCGGTCTTCTTGTTCACCTTGATGGTGGTGCCACGGTTCTGGGCGGGCTGCGGATCGGTCGTCGCACCGCCCTCGTTGATGGCGACGGACAGATTGAGATAGAAGTTTCCGCGCTCGTAGAGCAGTCCGAAGGCGAACTCGTGGAAGTTTCCGCCGTACGGCCACTCGGCGACCTTGCGGATCTCGTCCGGGGTGTTGCCGCCCTCGGTGTCGGACAACTCGGTGAGCTGGTGCTTCTCCGAGACGTACAGCTTTCCGCCGACGTATTTGATCCCCATCGGCTCTCTCAGGCCCTCGGCGATCTTCTGGTACGTGACCTTCTCGGGTCCGGTGTCACCCGTGACGTGGTCGAGGACGTACACCTCCCCCTGCGTCTTGGCACTGCCGCCCCACGTGGTCACGGCGAGGCGGCCGTCCGGCAGCCAGTCCATCGCGGACACCTGCGGCTCGAAGCCCCCGGGCCGCAGATCGGTGAGGGTGTAGCCGGGGTTGACCGAGGTCAGCGGGAGGCCGTCACCGGGAGTGTCGTAGCTTCCCTCACACTCCTTGCGGCCGGGCGCGGTGACCCGGACGACACCGGCGTCGGTGCTGAGCACGGAGTTCGGGACGAGGGTGAACTCGGCGGCGCCCGGCGGCTTCCACTGGAGGGTGACCTGCTGGTCGCCACCGCGGTCGAAGTGGTCGATCCGCAGGGGGTGGTAGCCGGGGGTGAGGGTGATCTCGCCGTCCTTGGGCTCGGCGGCGTGCAGTCCGTCGTGGTCGATGACCTTCTTGCCGCCGATGAGCAGCCGGGAGCCGTCGTCGCTGATCAGGCGGAAGGCGTAGGCGCCATCGGCGGGGACATCGATGTTGCCGATGATCTGCGACATGAAGTTGTCGGTGAAGCCGAAGCCCTCCGTGGAGGACCAGTCGGCGGTGGGGATCAACTTGTCGACGTTGGGCGTCTGGGCCGGTTTGAGGTCGCACAGCTTGCTCAGCGGGGACTGGACATCGAAGACGCGGAGGGTGACGCCGGGTTCCTGGGGCGGCAGGTCCGCTGACGGCTTCTCGTCCGCCCCGGCCGCCGGTGTCGCGAGACCGGCGGCCATCAGGGCCGCGAGGAGCAGGCCGGGGAGTCTTCGTGGTCTACGGCGATGGCTACGGGGGCACTTGCGTGACGTCACTCTTCCTCCTGCTGGGCGCGAGGCGGCGCGGCCCGCGGCGGACCGCGGTCGCGGAGTGGAGTTCGTCCACGTACGGGGGGTGCGGCGGCATTCCGCCGTGATGCACGCAGACGTCCGTACGAAAGCGCCGCCCAGCGTACGAACAACACCCCGAACCGTCCATACTTTGTCCTCGACCCGTTGAAAGTCCCCGCCCTCCGACCTCCCCGCCCTGCTCCCGGCGGACTTCGGCGGGCCGGTCAGCCCCGGGCGACCGCGATGCTGCCCTTGAGGCGTTCACCGGCCTCGTAGACCATGTAGGGCACTCCCCCTTCGGTGCCGAAACTGGGCGCGGCGCTGCGGCCGTTGTCGGGTGCGCCGTTCGCGGAGTCGTAGAAGCGGCCGAGGTGGCGGCGGAGCGTGAAGTCCTTCCCGACCTCGGTGATCATGAGGTCGCCGCCGCTCTGCTTGTCCTTGTTGTAGACGACGAAGGCGCTGCCGCCTCGGGTCAGCAGATGCGGACCGCCGATGTTGACGGCCGACACATCGGTGTGGCGGACGAGGGCCTTCTGGTCGAAGGTCCAGGTGCGGGCGTCGGCCGACCAGCCCCAGTGGATGTCCCGGTGGTTGGTGGTGTTGTTCAGCATGAACAGCATGACGAAGTGGGCTTTGCGCGCGGGCAGTTCGTACGGGAAGACCCGGGCGTACGAGGTCTCATTGGTGCCCGCGGGCAGCATGGACGCGGTGAGGACCACCTTGTCGTAGGTGAAGGTGATGCCGTCCTTGGAGCGGGCCAGCCGCGTCGTGTGGTTCTCGCCGTGGAAGTAGAGCCACATCTCCTTGGCGCTCTCGTTCCACATCACGTGCGGGGAGGAGACGTGGGTCACGGAGTAGTGCGGCTGCCAGCGGTTCGAGACGATCGGGTTGTGCGGGTACTCGGTGAAGGGCCCTTCGATGTGGTCCCCGTAGGCGAGGCAGATCCCGCCGGGCGCGTCGTGCGGCGCGTAGTAGAGGTAGTAGCGGCCCAGCGGTGCGGACAGCCGCCCCTTGGTGCCCCGGATGCACGGGAAGATGATCTCGCCGGTGGGGTTGTACTTGAGCTGCGCGGGCGTCAGGAGGGTCTTGACGTAACGGTAGTCGGGAAACCCGCCGGGGGCGGCGGCGAGCGCAGGGGAGGCCGACGCGCCGGTGGCGAGCGCCGCCGTGGTCGCTGCGGCCGAGGTGAGGAGGATGCGGCGGCTGGGGTGCTGCGGCTCGTGCATGATGTGCTCCGTCCCGTACGTAGAGGTGGGTGGGTGCCGGAGATGAGCGGTCAGAGGGCGGTGGCGGCGGTGACGCAGAAACCGCCGAGGGCGGCGAACCAGACGTAGGGCAGGGTGCGCGTCATGACCTGCTGGGGGCCGACCCCCGCGTACTGCGCGCTCCACACGGTCTGGGTGCTGGTGGGGTCGGCGACGCCGAACACCTGGTTGTAGGAGGCGGTGATGCCGAGGACGGCGGCGGCCGGGTAGATACCGGCGGCGATGAGGACGCCCGCGATGCCCGCGCCCAGGCCGTACACATTGAGCGGTCCTCGGTACAGGCACAGCGGCACCAGCGCCGTGAAGACCACGACGAACAGCACCGGGTTCTGCGGGCTGACCGCCGTGACGAGGGGTTCGAGCGCGTCCACGGCGCCGGGGAGCTTGACCGCGGCGAGCAGGATGCCGATGGCCACGAACAGCGTGATGGGCGCGGCGGCCACCTCGAAGCCGCCGTAGAGGGTGCGCAGCAGCCGCCGGTTCATCTCGCGGGGGCGGGTGGTCGTGACGAGCGCGTAGAGCACCCCGGCGAGCAGCGAGGGGATGATCGCTAGCTCGAAGCCGAGCGCCAGCACGAGCGGTAGGACGGGGGTGAGCAGCGCGTACCACGGCGCGTCGCCGAGCCGGGCGCGCCGCCTACCGCCCTTGGTACGCGGCGTCTTGGTACGTGGTGCGTTCGTACGCGGCGCCTCGGTGCGGAAGGCCCAGGTGTGTTCGACCCCGCGCCTGCGGGATTCGACCAGGACGAACATGACGGCGGCGAACAGCGCGAACGGGAACAGCTTGACCATGAAGTCGCGCACCTCGGAGACCGGCAGGTCCAGGGCGCTGGAGAAGAACTGCCACACCGGCAGCTCGAAGGGCATTCCGGCGGCGATGCCCATGAGGATCGTCCCGGCGGCCGTCACCTTGGGGATGCCTACGGCGATCATGGCGGGGATGCCGATGATGCCCGCGAGCATCGCCGCGGGCGCGGAGCCGGTCACGGTGCCGACGAGGGTCGAGACGAGCAGCACGCCGAGCGCGACGACCGTGGGCCGGTCGCCGCCGAACTCGACTATCTTGCGGACGAGGGTGCCCGCGATGCCGGTCTCGTCCAGCAGTTTCCCCAGCCAGGAGCCCAGCAGGATCGCGATCATCGTCGCGGCGAGCGCGGGGGCGCCCTCCTGGAGGACCGTGTCGAAGACGCTGTTCTTGCCGGTGACCGGGGCGCCCGAGACGAAGGCGATGACCACGCCGAGCAGGACGAGCGCGAAGGCGGTGGGGAGTTTCTTGGTGAGGATCGCGGCGACACCGGCCGCCATGACGATCAGGATGACGATGCCCATGACCTACTTCTCTCTTGCCGGTGCGGCAGACGCGTGTCTTTGGGCGGTGCGGCGGACGCGGCCAGGGCGACGGACAGCAGAAGCGGGCTGCGGCCCAGGCCGCAGACGGCTCGCGCGTAGGCGTGCGCGGCGAGTTCGTCGGCGCCCGCGACGTGCGCGAGGACCCGCAGGCGCCCGAGGCGCAGCGCGGTGTGGCCGAGGGCCTGCTTGAGCGCGGTGCGCTCCGGGCCGTGGTGGAGCCGTTCGTGGACCGCCTCGTGGGCGAGGGCGGCGGCGCGGACCGAACCGGCCGGGAACCACGCCCGCCAGCCGTGGGCGGCCACCAGGCGCTCCGCCGCGTCGATGGAGTCCGTGTACAGCTCGACGGTGGGCGGCCTGGAGGTGTAGCGGGCCAGCAGCCCGCGCTCCAGGCCGCCTCCGCGCTCCACGATCCGCGGCGGGGCGGGCGCCGGGGCGGGGGCCAGGGCGGCGCCGAACTCGGCGGCGGCCGTGGCCCACTGACGCAAGCGCGCGGGGTCGCTGCCCTCGTGCAGCGAGAGCGAGCCGAGGAAGCGCGCGCCGTACTCGATGTCGTCGACGGCGGCGAGGCCGGTGTGCGCGAAGGTGGCGCCGGGGCGGGTCATGAGCGCTCCTCCACGATCGCGACGACGGGCTCGTCGCCCGGGCGGCCCTCCAACTCGGTGCGGGCCAGGGCGAGCAGGGGGTGGGGATCGAGCACCCCGGAGAGGTCGGCGATACGGGAGCCGATGAGCAGCCGCAGCGCCGGGGCGCGCACGCCGCCGTCGCCGTAGGCGGTGGCGGCGTCCACGAGGGCGGCGAGGGTCTGCGGCGCGGAGCCGACGGTGGTGGTGTCCACGCGGGCGTCCGGCGCGTACAGCCGGATCACACCGTCGGCGTCGACCACACGCACCGGGTGGCGCACTCCGCGCAGCCTGCGGCGCAGTTCGGTGCCGTAGACGGTGTAGGCGGGGGTGCCCGCGAGGATGTCGACCCGGTGCGCGGGGACCTTGAGGCTCGCGGCGGCCAGCCGCAGGCGTTCGGCGCCGTCGGCGCGGTGGGCCCGGTCCTGGGTGCGCAGTTCGGTGGCGCCGCTGGCGACGGCGCGTACGGTGCTGGTCTGCGGGTCGACGGTGACCTCCACCTCGACGGCACCGGCGGCTGCGCCCTGGGCGACGACGGCCCGTTCGGCCTCGGCGCGCACCGCGAGGATGTCCTCCTGCCCCGCGCCGGGGATGATCCGCTCGATCTGTTCGCGCACCAGGGCGAGGGCGACCCCGAGGGGGCTGATGACCTCGCTGTGGGCGGCGATGCGGCCCTCGCGGCCGGTCGTGGCGGCCAGATGCGGGGTGACGGAGGCGGCGCCACCGCCCCCGCCGACGAGCAGGACGGTGTCCTTGTCGAGGCGATAGTCGTCGATCATGGTCTCGACGACGCTCCGGACCCGGGCGACACCGGCGTCCAGGACCTGGGTGGCGGCGGTGTCGACATCGGTGCCGAGGGCCGCGGCCAGCGGGGCGAGCGCGGCGCGGGCGACATCGCGGTCGGCGCGCGCGAAGTCGCCCTCGGGGACCCGGCCCAGGGCGTTGGCGGCGCAGGTCAGGGTGAGGGCGTAGCGGCCACCCGTAGCGTCGAGTACGACGTGGTCCCCGGCGTCCTCGGGCAGCGGGCGGACGGTGGCGAGCCGCGCGCCCGTGAGGTCCCCGGCGGAGGCGAAGCAGGCGTAGGGCAGTCCGGCGATGTGCGCGCTGCGCGGGCCGACGGCGGCGACCTTACCGCCACTGCCACTGTTCCCCCCGCTGATCCGGATCATCGAGCCGCCGCCGACGCCGACGGTGCGCACGTCGAGCGCGGAGAGGTAGGAGGCCTTGCCGAGGAGGGTCGCGTGGCGCACGGCGACCTTTCCCCGGCGCACGACGCTGATGTCCGTGGACGTGCCGCCGGTCTCCAGGAAGACGCCCTCGCTGACGCGTTCCTCCATGAGCGCCCCGGCGACCCCGGCCGCCGGGCCGGAGAGCACGGTCAGCAGCGGGCGGCGGCGCATCTCGTCCAGCGACATGACGCCGCCGTCGCAGCGCATCACCATCAGCGGGGCGGTGACGCCCGCCTTGGTGATGGAGGCGTCCACGAGGTCGGCGGTGGCGAACATCTTCGGCAGGATCGCCGCGTTGACGACGGCGGTCCTGCTGCGCTTCCGCAGACCGTAGAGCGAGGTGATGTCGTGCGCGGCGGTCATCGGCAGACCGCGCGCGGCCGCCACCTCGCGCACCGCGTCCTCGCCCTCGGGGCGGTCCACGCTGAAGGGCTGGGTGGCGACGAGGACCTGGGCCCCGCCGCGCACCACCTGGTCGACGGCCCGTTCGACGGCGGCCCGGTCCTCGGGGTCGGCGACATGGGCGTAGGTCAGCGGAAGCCGCTTGCCGGGCGTCAGTTCCAGCTTGGCGAGGGCGGCGAGGCGGCGGGTGAAGGCGGCTCCGGCCCCGGTGCCGAGGCCGAGCAGCCCGACGGTGGCCACATCGCCCTCCAGCAGGGCGTTGGTGGCCTGGGTCGTGCCGTGGGCGAGGAAGGCGACGTCCTCGGGGGCGTGTCCGGTCTGTTCGAGCAGACGGCCGAGCGCTTCGACGATGCCGTGGGCGACCCCGTCCTCGTGGTGGTGGCTGGTGGGCACCTTCACCTGGCCGAGCAGGTCGAAGGTCGTGGCGTCTACGGCCACGGCGTCGGTGAAGGTTCCGCCCACGTCGATGCCGACGCGGATGCGGTGGGTGGTCATGGTCCGGGCACCTCCTTGTGGTACCGCTCCCGGTCTCCGGTGTGGTCCAGCGGGCTGAGGCTCAGTAGCCCTCAGGTTCAGTAGCCGCGCACCTGCGGCCAGTGGCGTTCGACTCCGGCGCGGTCGAGCAGGGCGGCGAAGGTGTCGAAGTGCTTCTCCTCGGCCTGCACTTGACGCGGTTCGACGCCCTCGTCCAGGCAGTGCGCGGCGAGCGCGCCCGCGACCTCGCCGATGTTCCATTCGACGGGGTGCAACCGGTAGCAGCCGTTGGTGATGTGAGTGGTGCCGATGTTCTTTCCGGCGGGCAGCAGGTTGCGCGTCCGGCGCGGGATGAGCGCGCCGAGCGGGATCTCGAACGGCACGGAGCCGATGTCGATGTAGTTGTCGCCACCGGTCGAGGGGTGGAGGTCGATGCGGTAGCTGCCGACGCCGACCGAGTCCCGGTAGCGCGTGCCGCCGGTGGGGCCGACGAGGTCGGTCGCCACGTCCTGTTCGGTGACGGTCGTGACGGCCTTGATCCGGCGGGACTCGCGCACGTACGGGGCCTTGGCGAGGCCGTCCTCGGTGCCCATGACGTCGGGACGGAGCCGCAGGCCGGGGAAGCCGGTGCCGCCGTCGGGGCGCGGGGCCTCGGTCTGGAGCCAGTACAGGACGGACAGCGACAACTGCCTGGCCTCGCGCACCGCGTCGGCCGTGGTCTGCTCCCCGGCGCCGATCAGCGGCTTGAGCCAGTAGTCGTTGAGCGGCCAGTTGACGAGCGTGATGTCGGAGTCGAAGGCGCCGTCCCGGTGCAGCTTGCGCGCGAGGATGCGGCGGAAGCCGAAGAGTTCCTTGTCCCCGGCGTCGGCGGACTGGTCGGCGCTGACGGCGAGCGGGTCGGTGTCCGGGTTCGGTACGAACGTACGCGGCACCGCCTCCAGGCTGCGCGGGTCGGGCGCCAGGAAGCCGAGCAGCGGGCCGGGCCAGAACTCCGGGGTGTAGCCGCGCCAGAAGTCGTAGTCGGCGGGCTTGTCCATCGTGTGGTCCTCGCCCTCGTGGTGGGAGAGCGCGAAGCAGAAGGTGATGCCCTGCTGGTTGAGCGGGTCGGCCCGGTCGGGGGCGTGCGGTTCGCCGAACTCGGCGCGGGACTCGGCGCCCAGGGCGTGTTCGACCCCGGCCAGCTCCAGCAGTTCGCCCGTCTCGGTGGCGTCGAGTACGTAGCGGGCGGTGAAGGTGCGCAGGCGATCGCCGCGTAAGTCCTCCAGGGTGACGGACCGTACGGTGTCGCCCTCGGACTCGGCGGCCACCGGGCGGTGCTCGGTGAGCAGGGTCAGCCGACCGGCGGAACGGTACGGGGCGAGCAGGCCCTCCAATGCGGCCAGCGCGACGCGCGGTTCGGCGCACAGCTTGCT
This sequence comes from Streptomyces sp. NPDC059850, assembly GCF_042731515.1. Classification (NCBI taxonomy): domain Bacteria; kingdom Bacillati; phylum Actinomycetota; class Actinomycetes; order Kitasatosporales; family Streptomycetaceae; genus Streptomyces; species Streptomyces sp. NPDC059850. The sequence goes on from NZ_JBHWJI010000003.1 coordinate 55,143, forward strand.
GACGCGTCCGGCGCCGGGGTTGAGGCGGGGCAGGGCGGCGGCCTCGGCGCGCAGCGGGTACCAGGCGCGGTAGTAGCCGCGGATGGCCTCGCGCAGCGCGCGGTAGGAGGCGGTGACGCCGAACTGCTCGACCCAGGGGTGCTCGTCCGGTGGGACGGCCTGGGAGGTGAGCTGGCCCCCGATCCAGTCGGTCTCCTCGGTGAGGACGACCGTACGGCCGGAGCGGCAGGCGGCGAGGGCGGCGGCGACACCGCCGAGTCCGCCGCCGACGACGAGGATGTCGGGTTGGCTGGTCACGGTCCTCCTTGGGGCGCGATGTGGCGCGTTGCGGCGGGCGTGATGCGGTCGTACGTGGCGTCAGGTGCGCCGGGGCGGGGGTCCCGCCGTGGCGCCGGTCCGGAAGGGGCACACCACGAGGGGTTCGTCCGCCTCCTCCCCCGCGACCAGGGCGGCGAGCAGCCGGACGGCGGCGGCGCCGAGCTGGGGGCGGGGGATGTCGAACCCGGTGGGGACCGGTTCGGCCGCGAGATCGGCGGGCGGGCTGCCGAGCAGGGCGAGGCTCAGGTCGCCGGGGCAGTCGAGCCCGGCCGTATCGACGGCGGTACGCAGCGCCCGCCACGGGCCGCCGGTGTCGGTCTCCTCGGCGACCAGGGCGGTCACCCCGTCGTTCAGCCACTCCCGCAGCCGCTCCGGGGAGAGCGTGCGCGCGGGGTCGGCGGTGCGGAAGACCGCGTCGGGACCGCCGGGCAGTCCGGCTTCGTCCAGCCCCTTGAGGAAACCGTGCTCGCGGTCGGTGGAGGCGGGCGCGTCGTCGTCCTCGCGGACCAGCACGATGCGCCGGTGGCCGAGCGCGGCGAGCTGGACGACGACCTCGTGGCTGGCGCTCACGTAGTCGGCACCGACCCAGGCCAGGCCCTCCAACTCGTCCCTGCGGCCCACGTGTACGACGGGAAAACCGTCCCCGACCAGCCGCCGCAGCTCCTCGGTGGGCACGTGCCGCCCGAGGAAGAGGCAGCCGTCGGCGAGCCGCACCCGGCTCAGGGCGTCCGGCCCGGAGGCTCCCGCGCCGCCGGAACTGGAGCCGGTGAAGAGCACGAGGTCGTAACCGCGGGCGGCGGCCTCCCGCTCCACGCCGACCAGGAAGGGGTAGTACGAGTGCTGCACGTCCGTGGGGAAGGTCGCGGTGAAGCTGAAGACGCCCAGCAGATCGTTGCGCGCGGCGGCGAGTCTGCGGGCCGCCGGATCGGGTACGTAGCCGAGGCTGAGCGCCGCGTCGAGCACCCGCTGCCGCGTCTCCGGCGAGATCGCGGCGCCCTGCTTCTTGCCGCCGAGTACGAGCGAGACCGTGGCCTGCGAAACCCCGGCCAGCCGCGCCACCTCCGCCTGCCGCGGCCGCGAGGTCCGCCCCGGGGTGGCGGGGCCCTGCCCTGACCTGGCTCCCTTGCGTGGCTTCTCCACCGGCACTCCCCCTCGGCCGCAGCTGTTAATGCGCATTAGTAATGCGCATTAACAGGCACTCTGGGCCCAGGCGAAGCTCACGTCAAGGCCTTGTAGTCCCAGCTCGGACACCAGGGAGCCTGCCGACAGTGCCCACCTGCGGCTCCCCTGGGCGCCGGGGAAGCTGGCGCCGCGGTACACGCCTTGCCGAATGGTCGACGCTGAGAGCTGCTGAAGGAGGGGGACCGGCTGCCGACGGTCAAGGAAGTGGCCAAGCAGATGGCGGTCAACCCAAACACGGTGCTCAAGGCGTACCGGGAGCTGGAGCACGAAGGCCTGGTGGCCCCCCGCCCCGGCGTCGGGACGTTCGTGACCCGGACGCTGGCCGACGGCACGCTCGCCGCGCACGGCGCGCTGCGCAAGGACCTGCAGCGCTGGCTGACCAAGGCCCGGCTGGCCGGGCTCGATGAGGAGAGCATCGAGGCGCTGTTCCTGAACACGTTTCGTAACGCCGCCGGAGAGGACGTAGCGTGAACGCCGTCTTGCGAGCCCAGGGCCTGGGCAAGAGGTACAAGCAGAGCGTCGCCGACCACCTCGACTTAGGCAAGCGCCTCAACCCGAACTGGGACAACGCCGTGGCGCGCGACCGGATCCGTCGCCTCGGTCTGGACCCGAAGCAGCGGGCCGGCAAGCTGTCCGGCGGCCAGCGCGCGCAGCTCGCTCTCACCCTGGGCATCGCCAAGCGCCCCGAACTGCTCATCCTGGACGAGCCGGTCGCGGCCCTCGACCCGCTCGCCCGACGGGAGTTCATGCAGGACCTGATGGAGGCCGTCGCCGAGCACGAGCTGAGCGTCGTGCTCTCCTCCCACCTGGTCTCCGACGTGGAGCGGACCTGCGACTACGTCATCGTCCTGGTCGACTCCCGGGTACAGGTGGCCGGCGACATCGACGACCTGACCGCCTGCCACCACCGCCTTACCGGCCCGCGCCGGGACCCTGGCACGCTCCCGGCCGGTCAGCACGTCATCACCGCCAGCCACACCGACCGGCAGACCACTCTCCTGGTGCGCACCGACACCGCGGTCCACGATCCGTCCTGGACCGTCAGCCCGCTCGGCCTGGAAGACATCGTCCTGGCCTACATGACCCGGCCTGCCGATGCGGTACGTGACACCCGACCCGCACTGGAGGTACTCCGATGATCTGGCTGACCTGGCGCCAGTTCCGCACTCAGGCCGCCGTGCTGTTCGCCGCGGTGGCTGCCCTCGCCGCCACCCTCGCGGTCACCGGCCCGCAGTTGGCCGGCCTCTACCGGACGGCCGGCAGCGACCTGGTGGACCAGGTCTCCAGTTCGGACCAGACCCTCTACTACACCGGACTGGCGGTTGTGCTCGCCGTGCCGGCGGTCATCGGGATGTTCTGGGGCGCGCCGCTGATCTCCCGTGAACTGGAGGCCGGCACCCACTACCTCGCGTGGAACCAGGGCGTCACCCGCACGCGCTGGCTGGCGACCAAGCTGGGCCTTGGTGCGGCGGGCTCCATTACCGCCGCAGGACTGGCCGCACTCGCGGTGAGCTGGTGGAGCAGCCCCATCGACCGGGCTGTCAACGGCGGTGCCGAGACGGACACGTACTTCCCGCGGCTCGACCCCGTGGCCTTCGCCGCACGCGGTGTCGTCCCCATGGCCCATGCCGCCTTCGCCTTCGTCCTGGGCGTCGCCCTCGGCCTCGTCATCCGCCGCACCCTAGCCGCGATGGCAACCACACTCGTCGCCTACGCCGCCGTCCAGATCACAGTGCCGATGTGGATCCGGCCTCATCTGGTCGCCTCGGATCAGACCACCGTGCCGATCACGACCGGTATCCCCATCAGCATCCAGGAAGGCGCCAAGGAGATCGTTGCGCAGGCCGAAGTGCCCGGTGCCTGGGAAACCTCCCAACAGACGCTGAACGCCGCCGGTCAGCGGTCCTCCCTGCCGTCGTCCTTCGCCGAGTGCCTGCGCCCCGAGTCGGGCTCGCCCACCGCGCGGCAAATCGACGGCTGCATCGCCGACCTCGGTGCCCAGGGCTACCAGCAGCAGGTGACGTACCAGCCCGCCAGGAACTTCTGGGCCCTTCAATGGGCCGAGACCGGGCTTTACATCGCACTCGCCCTAGCCCTGACCGGGTTCTGCGCCTGGTGGATCCGCCGCCGAGTGACCTGACAGACGGCAGTCCCACCACGGGAGTATCCGCGAGGGCCTGCCCGGAGGCCCGCCGAGCCGTCCGCGAGCGCCCGCCGACATCCTGTCCAGGCTCTCGGTCATCCGCTGCTTCAGGCTCGCGATGAACGCCCTCGACATAGATCTCCCGGCGCCGGATCGCGTCCCGCAGCGCGACCAGGACGCACAGCTCGTACGGGATGCGCTCGACCTTGCCCTTGTCGTCCACGACAGCCTAGAGCCAGTCCTTGCGTACGACGCCGTCCAGCGCCATCGCGTCCATCACCGACCGGTAGGCAGTGTTGTTGCACTTGAAGCCCAGCGTCCTCAGCAGCGGCGGCAGCATTTACCGGTAGTACGAGCTGTAACCAGCAACTCCACCAGCGGTCAGCCGCTCCTCGTCGTCCAGCGTCGCAGGCCGGAACTTCAGGGCTTCCCGGGTCTGCTTACGGTGCCGCTTCGCCCCCGTCAGGTCGTACAGGTCGTACTTCGCAAGCTCAGTCGCAGGGACCTTCGCCAGACCGGCGACGTACTCGACAGCGGGCTGTGGGAACTCCTCGATGAACTCCGGGAACCGGCCCTCCATCTCGAAGATCTTGAGCATCAGGCAGCGTCCAGCACGCCACCACGTCCTCCGGCGACCACCCCTGCCGCACACCCGCCCCATTTCGTCCGCCCCACCCTGGGACTACGGGGCCGTCAAGAGTGCGTACGGGCCCGCTCGTAGCGGCTGGGGAAGGGGAAGTAGTGCTCCAGGAAGGTGTGGAGAGCGGCGGCGACGCGCTCCCTCTCGTGCTCGGGAGTGTTGACGTCGTTCAGGCAGAAGAAGTCGTGGCCACGGGAGCGGGCGAGTTCGGCGAGCGCGTCGGTGACGTCCGGCCGGGCCACGTCGATGTAGCGCAGCTTGTACTTGGCGGGCACGGCCCGGCCCGTGAGGTAGGCGTAGTGGTGGTGCAGTGATGTGGTCATCGCGATGTCGGTGACCGAGCGGAAGCGTGCGCGGCTGGTGCGGGCGATGTCCTCGGCGAAGCGATTCTCCAGCTCCTCCATCACCACGCGCCGCTGGGGGTGCGGGGTGTGCATGAACTTGTTGACGGTGAACCGGTCGTGGGTGTCGCGCAGCAGCCCCCGCACGTTCTTGCCCGCCGAGTTCGGCGCGGGGTCATCGGGGTGCGGTGCGCCCAGGCCGAGCTGGAAGGGGGAGAAGGGGAGCTTGGCGATGCCATTGCCGTGGAAGAAGTGCCCCGCGCCCACCGGACGGCCGAGGAAGACGTCGTCGTTGAGGTAGAGGTAGTGCTCCGACAGACCGGGTATGTGGTGGAGCTGCGTCTCGATGGCGTGGGAGTTGAACACCGGCAGGACGTCCGGCTCGGCGAAGATGTCCTTGTGATCCACGATCTGTATGCCGGAAGCGTCGGTGTTCAGCCAGGCAGGGGTCTGGCCGTCGGTGACGATGTGGATGTTCCGTACGAACGGGGCGTACATCTCCAGGGAGCGCAGGGAGTACTTCAGCTCGTCGTGGCTGGTGTACCGGGAGACACCGGTCTCGCGGGGATGGATGCGCGGCGCCTCGCTCCCCTCGCCCCGGTGTGCCTCGCGCCTGGCTGCCAGCTCGGGGTCCGCTCCGTCGACCCAGGTGTAGACGACGTCGATGGGGAAGTCGACGGTGTCGATGCGGGGCTGGAAGAGATCCGGGTAGGTCGGGTAGACGCGGCCCTCGATCGTGCGGGACGCCGGGATACGGGCCTCCGCGGGCAGGGCGTCGGTGACGGCGTTGAGGCGGGGTGCGACCAGGGCGTCGGTGAGCACGGCCGGAGGCGTCTGGCTCCGCAGCGCGGCGATCCGTTCGGCACCCCGCTCGCCGTCCTCCAGTAACTGCTGTCCCTCGTGCCAGAATTCGACGTCGCAGCCATAAGAGAGGTCCGCGAGCATCTGGTCTGCGGGGCCGAGCAGGATCTCGCCGAAGCGCAGGGTGTCCTGCCGTTTGAGCGAGGTGGGCAGCGCTCCGTCCGCGTACAGGACCGCGTCGGCCGGCATCGGGTCGCTGCCCGGCTTCATGACGTACAGCGCGGTGGAGCCGTAGATCTCGCGCAGGGTCTCCAGCAGCCGTTTACGGTCGGCCAGGCGCATGCCGATGACGTGGCGGACGCGGGAGCGGCCGGGGGCCAGGAAGTACGGGATGGCGGCGCGTTCGAGGGCATCGCCGATCAGGGCGAGGTTGCGGGCCGATGCCTCGTCGGCCCGGAAGTGGCCCACGCGCCGGCCATAGTACGTCCGCCCCTCGACGGTCACCGGCCGCAGATCGCCGTCCGACTCGAGAAGCGCCCGCCGCAGCGCCTCGATACGCTCCCGGCGCCGTCGCCGCTCCGCTTCGGCCGCCGCTTCGGCCTCGGCCGCCCTGCGCTGCTCGGCGCGCTCTTCACGCAATCGCGCGGGCAGCATTCGTTCCCGCAGCGCCTCGATGCGTGACGGCATGCGCATACCTCTCTCCATTGTGGGCCGCGAAGCGTCGGCGCAACGGAATGATGAATGGCATGCGATCACGAAGGAAAGAAGTGTGGAACTTTTGCTAAAACTTCGCCAAATGGCAGCGACGGGCACAGAGCACAGGCCGACCGGCGGCGGGCCTAGCGCAGTACGCCGACCCGGGCGAGCACGGCACGGACCTGCCACGCGCTGGTGACGGTGACACCGGCCAACCGGTCGGCCAGCGACCTGCGGGAACCCACCAGCGCCAACCCGGAGTTGAAGGCGAAGGAGACCACGGCGACGACCCAGCACAGCACCGAGAGCGCGATCTCACCCCCGACCAGCAGGCAGCAAGCCAGTGCGTACCAGCCGACATCGACCACCGTGGTCACCGCGGCGCGCACCGCGGCCCGGCCCCGGCCGGGCTTCCCGCCGCCGCCACGCCGCACGACGCACAGGGCCGCCAGCGCCTGCCCCGGCGTGCGGCTCATCACGGCAAGCGAGACGAAGTGGTAGACGAAGGTGAACACGACCAGTGCCGCGAACGCCTGCTGGACGGCGCTCATGGAAGACCGCCACAGCGACTCCCCGACGTCCCGGCCCACCCCCGCCACGTCGCCGTCCGAGGTGATGACCTCCCAGGCGCTCGTCCCGGCCAGGCTCGTCATATCGGGCACCTCGGCGCTGATCCGCTGGAAGGTGAGCCAGCCGAGCAGCACGGCCACCGCCACGCTCACCGCGAAGTCCAAGGCCCAGGCGCACAGTCGGCGCGTCCGAGGGGAACCGGCCGACGCCGCCCCCTCCTCAGCTGTCGCGGGTGTCGACACCGCTCGCTTCCACATCAGTCCTCCCCCAGATGGCGTGACGTCGCGGTGCCACAGTGTAACCAGGTCCGGCGGGAAGCGGGCCCCTTCGCACCTAACGTCCGAGCCACTGGAGCAGGCGGTCGTGGCGGAACTGGTACGTCGTGGAGGCGATGCGCAAGATGCCCGCTGTACGCGCCCACCGCATGAATCGGGTAAGGCGCCAGGGAAGGTGACGCCTGGAACAGAGCAGCAGAGCCAGATAGCGCCGTGACACCGCCGAGGTGAATCCGGGTCCGGCGGCCAGGAAGGCCGAAGCCCCCACGAGGACCGCGAGCGGCAGCGGGGCGGACATCCATGACGCACGCCAGGCCACGACGAACGCGATGGCCCCCGTGATCGCTCCCGCGACAACACCCGCCACCACATCGTTGCGCAGTGCGCTGTCGGGACTCGGAAGGCCGGGTTCATCCTGGTCGGGGAGGCCGCCTCCCCTTCTGCGGGCCAGAGCGATCCCCACGTGCACGGCCACAACCAGCGCCAGCGCTCCTCCGGCGAGCCCCGCCACCAGCCCGGCGAACGCACCGAAGCCCAGGACCGTCACCCCAGCACCGGCGCCTCCAGCCAGGCCCACGACGAGGGCTGCCGACAAGGCTGCTTTGAGATGGATGTCCGAGCGCACGGATACCGCCAGGCCGAGACCGAAGACAAGGGCGAATCCCGCGCCGTACATCACGCCGAACCCGGCGGTGAAGGCCACCGCCCCGTTCGCGGCCAGCACCGTCCCCAACGCCGCCGCGCAGGCGACGCGGCCGATGCCGCGGGCGGTGACGAGGTTGCCGAGAATGACGCGCCGGGGCTGTGGCCAGTGACCCGCACTGGCCAGCACAGCAGCCGAGGGCAGTAGCGCCAGCAGCAGCAGAATCCCGGCACCGGGCTGCGGAAAGTGACTCTGCCGATCCAGGCACATCACCAGGGAAACGAACGCCGGGACCCACAGGGCCACCGTGATCGCGGCGGTGACCGTCCGCGGCAGAATGTTCCCCGCGATGGGCCACAGCTCATGAAGAGTGATCTCCCTGCCCGACATCATTCGTCCGCCGAAGACCCGCCCGCCGGTCTCCCGCAGATGGCCCGCGAGCCGCGACGACCAGCGGCGGACATCACCGTGGTCGTAATGCCCTCCGCCCGGAAGGGCGTGCAGCGCGGTGACCGAGGCCAGGTAGCGCGGCAGCAGCTCGTGCTCGAACGCCGAGAGGGCGGCCGACTGCGCCGGTTGCTCAAGGAACGGCTGGAGGAATGCCGTATCACCGTCGGCTTCGGCGACGGTGGACACCATGGTCAGCAGCCAGGGCGTGGTCAGCGTCGTGGCCAGCACACCCGACTCCCGCTGATCGAGGTCGTGCAGCACCTCGCGCCACAATCCGACGTCGTACGCCCGGGCCTCCAGGTACTCACGAGCCTGGTGTGGCGGAACGTCCTGAAGGTCGACCGGAGCGCAGTCCCGCAGTCGGCAGCGCGCCGCTCGCATGGCGTCGTACTCGTCCCTGCGGCAGGTGAGCACGAGCGCTTCGCCGCGCTCCGTCTCGTTGAGCGTCATCAGGGCTGCCCGGGAGCGTCGGCTCGGGTCGCCCTCATGCACCATCTCGTCCAGCCCGTCGAGTACGGGGAGGATCGATCTGTCCTGCACCAGCATGGCGGCGAGCGACCGGGGGCATTCCGGTAATCGGGAGAGTTCGTCCACGAGCCAGTCGGCGAAGGGGACAGCGGTGTCCCACGTGGCCAGGGAGACTTTGAACGGTACGGGATCGTCTGCCTCGCGGTCCTCCAGCAGCTGTATGGCCAGCTCGATTACGAGCAGGGTCTTGCCCGAGCCCGGCGCCCCCGTGATCACCAGGCGCCGGGGATGCAGCTGCCGGTAGTAGTCCGCGATGTGGCCGAAGGAGCCGGTCGGCCCGGCGTTCTCCGCGTTGCGCCCTCGCTCCGGCGTGTAACGGAAACCGACGTCGATCGCCTTGAAGTCGTTGCCCAGCAGGTTCTTCCGCTCATCCCGGTAAACGCCCAGCAGCGTCCGCGCCAGATTGCGGCGTGCGGTCTCCAGGGCGTCCACATCAACGGATTGCGGCCGGTGCCAGCCCGCAATCGCTATGAAAGCGCTGACGAATGAGCCCACGACCGTCACCAGATTGGCGACGGTCGTCAAGTCGCTTCCCTGCGTGGCTTTCCAAGCGACCGCCGCGAGGAAACCGACAGCCGCCATGAGGGCGAGCACGCCGACCAGTGACCGCCCGTGCCGCCCCAGCAGACCCAGACGTTCGACCACGTCCGCTCCTCTCGCCGCTGTGCGCGACAGCGGGTTGCCTCCACAGCAATCTAGGGCACGGACGGGCAACCTCACATGCCCCCGCGGCCCCCTCGCGGCCTGCGGCCCAGGTGGGTGGTAAAGAAAGTGGTGAGTTTGGCGACGGCCGGAGTGACGTGCTCGTCCTTGTCATAAAAGGGGTTTTCCAGGCCGCGCGGCTCGCCCTCGCTCTCGCCTTGGCAGGCGGCGTCGAAGACCAGCGCGGCGAATCCCTCGCGGGCCAGACGCTCGGCGTAGACGCTCGCGGTCTGCTCCTTCACACCGCCGCCCGGGTGGGAGACGACGACGGCCGGGAGCCGGTCGGCGGAGGGCGTGCCCGGCAGGAAGAGGATCCCGGCGAGCGCGAAGTCGCCGCTGGGTTCGCATGAGCAGCGAACCGGGCGACTTCCTCAAGGCGCGGCGGAGGGAGCTGAGCCCCGTGGCGGTCGGGCTCCCCGGCGGGGGGCGGCGGCGGGTTCCGGGCCTGCGGCGGGCGGAGGTCGCCCTGCTCGCGTCGATCAGCCCCGACTACTACACCCGTCTGGAACAGGGGCGCCGACAGGCCGCCGAACCGGTGCTGGACGTCCTGGCGAGCGCGCTGCGGCTCAGCGAGGATGAGCGCGTCTACCTCTTCGAACTCTCGGGCAAGGACGTCGGCCGACCGCGTCGGCGACGTGGAACCCGCTGGCCGCCGCGCTGTTCACCGACTTCACCCCGCCGTCACCACCGTCGCGTCGGCGCCGCCGCGTTCGTCAGCGCTCGGGTAGGCCACCGTGCCACGGTCAGTGCGAGTGCTCCGAGGACTCTTCGGGTTGCTCCGGCTTCTCGGGTTGCTCCGGCTTCGCGTCCGCGCCCCGCGCATGCACCGTGAAGGCCGCCGTGCGGACCGTGCCCTGGTGCTTGAAGTCCAGGAACAGGCGGTACGCGCCCGGGCTCGGCGCCGTAGCCGTGAAGGAGATGCCGGGGCCGGGCCTGGTCTTGCCGTCGCCCGGCTCGCCGTTGGGGTGGACGTGCAGGTACGCGAGGTCGCCGGAGCGCAGGGCGACCAGGTGGCCGTAGGCGCCGAGGTAGGGCTGGAGGTCACGCACCGGCTTGCCGTTCTTGGTGACGGTCAGCGTGAGTTCACCGGCCTCGCCGGGGGTCAGACCGCCACCCAGCTCGACCTCGTAACCGTCGGCCTTGGCCGTGGCGTGGTGCGCGGGTAGCCGCGTCGGCTCGTACGACCCGGATACGGCGAGGTCGGCGCCGAGCGTCAGCGCCTCTCCCCCTTTGGGCTTGAAGTCGGCGAAGACGCGGTAGCCGCCCGCCCGAGGCAGGTCCACGGGAGTGGACCAGGTGCCGTCGGCCGCCCGGGTCGGATGCAGATGGCGGTATTCCGCCAGGTCGCGCGAGGCGACGATCAGGTGCAGCTCCTTGTCGTGTTCCCGGGCGTAGCCGGTGACCTGACGCCCCGTCGCGTCGCGCACGATGGCGAAGCGCAGGTCGGCGCTCTTGCCTGCCCGGAGTCGCGGAGTCTTGAGGTCGAGGGTGTAGCCCCCGTCGGAGACCTGCAGACCCCCGGGCGGGGGCCCGGAGACCTGCGGACCCCCGGGCGGGGCGGCCTCTTGGTGCTTTCCGTGAGCCGCCTTCGCGGGCTCGGGCGAGATCTCGCCGACCCCGCTGCCCACGCCGTACGCGGTGCCGAAGGTCGCGGCGAGCGCGGCGGCGAATGCGGTGATCCGCAGTCCGGTGTTCATGGCGCACTCCTCGTCTGCTGGCCGCCCGTGGCGCGGCCTTCCGCACTTCACGATACCCCTGGGGGGTATCGTGTCAAGCCGCTCCCCCACCTTGCCAAGGATACGGGTGGGGGGTATACAGGAACGGGTCGCGACCATACCCCAGCGGGGTATACGCCACCTTCATGTGTCACGTCCGTGAGCTGCGAGGAGCAGACATGACCACCACCACACCCAGCACCGAAGAGGTCGAACTCGCCATCGGCGGCATGACCTGCGCCTCGTGCGCCGCCCGGATCGAGAAGAAGCTCAACCGCATGGACGGGGTCGAGGCCACCGTCAATTACGCCACCGAGAAGGCCAAGGTCACCTTCCGGGAGGACATCGCCGTCACGGAACTGATAGCCACCGTCGAGGCCACCGGATACACCGCCCGCGAGCCCGAGCCGGACCCCGCGCACACCGCGCCCGGCGCCGATCCGGACGACGAGGGGGAGGCCGAACTACGCCCGCTGCGGCAGCGGTTGACCGCCGCCGTCGTGCTCGCCGTTCCCGTGATCGCGATGGCGATGGTCCCCGCGTTGCAGTTCGAGTACTGGCAGTGGCTGTCGCTGACGCTGGCGGCGCCCGTGGTGACGTACACCGCCTGGCCCTTCCACAAGGCGGCCTGGACCAACGCCCGGCACGGCGCGGCCACCATGGACACGCTGATCTCGGTCGGCACGACCGCGGCGTTCCTCTGGTCCCTGTGGGCCCTGTTCTTCGGCACGGCCGGAACGCCCGGCATGACGCACGCCTTCGAGTTCACCATCGCCCGCACCGACGGCGCCGGGAACATCTATCTGGAGGCGGCGGCTGGGGTCACCGCCTTCATCCTCGCCGGGCGGTACTTCGAGGCACGGTCGAAGCGGAAGGCGGGCGCGGCGCTCAAGGCGCTGATGGAACTGGGCGCCAAGGAGGTCACGGTCCTGCGCGGCGGCCGTGAACAGCTCACCCCCATCGGCGAGTTGACGGTCGGCGACCGGTTCCTGGTCCGGCCCGGCGAGAAGATCGCCACCGACGGCGCGATCGTCGAGGGCACGTCCGCGATCGACGCCTCGATGCTCACGGGCGAGTCGGTTCCCGTCGAGGCCGGTGTCGGCGACCACGTCACCGGGGCCACGCTCAACGCCGGTGGCCGCCTGGTCGTGGAGGCCACCCGGGTCGGCGCCGACACCCAGCTCGCCCGCATGGCCAAGCTCGTGGAGGACGCGCAGAACGGCAAGGCGGCGGCCCAGCGGCTCGCCGACCGGATCTCGGCGGTGTTCGTCCCGGTCGTGATCGCCCTGGCTCTCGGCACCCTCGGCTTCTGGCTCGGCAACGGCGCGGGGCTGACCGCCGCCTTCACCGCCGCGGTCGCGGTCCTCATCATCGCGTGCCCGTGCGCCCTGGGCCTGGCCACTCCGACCGCGCTCATGGTCGGCACGGGACGCGGCGCCCAGCTCGGCATCCTCATCAAGGGCCCCGAAGTCCTGGAGACCACGCGCACGGTGGACACCATCGTCCTGGACAAGACCGGCACCGTCACCACCGGCCGCATGACGCTGCTCGCGGTGCACACCGCCGACGGTACGGACGAGACGGACGTACTGCGGCTCGCGGGCGCCCTGGAGCACTCCTCCGAACACCCCATCGCCCAGGCCGTCGCGGCCGGGGCGGCCACCCGCGTGGGCAACCTGCCCACCCCGGAGGACTTCGCCAACGTGGCCGGACTCGGCGTCCAGGGCATCGTCGAGGGTCACGCGGTCCTGGTCGGCCGCACCAAGCTCCTGGCCGAGTGGACCATCTCCCTGCCCACGGAGCTGGAGCGCGCCAAGGCGGAAGCCGAAGCCGCCGGACGTACCGCCATCGCCGTCGCGTGGGACGGCGAGGCCCGCGCGGTCCTGGAGGTGGCCGACGCCGTCAAGGACACCAGCCCGGAGGCGATCCAGCGGCTGCGCGCCCTCGGTCTCACCCCCGTCCTCCTGACCGGCGACAACAAGACCGTCGCCGAGGCGGTGGCCGCCGAGGTGGGCATCGATGCCGGGCAGGTGATCGCCGAGGTCATGCCGCAGGACAAGGTGGACGTGGTCAAGCGGCTGCAGGCCGAGGGCCGTTCGGTGGCGATGGTCGGCGACGGAGTCAACGACGCCGCCGCCCTCGCCCGGGCCGACCTGGGCCTCGCGATGGGCACCGGCACCGACGCCGCCATCGAGGCCGGGGACCTGACCCTGGTGCGCGGCGACCTCAGGGCCGCCGCCGACGCCATCCGGCTGTCCCGCAAGACCCTGGGCACCATCAAGTCGAACCTCTTCTGGGCCTTCGCCTACAACGTCGCAGCCCTCCCCCTCGCCGCCTCCGGACTCCTCAACCCGATGATCGCCGGAGCCGCGATGGCCTTCTCCTCCGTCTTCGTGGTCGGCAACAGCCTCCGCCTGCGCGGCTTCCGGGCCGCGGGCCAGTGACCCGGCGGAGCCGAGCCGTTGGCCGGAGCGGCCTTGACCTTGACGTCGTGCGGTACGCCTCGGGCGGAGCCCCGTTCGTCAGCTCAGCCGAACCGCAGGACGCGCGGGGCGAAGGTGGCCTCGGGGCCGTCGGCTCTGCCGACCGACCACACCGTCGCCGTGCCCGGCACCGGGGCCAGCCGCAGTATCGAGGAATCGCCCTCCCCGGCCACCGCCGGTTCGCTGTACTCGGTGAACGACTGCCCGTTCCAGGCGAGGAAGTCCGGCCCGGGGACAAGTGGCGGAGAGCTGCCCGGCGGGCCCCACTTCTGGGAGCGGGCCACCGAGACCCAGGCCAGGGCGCCGGAGGTGGCGGGCGCCAGTGAGGTGATCGAGCCGAAGTCGGTGGGCAGGGTCACCCGATTCCACGCCTGCCCGTCCCAGCGGGCCAGCAGGGGCGGGATCGGACGGCCCGGTGGGCCGCCGACGAACCCGGCCGTGCCACCCGCCCACACCTCCGTCGGCGAGACCGCCAGCACACTGCCCACGGCCGATCGCGGGAAGCCGTCCACGACCGTCTGCTGCCACGCCTGTCCGTTCCAGTGCGACACGGCCGCACCCGAGTTGGTGGCGCCCGCGGCCCAGACGTCGTCGGCGGCCAGGATGTGCAGGCCGTATACGGCTCCCGGCGGCACCGGCACGTCCTGCCAGCCGCTCCCGTCCCAGCGCAGCAGTACCTGCGCGCTGTCCCGCGAGCCGATCAGCCAGGTCTCACCGCCACCCGCGACGACTTTGGTCAGCACGACACCGCTCGGCGGCCGGTTCTCGGACCAGGCGGTGCCGTCGAAGCGGAGCAGGCGGGTGCCGCCCGCCGCGTCGCGGCCGACCGCCCAGACCTCGGCCGGTGAGGTCGCGGCGATGGACAGCAGCTCTCCCTGCCAGCCGATGCCGGGCAGACCCTGGCGCTGCCACGCGGTTCCGTCCCAGCGCAGCACCAGCGGGAAGCCCGGCGCCTCGCGGCCGACGGCGTCGGCGCCCACCGCCCACGCCCGGTCCGGCCCGAGCGCCACGGCCTCGTTCAGCCCGGCCTGTGGGCGTACCTGTGCCGGGACCGGAACGTGTTGCCAGGGCGAGGTGTCCGCCGCCGCCGAGCCCATGAGGGTCACGAGGGTCATGGCGACGGCGAGCGCCGCGACGAGAAGTCGGCGTGCCATGGTCAGCCTCCCAGCCGCTCGCTCATCAGATTCGGTTTCGTGCCGTAGATCTCGGCGGTCCCGAAGGACAGCAGCGCGAATCCGGCCTTGGTCAGGGCACGCGGCTTGACGTCGATCGCGCCTCCCCGCTCCGGGCCGTAGGAGAAGGTGGTGCGGGGGCCGTCCACCCGCGCGTACTTCGACTGGAACGCGCGGTCGCTACGCACCGGCAGCCACAGCGCGCCGTCCGGGCCGCGCGCCATGGCCTCGGTGGAGGTGTCGCCCAGCGGTGGGTAGGTGGTGCGCCAGGCGTGCCCGTTCCAGGTCATGAGGTAGGTGCGGGCCACGCCGTCGGTGTACTGGCTGCCGCCGACCGTGACCCGGCCGGACGGTTCGGGCAGGATCGTGTGCACGTTGCTGTCCGGGGGCAGCGGCACCTTCGCGTCCCGCCACGCCGTGCCGTTCCCGCGCAGGACGGTGGTCCCGGTGCTGGTGTCCGCCCAGGCCCAGACGTCGGTGGCGGTACGCGCGGTGATCCCCATCAGGAACAGCACACCGTCCGGGGTGGACTGCGTGGTCCAGCGGGAACCGTCGTAGTGCAGCACCTTCAGCCCGGTGGCGTCCTCACCGACCACCCACGCGGCGCCCGGTACGGCGGTGAAGTCCTGGTAGGTCCACAGGGTCTGCGGCAGCGGGACGGCGCTCCACCCTCCCGCCGTCCGGCGCAGGATCTGCCCCTCCCCCGCGCGGCCGTGGAGGATCCACACTTCCTCGCCGACGAACCGCACCTTCCCGAGCCAGCCCGGTTCACCGGCGCCGGGGAAGGTGGTGTCCCGGCTCCACGCCGTGCCGTCCCACCGGTACAGCATCGGCCGCGGTCCATCGGCGGCGTGCTCGTACCCGGTCGCCCACGCCTCGCCCTTCCCTCGGGCGGCGAGATCGGACACGGTCACGGGCGGGGCCGCCCCCGGCACGGGCAGCGCCGACCAGCTCGGCGTCACCGCCCCGGCAGGCGACACCAACGTGGCACACGCGAACACAAGGCAGACCAAAACCGCACGGAGACCGTTCATGAGCCCCCCAGAGCGCGAAGGTCGCACAGCCTATGGGCGCTCACGCACCCATGAACAGGCGGCATCCGGCCGATCCCGGTGGGGTGTTGACCGCACGGCACCCGTCACGCCGGTGGGGGCCAGTTGACGATCTTCTTGGGCCGAGGAGGTGCGTAGGTGCGCACCTTGGAGGTGGACAGGCCGAGGCGGACGAGGGACTCGGCGATCGTCACAGCCGCCGTCACCCCGTCGACGACGGGGACCCCGGTACGGTCGACGACGCGTTCGGTGAGGCCGGACATGCCGCCGCAGCCCAGGCAGATCACCTCCGCCCGGTCTTCCTCCACCGCACGGGCGGCCTGTTCGGCGATGGCGTCGATGGCCGCGCTCTCGTCCCGTTCGAGATCCAGTACGGCGAGCCCGCTGGCGCGTACGGAGGCGCACCGGGCGCTCAGACCGGCGGCGTGCAGGCGCTCCTCGATCAGCGGGACCGTGCGGTCGAGGCTCGTGACGACGGAGTAGCCGCGGCCGAGGAACTGGGCGGTGCTCGCGGCCGCCTCGGTGATGTCGACCACCGGGACGTCGAGCAGTTCCTGCAGCCCTTCCCTGCCGTGTTCGCCGTATCCGGCCTGGATCACGGCGTCGAACGGCTCCGGGTAGGCGCGGACGGTTTCCATCACGGCGACGGCGGCGAGGTAGCTCTCGTAGTTGCCCTCGACCGACTCCGCCCCGAAGGCGGGCGTCAGCGCGATGATCTCGGTTCCGGGCGATGCCACACCGGCCGCCTGCTGGCCGATCGCGTCGGTGATGGACGGGGTGGTGTTGACGTTCACGACGAGGATGCGCATCGTTCGGCCTTCTGCTGAGGAGGTCATTCGGCGGCGACGGCGATGGCCTCGCCGTCCACGTCCCGGTGCTGCACCGTGCGGTCCGCGATGACCGCGTACAGCGCCGCGGCGAGGGCGGCGCCGATGAACCAGGAGAATCCGGCCACGGCGTGGAACACGGGGGCCAGGGCCATGGCGACGGCGATGGCGGCGCTGGGGACGAAGGCCCAGACGGCCCGGGGGTTGTAGCCTCGGCGGTAGTGGTACTCGCCCCGGGCGTCGTCGGTGTAGAGGTCGGGCACGTTGACGCGGGACTTCCGCAGCAGCCAGTAGTCCGCCATGATCACGCCGAACAGCGGTCCGAGCAGGGCGCCGAGCCCGCCGAGAAAGTAGTTCACCACGACCGGGCTGTTGTAGAGGTTCCACGGCAGGATCACCAGACCGATGACCGCGCTCACCAGACCGGCCCGGCGGAAGTTCAGCCGTCGGGGGAAGAGGTCGATCAGCGCGTAGATCGGTGCCACGAAGTTGGCCAGCAGGTTCACCGCGATGGTCAGGGTGATGAGGGCGAGTGAGGCCGCGGCCAGCAGGAACTCGTTCGGGATCGTCCGGACGATGTCCGTGGGGCTGGTGATGACGTGGCCGTCGAGCTTGAACTGCGCCCCGCTGAGCACCACGACGATGACGGCGAAGAAGAGCATGTTCACCGGGATGCCGATCACGTTTCCGCGGACGATGGAGCTGCGGCTCTTCGCGGACCGGGTGAAGTCGCAGAAGTTGAGCACGAACGTTCCGTAGATCACCACCCACAGCGCGGCGCCCTGCAGGATCTGCAGCCACATCTCGGCGCCGACGAGCGGCTCGTCGACGGACAGCGAGATCGAACCGTCCGCGCGGACGAACATCCAGACCGCGAGGGCGCACATGGTGATCAGCGTCGTGGGCGCCGCGAAGGCCATGTACCGCCGGATCATCTGCATCCCGTAGCTCACGATGAGGACCTGGAGGGTCCACAGGGCCAGGAAGGTGATCCAGCCGAGCGTCGACTGGCCGAGCAGGGAGTTCGTGTCCAGGGTGCGGAGGCCGGGAAACATCGCGACGAGAAGGGCGCTCAGGACCGAGGAGGCGAGGTAGGTCTGGATGCCGAACCAGGCGATGGCGACGGCGCCCCGGACGATGGCCGGTATCTTCGCTCCCTTGATGCCGAACGCCATGCGGCCCATGACGGGAAAGGGGACGCCCGTCTTGTGCCCCATGAAGCCGGACAGCGTGAGCAGAAGGAAGAGCAGGACGGAGGCGAGCGCGAAGGCCGCCAGAATGCCCCACACGTTGAGCCCGAGCGCGAAGAGGCCGATGGCGAACGCGTAATTTCCCAGGCTGTGCACGTCATTCGCCCAGAGCGTGAAGACGTTGTAGGCGCCCCAACGGCGCCCTTCCTTCTTCGTCGGGGCGAGATCGTACGTATACAGGCCGGAACTGACAGCGCCTTCGGTGCCCACACACGATCGGCCATCCACAGCAGTCATACGGCGCTCCAGAGGGGGGAAGTAGGTGGCGTACGCGACTGGAGGTTTCCACAAAACGGAAGCAATCTTCCGTTCAGCGAAACGTAGTTTTCGACAACCACGCCGTCAAGGGGTCGGACCCAGACAACTTCACGCCTCAGACGTGGCGCCGGACCTGTGGTTGTCCCCCGGAGGAGACTGACGCTGGCAGGCTGTCCGAGCCTGCCGCCCATCGGCAGCCTTACTCCATGCCTGTATCGCACAGACCACATCGATCGCATCGGTTACGACTGCTCCTGCTGGCGCTGACACTCCAGGTCGGCGCGCTGACGGTCGCCACCCCGACGGCGCACGCGAGCGCGAGGGCCACCACCGATCCAGCGCGCGAACTGGCGCGCGTCGCGGAGCCGCTGCGCTCCACCGAACCCGGCGCCCCCGGCGGCGATCTGCGCCCGCTGGGCCGCATGATCGGCTCGGCGAAGATCGTCGGGCTGGGCGAGGCCACCCACAGCTCCCGGCAGTTCTTCACGATGAAGCAACGCGTCTTCCGGTACCTCGTCGAAGAGAAGGGCTTCACCACCTTCGCGCTGGAGGCGCCCTGGTCCACCGGCCTGGTCCTCAACAGGTACGTGCTGCACGGGAAGGGCGACCCGGAGAAGATCATGCGGAAGGAGTTCCAGAGTTCGTACCGGATCTGGAACACCCGCGAGTATCTCGATCTGCTGAGGTGGATGCGCGCCCACAACGTCCGCCACCCCGGCCACCCCGTGCAGTTCATGGGCGAGGACAACGGCTACGCGGGACCTGAGCTTTTCGACCGGGTCACGGAGTACGTGTCCGCCCACCACCCACGGCTGCTGCCGGAGTTCCGCCGCTCCTACCGCGAGCTGCGGCCGACCGGGAGCGTGGAAGAGACCGTCAACGGGAACCTGGCCAAGCCCCTCGCCGAGCGCGAGCGGATCGCCGCGAACGTGCGCCGCGCCTACGAGCTTCTCCGGGCGCAGGGGCCGGACGGGGACCGGCGGGCGTACGAGTGGGTTCTCCAGCACGCCAGGGCCATCGCCCAGACCGGCACCCTCTACGCGTACTACGGCTTCGACGACCCGCAGAAGATCGCCAGGGCCATGCTCTACCGCGACCAGATCATGGCCGAGAACACCGTGTGGTGGCAGCGGCACACCGGCCACCGGATGCTGCTGTCGGCCCACAACGGCCATGTCTCCTACGAGTCCGACAACCCTGAGCAGTATCCGAAGACCCAAGGGGAGTTCATCCGCGAGAGCGTCGGGCCCGAGTACGTGAACATCGGCTACACCTTCGGGCAGGGCTCGTTCAACGCGATGGATCTGACGGACCCGGAGGAGCCCTACCGCCGCTTCTCCGTGGAGCCGCTGGGCGCGGGCAGCAACGAGGAGGTGCTGGAGCGCGTCTCGCGCCGGGACTACTACGTCGATCTGCGGACCGTGCCCGAGCCGACGCGAGACTGGCTGCTGGCGAAGCGGCTGACCCGCTCCATCGGGAACTCCTGGCCGGAGAGCCCCTACCAAACCTCGCTCAGCCGCCAGTTCGACGTCCTGATCCACCTCCATCGCGTCACGGCCGCGGATCTCCTGCCGACGACCCGGGACTGAGTACGGAGCATCAGCAACCGCGCCACCGACGGTTGCCGCTGGTCAGGGGCGGGACGCAGACTGTGGCCCGGCCCTGACCACGGGGCGATGCCACCGCCGGACCGGAGAGTGAAGCCTGTGACCACGTCGATCACCGAGATCGAGACCCATGGCGTCGAACGCATACCGGACGAGGACCGGTCGGCCCGCCCGATCGACCTCTTCCGGCTGGCCTTCGGCGGCGCCAACACCTTCGCGACGTGCGTGCTCGGCGCCTTTCCCATCCTGTTGGGGCTGTCCTTCACGCAGGGTCTCGCGGCGACCGTCCTCGGCCTGGTCGCCGGGGCGCTGCTGCTCGCCCCCATGGCGCTGTTCGGCCCGGCGAACGGCACGAACAACGCGGTCTCCTCCTCGGCACACCTGGGAGTGCACGGCCGGATCGTCGGCTCGTTCCTCTCGCTGCTCACCGCGATCGCGTTCTTCTCGATCTCGGTGTGGTCCTCGGGTGACGCGCTCATCGGCGGGGCCCACCGGCTCGTCGGCGTACCGGAGTCGGAGGTTTCGTACGGCGCCGCCTACGCGGTGTTCGCGGTGCTCGTCCTCATCGTCTGCGTCTACGGCTTCCGCTTCATGCTGCTGGTCAACAAGGTTGCCGTGATCGCCGCGTCGGCGCTCTTCGTGCTGGGCGCCGTCGCGTTCGGCGGTGATTTCGACCCCGGCTACGCGGGCACCTTCGACTCGACCGCCGACCCGCTGTTCTGGCCGTCGTTCATCGGCGCCGCGCTGATCGTGCTGTCCAACCCGGTCTCCTTCGGCGCCTTCCTCGGTGACTGGTCCCGCTACATCCCGGCCGCGACACCGCGCCGCCGGGTGATGGGCGCCGCGTTCCTCGCCCAGCTCGCCACCCTGCTGCCGTTCGTCTTCGGCCTGGCCACCGCCTCGGTCATCGCGACCAAGGCCGCCTCGTACGTCGACCCGGCCGCCCCCAACTACGTCGGCGGGCTGCTGGCGGTCTCGCCCGGCTGGTACTTCCTGCCGGTGTGCCTGATCGCGCTGATCGGCGGCCTGTCCACTGGCACCACCGCGCTCTACGGCACCGGCCTCGACTTCTCCAGTGTCTTTCCGCGCTTCAGCCGGGTCCGGGCGACGTTCCTCATCGGGGCGCTGTCGATCGTGTTCGTCTTCCTCGGCCGGTTCGCCCTGAATCTCACCCAGTCCATCTCGACCTTCGCGACGCTGATCGTCACGTGCACCGCGCCCTGGATGGTCGTGATGGTTCTCGGTTATGTGACCCGCCGTGGCTGGTACGACGCGGAGGCGCTGCAGGTCTTCAACCGCCGCCAGCGCGGCGGCCGTTACTGGTTCACCCACGGCTGGAACTGGCGCGGGATGTCCGCCTGGCTGGTGTCGGCCGTGGTGGCGCTGCTCTTCGTGAACCTGCCGGGCCAGTTCGTCGGCCCGCTGGGCGACCTCGCGAACGGGGCCGACATCTCCCTGCCGGTCGGCCTCGCCCTCGCCGCCGTGAGCTACCTCGGCCTGCTGACCGCGTTCCCCGAACCGCGCGGGGTGTACGGGCCGGACGGCCCCCGTCTCGTACGGGCCTCCGCCGCCGACACCCCGCCCATCAGCGACGCTCAGGCGGCGACCGCTTCGCTGTAGCTGCCGAGCTTTCCCTTGTGGAAGACCAGGGGCTGCCCGGGCCCCGCGGCCATGCGCAGCACTCGGGCGACCACGATGAGGTGGTCGCCGCCGTCGAGTTCCTGCGTCACCTCGCAGTCGATCCAGGCGACCGCGCCGCTGATGTGCGGGGCGCCGTCAGGGGACGGGTGCCACTCCACATCGGCGAACTTGTCACCGCTCTTGCGGGACAGGGACCGGCAGACCGCGTCCTGGCCTCCGGCGAGAATGCTGGCGCTGAACCGGACCCCGCCGCGGACCTTGGGCCAGCTGCTGGAGGTACGGGCGACACTGAAGGCGACCAGCGGCGGGTCGAGGGAGAGCGAGGCGAACGTACCGACGATCATGCCGACGGGCTGGGCCGTGGACGGCTCGATGCCCGTCACCGCCACCACGCCGGTCGGCAGGTGGGACATGACGTGGCGGAAGTCCATCTGGTCGAGCTGCTGCTCGGTGGCGTAGGTGGTCATGGTGACGCTCCCTTCGAGGTGGTCAAACGGTGAGTGGGGGTGTGCGGGCCGTCAGGCCCGTGCTCCGCTGAGGGTGGCCCGTGGCCGGTCGCCCTCGGGCAGGGCGGAGCGGATCTTCGAGGCCGGGTGGTCCGGCAGCGTGCGGCGCCGACCCGCTCCGTAGAAGCTCTCGCGGAGCGTGGTGGCGTTCTCGTCGTAGCACTCGCGCGCCAGGCCCTGTCGGCGCAGCTCCGGAAGCGCCAGCTCGATGAAGTCCTCCCAGCCACCGGGCTTGGTCGCGTAGCTGACGTTGAAACCGTCGAGGTCGGCCACGTCCCGCCACCTGCGCAGCTCGGACGCCACCGTCCGCGGCGAGCCGACGATGACCGCGCCGGTACCGCCGATGCCGATGAACTCGGCGATCTGGCGGGTGGTCCAGGTCCGCGTGGGGTCCGCCTTGGAGAACATCTCCACCATCGAGCGCGAGCCGTCCACCTCCGCGTACTCCAGCGGCATGTCCGGGTCCACGCCGCTCAGGTCGATCCCGGTCCAGCCCGCGAACCGGGCCAGCGCGCCCTCGTAGCTGACGTTGCGAAGGTGCCGCTCGTACTTCTCCCGCGCCTGGGCGTCGGTGGGCGCGACGATCACGGTGATCAGCGCGAGGACCTTGACGCTCCGCGGGTCGCGGCCCGCCTCCGCCACCGCGGTACGGACCTTGTGGACGCTGCGCCGGGTCAGCTCGGGAGTCATCGTGTTCACGAAGACCGCTTCGGCGTTCTGGGCGGCGAAGAGCATCCCCCGGGAGGAGGCCCCGGCCTGGAAGAGCATGGGGGTGCGCTGCGGGGACGGCTCGCACAGGTGCAGCCCCGGCACATCGAAGTAGGTGCCCTGGTGGTGAATCGGGTGGACGCGCCGCGGGTCGAGGTAGGAACCGGCCGCTGCGTCGCGGATGACCGCGTCGTCCTGCCAGGAGCCCTCCCAGAGCTTGTAGCAGACCCGCAGGTACTCATCCGCCATGTCGTAGCGCTTGTCGTGCGGGATCTGCGTGCCGAGCCCGAGGTTGCGCGCGGCCGATTCGTTGTAGGAGGTGACGATGTTCCAGCCGACCCGGCCGGCCGTGAGGTGGTCCAGCGTGCTGAACTTGCGCGCCAGGGCGTAGGGCTGTTCGTACGTCAGGGACGAGGTGACGCCGAAGCCCAGGTGACGCGTGGCCGAAGCCATCGCCGAGACGACGAGCGCGGGGTCGTTGATCGGAAACTGGGCGGCATCGCGCAGGGCGGCGTCGGGGGACCCGCCGTAGACGTCGTGGTAGCCGACGGTGTCGGCGAAGAAGATGCCGTCGAAGCAGGCCTCTTCCAGCATGCGGGCCGTGTCGGTCCAGTAGCTCAGGTCGGTGTAGCGCCGTCCCTCGTCATCCGGGTCGCGCCAGGAACCCGCGGTCAAATGCGCGGGAGCGGACACATCGAAGGCGAAGAACTTCAGCGGCTGATTGCTCATGCTGCGCTCCAGAGTCATGTGGAACGTTCACTAAGCGAACGTCGCGTTCATGTTGCGACGCCCAGAAGGGTCATGTCAACAGAGTGGATGGGGCTGCTCTACGTCGATTCTGAACGTCACGTTCGCTTAGCGGTCGCTCGGGGATACAAAAAAGCCGCCGCTCATCGCGGCGGCTGAACGGGCTCGGTCACTCAGCGGCCGAGTCCTGCCAGAACACCTCGATCAACCGGTCGACGATGGTCTGCATCTGCTGAAGGGCCTCGGGGATCTGGGCCCGGCTGAACCGGTACCGGGGCCCGTTGACGGTCAGGACCGCCACCAGCGTGCCGGACGAGTCGCGGAGGGGGCGCGACAGCGACAGCAGCTCCTCCTCCAGCTCGTTGTCGATGACGGCGAAACCCTGCTCGCGGACCTCGTCCAGCTCCCTGAGCAGGGTCGCCCGATCGGTGATGGTGCGCGAGGCGAAGGACTCCAGCTCCTTCGGCAGCAGCGCGACCACCTTCTCCACGGGCATCTCCGCGAGCAGCACCTTGCCGGTGGAACTGGCGTGCAGGGGGTAGTGCAGCCCCACCATGTTGTGCTGCACGATGCCCACCACATGTGACCCCGTGGCCTCGGCGACCACTTCGAGCCCGTCCTGAAGATCCGGCACCGAGAGGGTCACCTGCTCGTTGAACTTCTCCGCCAGCTCCTCCAGCAGCGGCTGCGCGCGGGCGACGAGACCCGCGTGCGGATCCGCGTAACGGCCGAGCCGCGCCAGCTCCCAGCCGAGGATGTAGTTGTTGCCGACGCGGTCGACGAACCCGCTCACCTCGAAGCTGTGCAGCAGGCGAAACGCGGTGGGCCGGGAGATCCCCGTCGCCTTCGCGAGCGTCGTCACGGTGGCCCCGGACCGGGGCTGGGCCGCCAGCTCGCGAAGCAGCCGCACACCCTTGGTCACCGACTTGTTCGTCATCTCTACCGGTGCGGACGCGTCGCTCATGAGGCCCCTTCGTGGTGCAGAACGCTGCGCGCGCACGCAGCTCAAACCTTCCTCTCTGCCACTCTAACGTCTGCATGTTCAGATACTGAACGCACCGTGAGCCCGCCCCCGTGGGGCAGCCCGGGCTTTCAGACCGGGGCCTTCCCCGGACGAGACCTGCCGCGGTGCGGGGCGGAGGTTTCGCTCAGCGGCCGGCCGGTGGTCTCCGGTGCGAGGACCTGGGAGACCACGGCGCCGACGACACAGACTCCGGCCGCGATGAGCATGCTCGGCCCGGGGCCGAGGTTGTGCATCGACCACGGCAGCAGGAAGGTGCCGAGGCCGGCGCCGACGCGGCTGAAGGCGCAGCCGAAGCCGGTCCCGATGCCGCGGATCTCGGTGGGGAACACCTCGCCGGGATAGACGCCGGTGATGGCCGTGGGTATGGCGTTCGTGAAGGCGAAGACGAGGAAGCAGACAAGGACCAGAGCGGGCGGCGCGGAGGTCCACACCCCGATGACCAGGAGGACGATCGCGCACACCCACTGGGTGGGAATGATCAGCCTACGGCGGCCGACACGTTCGATGAGCGCCAGGGAGACCAGCACGCCGACCAGGGCGAGCCCGTTGAGGCCCAGCGCCCCGCCGAAGCCGTCGCCGAGACCGTAGTCGGACAGCACGCTGGCCGCGAAGGTGGCGATGGCGAAATACGGGGTGACGGTGCAGAACCAGAACACGGAGACGAAGGTCGTGGTCCGCCAGTAGTCACGGGAGAACAGCATCCCGAAGGTGCCCTGACGGGTGGTTTCACCGGCGAGGTCGAGGACGTCGGCGGGTGATTCGAGAAAGTCGTGGGCGATCCGGTGCGCTTCCTCGGTACGGCCCTGGTTCATCAGCCAGCGCGGCGACTCGGGGAGGCCGAGCCGGGCCAGGAACAAGATCGCCGCCGGCACCGTGCTGGAGCCGAGGATGATCCGCCAGTCCGCCGAGAACACCGAGTTCATCGCGTAGCCGACGCAGAAGGCGAACATGAAGCCGACGTACCAGGCGACCTCCGAGAGGGACATCAGCCGTCCGCGCAGGCGCGCCGGGGCGAATTCGGCCAGCAGTGGCCAGCTCACCGAATAGTCGACCCCGATCGCGATCCCCATCAGCAGGCGCACGCCGAACAGCTGCCAGGTCGAGTCGACGAAGAACTGCAGGACCGAACCGACCAGGAAGAGCGCCAGGTCGAGGGTGAACGTCGGCTTGCGGCCGAGTTTGTCGGCCAGCCAGCCGCCGAGCGGCCCGCCGATGAAGATGCCGATCAGGGCGGACGCCCCGGTCAGCCCTTCCCAGAACAGGGACATGTGAAGCTCGGCGGTGGCGGCGGCGATGGCAGTGCCGATGATGCCGAGGATGTAGCCGTCGATGAACATGCCGCCGACGGTCAGACCGGTCAATTTGATCATGAAGCGCCGTTTGTCGACCGGACCGGCCCCGCCCCTCGCCAGGGGGTCGGGTTTGCTGATGGTGGTCACACTTCAGTCCTTCCTCAGCAGAAGGTGTTCAAATATTGAGCACCACGACCAAAATTTTCGGAAGCGTGGCATGAACACCATGGCCCGTCAAGGCTTCCGGACAGCACTGCAACCCTCTGCGACCCTTGACAGCAGGGCATGCGCGACCCACCATCACACTCATCTTGCTTGAACGTTAAGTTCACTATGTGAACGCCTTGAGATGTGGGTGGCTTCCATGCAGACGTCCGAACTCCACGACATCGCTACGGCACTGCGCACGGCGCGAGCCAACGCCAAGCCCGTCACCGCGCCGACGACGACCTGGCCCACCCTCGACGCGGACAGCGCTTTCGCGGTCCAGCGGATCACCATGGAAGCGGCCATCGCCGACGGCGACCGCCTGGTCGGTTACAAGCTGGGCAACATCGCCAAGGTGATGCAGGACGCCTTCGGTCTCGACCAGCCCGACTACGGGTATCTACTCGGATCGACGTTCGCCTGCGAAGGCATCCCGCAGGAGCGGCAGCGCTACATCGAGCCGTTCGTGGAACTCGAACCGGCCTTCATCCTGGGGCGCCCCCTCAGCGGTCCCCACGTCACCGTCGCCGACGTCATCAACGCCGTCGAGTACGCCGTGCCCGCCATCGAGATCATCGACTCGCGCGTGGAGAACTGGGCGATCGGCCTGCCGGACACCCTGGCGGACAACGGCTCGACCGGCGCCGTCATCCTCGGTGGAACACCGCGCCGCATAGCCGACCTCTCGCTGAGCGACACCCGAGGGGTCCTGCACTTCAACGGCCGCCAGGTCATCGAGGGAAGCACCAAGAACATCCTCGGCAACCCCTTCGCCGCCACCGCGTGGCTGTGCAACCGGCTCGCCGCCTACGACATCGCCTTCGAACCGGGACAGGTCATCCTCCCCGGCAGCTGCCTGCGGGCCGTGCCCATGAACGAGACCGGTCACTGGGCGGGCACCTTCGAGGGCTGGGGAACGGTCGAGTTCGACGTGTCCACGGCGTAGTCGGCGCCCGTCACAGGAAAGGCCCGTCACACAGGAAAGGGCAGACATGGAACAGCAGGCAGACGTGGTCGTCGTCGGAGCGGGAGTCGCCGGACTGATCACCGCGCGCGAACTGAGCCGCCAGGGCGTGCGGACCGTCGTCCTCGAAGCGCGCGACCGGATCGGCGGCCGGACCTGGACCGATCACCGTCTCGGCCGGGACCTGGAGATCGGCGGCACCTGGCTGCACTGGGTCCAGCCGCACGCCTGGGCGGAGGTCACCCGCTACGGACTGGACGTCACCCGCGGGCCCCGCTCGGAGGAAACGTACTGGCTCGCCGGTGACGAGGTGCGCCGCGGGACGCTGGACGACTTCATGAACCTGATCAACCCGGGCATGACCCGGCTGCTGGAAGACACCATGAAGTGGATTCCCCGCCCCGACGCACCCCTGACCGTGCGGCGGCTGGCCGACGTCGACCAGTTCACCCTGCAGGAGATGCTCGACGAACTCGACCTGCCCGTTGAAGAGCGCAACGCCAACGAAGCCGCCTGGGTCGGGCACTTCAACGCCCCGCTCACCCAGTGCGCCTACCTCAGCGCCCTGCGCTGGACCGCCGCGGCCGCCGGCTCCTGGCACCTGATGCACGAAGCCTCCGCGATCTTCCGGCTCACGGGCGGCACGCGGGGTCTGGTGGAGGCCATCGCCGCCGACTCGGGCGCCGACATCCGGCTGGAAGCCCCGGTCCGCTCGATCACCCACGACGAGCGGGGAGCCGAGATCACCTACGGCGACGGCCACACCCTCCGGGCCCGGCGCGTGGTGATCACCCTGCCGCAGAACATGCTGCACCAGCTCGACGTCACCCCCGCGCTGCCGGAAGACAAGATCCGCCCCAGCCTGGAGAAGACCGCTTCCCGGGGCGCGAAGGCTTGGATCCGGGTGCGCGGCCCCATCACGCCGTTCTTCGCCTACTCCTCACAGCACCACCCGCTCTCCGTGGTGCGCACCGAGTTCATCGGGGCGGACGACGCCGTACTGGTCGCCTTCGGCGCCGACTCCTCCCGGATCGACGTCAACGACCCGAAGGCCATCGACGCGGCGCTGCGGGTCTGGCGCGATGACCTCGATGTGCTCGAAGCCGGCGGGCACGACTGGATGGCAGATCCCCACTCCCAGGAGACCTGGCTGATCCAGCAGCCCGGCCAACTCACCCAGTATCACGAGGCGTTGCAGGCGAGCACCGGGGTCCTGCACTTCGCGAGCAGCGACGTCGCGAACATCTGGGCGGGTTTCATCGACGGCGCCGTCGAAAGCGGCACCCGAGTGGCCCGCCACGTCCACACCAGCCTGGAACAGCGGCACTGAAAGCACACTGCCAAACACCGACACTGCCAAACACCGACACCGACGAGGAAACACTGCATGACCACCACTGCGGACGCCCTGTCCACGACCTCCACCGAACAGCTCGATGAGCAGATCCGAGCGGCCCGGACGGCTTACGAGCGGGCAACGGAGGTGCCCCCGCGCCGACGGGCGGAGTGGCTGGAGGCCATCGCCTCGGCGCTGGAAGAACACGCCGGGGAGCTGGTGCCGCTGGCCCAGCAGGAGACACACCTGGCCACGGGACGTCTCCAAGGCGAGCTGAAGCGCACCGTCTTCCAGCTCCGGTTCTTCGCCGACGAGATCGTCCGCGGCGAGCACTTCGCCGCCACCATCGACCACGAAGACCCTTCCTGGGGCATGGGGCCACGTCCGGATATCCGACGCGTCAACGAACCGCTCGGCGTCGTCGGCGTCTTCGGTGCCTCCAACTTTCCCTTCGCCTTCAGCGTGATCGGCGGAGACTCCGCCTCCGCGCTCGCCGCCGGATGCGCGGTGGTGCACAAGATCCACGACGGCCACTATGCCCTCGCCGTGCGCACCGGGCAGATCGTGACCGAAGCGCTTCGGGCCGCCGGTGCCCCGACGAGCCTGTTCTCCACGGTGACCGGACGTGACGCGGCACAAGCCCTGGTGGACCATCCGCTCGTGCGGGCCATCGGGTTCACCGGCTCCCCGACCGGAGGACGCGCCCTCTTCGACCGGGCCTGCCGCCGTCCCGTTCCCATCCCCTTCTACGGAGAGCTGGGCAGCGTCAACCCCGTCTTCGTCACCGAGAAGGCCTGGACCACCCGCCGGGACGAGATCCTGGCCGGTTACGCCAACGCCTCCACCATGGGCATGGGGCAGTTCTGCACCAAGCCCGGACTCCTCTTCGTGCCCGCTTTCGACGACGACGAGGTCACCGACGTACTCCGCCGGGAACTCGGCACCAAGCCGCTCACGGCGCTGCTGACCCCGAACCTGCGCGAAGCGTTCGACACGGCGCTCGCTTCCGTGCGGGCCCTGCCGCAGGTGGACGAGCTGATCTCCGGCGACGATGCCGAGGCCCCCCGGCCGACGGTGCTGATCACCACCTCGGAGGCCGTCCGGGAAGACACCACCGTGCTGGAACGGGAGATCTTCGGCCCGGCCACGGTGATCGTTCAGTACCGTTCCGAAGGCGAGCTGGCGGAACTGGCGTCGCTGCTGGACGGGCAGCTCACCGCCACCCTCCAGGCCGAGCCCGACGAACAGCTCACCGGCCTGGTGGGCGTACTGCGCGACAAGAGCGGCCGGGTGCTGTGGAACAGCTGGCCGACCGGTGTCACCGTCTCCTACGCCCAGCACCACGGTGGCCCTTACCCGGCCACCACCGCTCCCGCCACCACCTCCGTGGGCACCGCCTCGATCGGCCGGTTCATGCGGCCGGTGGCCTACCAGTCCTTCCCGGAGGGCCAGCTCCCACCGGCCCTGCGAGAGGCGAACCCCTGGGCCATCGCGCGCCGCGTGGACGGACACCGCACACAGAACTAGCCGTCGGCACACACGGTCGGGACACACGGTCGGGACACCTGAAGGAGGAGCACGGTGAGGTTTTCGGGAAAGGTCGCCATCGTCACAGGCGGCGCGGGAGGCGTGGGCAAGGCTCTGGTACGCACGCTGACGCGGGAAGGGGCCGCCGTCATGGTGGCCGACGTCGCGGCGGAGGGATGCCGGACGCTGGCAGCGGACATCGAAGCGGCTGGCGGCACGATGCGGTTCAGCGTCGGTGACCTGCGAGAGAAGACCTATTGCGAGCACGTGGTCGCGGACACCCTGGAACACTTCGGCAGGGTGGACATCCTGGTCAACAACGCCGGGATCATCCCCCGGGGAACGATTCTGGAGACCTCCGACGACATGTGGCACACCGCCCTCGACGTCAATCTCACCGCGATGTTCTACCTGTGCCGAGCCGCCATTCCCGCCATGAAGGAACGTGGCGGAGGCGCCATCGTCAACACGTCTTCCGTATGGGGCGTGTACCCGGGTCCGCAGCACCTCGCCTACTGCACCACCAAGGGAGCGGTAGCCGCCTTCACCAAGAGCCTGGGGCGCGACCACGCACCCGACGGCATCCGCGTGAACGCCGTCTGCCCGCACGAGATCAACACCCCCATGCTGCGCTCCGGGTTCGAGCGCCGGGGCCTGGATCCGGATGAGGCCGTCGCGGAATTGAACAAGACCGTACCGCTGGGACACATCGCGGAGCCCGAAGAGATCGCGGACGTCATCGCGTTCCTCGCGTCCAGCGAGGCCCGCTACATCGCCGGGGAGACCGTCGAGGTCACCGGCGCCAAGCCGGTGGCGAACTGAGGAGAAGGGAGAAGCACGGTGCAACTGGACGGAAAAATCGCCCTGGTGACCGGCGGCGGGCGCGGCATAGGCCGAGGCATCGTCGATCGTTTCCTCGAGGAAGGAGCGCGGGTGGCGGTCGTGCAACGCCAGGCTCTGGACACCGCGCTTCAGGACCACCCGGGGGTCGCTCATATCCATGCCGACCTGAGTATCCCGTCATCGATCGCGACGGCCGTCGAGGGTGTCGTCGAGCGGTTCGGCGGGATCGACATCCTGGTCAACAACGCCGGGATCATGTTCGAGCGCGGTGTCTCCGACATCCAGGTGGAGGAGTGGGACCTCATGGTCGCCGTCAACATGCGCGCACCGTTGTTCCTGGCCCAGGCGGCTCTGCCGCATATGCGAGGACGCGGAGGCGGAAGCATCATCAATATCGGCTCCATCGAAGGGCTCGGGGCGAACCCTGGACATGCGGCCTACTGCGCCTCCAAGGCAGGTGTTCACGGCCTGACCCGCGCCCTGGCGGTCGACCTCGGCGAACACAACGTCCGCTGCAATGCGATCGCGCCCGGCTGGATCACCTCCGAACTCAGCGAGAACTACCTGGCGTCACACCCCGACCCGCCCACGGCCCGTGACGCTCTCCACCGCCTGCACCCCCTGGGGCGCGTAGGACAGCCCACCGATGTCGGCGACCTCGCCGTGTACCTCGCGAGTGACAAGTCGGGCTTTCTCACCGGAGAGACCGTGGTGCTCGACGGCGGACGGACCGCGAAACTGCCCACACCGTCCTCATAGCTCCCTCCGCATAGGTACCGGCCCCCCTCGCGATCAGCCCGCTAATCTGTATACAGAAGCGTGTGCGGCGGATCGGCGAGGAGTTTCATGGCCCGGGCGACTGGTAAGGGCGAGGCGGTCTACGAGCGGCTCAAGGGGGACATCGAGTCGCTTCGGCTGCGGCCGGGGGCCAAGCTGAGCGAGGTTCAGCTGGGTGAGGAGCTGGGTGCCTCGCGTACGCCGGTGCGTGAGGCCATCCGGCGGCTGGCCCAGGAGGGGCTGGTCGATTTCGCGCCGGGTGAGATGGCCCGGGTCGCCGCCATCTCGCTGGGCGGTGTGCGCGCGCTGTTCGAGTTCCGGATGCTGCTGGAGCCCCGGGCCGTCACGGCGGTGGCGACGGCGGGGGCGTCGGACGAACGCGTACTGGGCCCGTTCCATGAGCTGCTGGAGCGCCTGGAGGAGTTCGACGCCTCGTTCCGCGCGCTGGACACCGCCGGGCAGGTTCGGTCGTATCAGGAGTTCTACGACCTGGCCGAGGGCTTCGACCAGGCGGTCATCGCGGCGTGCCGCAATCCGTATCTCGCCCGCACCATCCGTGACCTCCGCAGCCAGACCGTCCGTCTGCGGAACATCTCGCACAGCGGTCCGCGGCGCATGCTGACGTCGCTGGAGGAGCACCGGGCGATGCTCAAGGCGATCACGCAGGGAGACGCCCGAGCGGCGAAGGCGGCGTGCCTGCACCACCTGGCGCAGACCCTGCAGGCGCTCATCGACAGCCTGACGGGCGAGGATCCGACCTTCGGGGCCGACGTCCAGCTCTGACGTCCAGCTCTGACGGGCAGCCCTGACGTCCAGCTCTGACCCGCAGACCTGTGGTTTTGGCGGGGCATGTGATGTATACAGAGGTGAATACATCTGCTGATGCGAGGTCCGTCTCATGCCGTACACCGTCGGTGCCACCGACCTGCTGGGGTTCGCCGCCGCCACCTCCGAAGCCCACGGCGTTCCCCCCGTGGACGCCCAGCTGCTCGCGGACACTCTGGTGACGGCGGAACTGTGGGGGCATCCGTCCCACGGGATGCTCCGCCTGTCGTGGTACCTCAGCCGTATCGCGAGCGGCGCGACGGCGGCGGTCGCCACCCCCGATGTCGTGAGCGACAACGGCGCCGTCCTCGTCGTGGACGGCCGCGACGGTCTCGGCCAGGTGCTCACCGACCGCGCCGTGACCTGGGGTGTGGAGCGCGCCGGGCGGCACGGGATCAGCGCGGTCGCGGTGCGCGGCTCGGGCCACTTCGGGACGGCCGCGTACTTCACCCGCAAGGCCGCCGAGCAGGGCTGTGTGGCGCTGCTGGCCACCAATG
This sequence comes from Streptomyces sp. NPDC059850, assembly GCF_042731515.1. Taxonomy (NCBI): domain Bacteria; kingdom Bacillati; phylum Actinomycetota; class Actinomycetes; order Kitasatosporales; family Streptomycetaceae; genus Streptomyces; species Streptomyces sp. NPDC059850. The sequence continues at coordinate 87,690 of NZ_JBHWJI010000003.1, forward strand.
CCAGCCCGGCGATGGCGCCCTGGGGCGGACGGGAGAAGCGGGTCGGCACCAACCCCTGGTCGATCGCCGCCCCGGGTGGCCGCTACGGCACGGTCGTGATGGACATCGCCAACACCGCCGTGGCGCGCGGCAAGATCTACCACGCCCGGGAGCGCGGCGAACCGATACCCGAGGGCTGGGCGGCCGACGCCGACGGCGTGCCGACCACCGATCCGCGCCAGGCCATCGAGGGCCTGATCCTGCCCATGGCCGGCCACAAGGGCTATGCCATCTCCTTCATGTTCGACGTGCTGGCGGGTGTCCTGACCGGCAGCGCGTTCGGCACTTCGGTCGTCGGCCCCTACCAGCCGACCGGTCGCAGCGGCGTCGGCCATCTGCTGATCTGCGTCGACATCCGGTCGATGGCCGATCCGGCCGAGTTCGAGCGGCGGATGGAGGCGCTGATCGAGGAGACCAAGGCCACCCCCACGGCCCCGGGCACCGCCGAGGTCTTCGTCCCGGGCGAGCCGGAGGTCCGTACGGCCGAGCGCCTGAGGACCGAGGGCATCACCGTCGCCGATGACACCTGGGCCGCCCTGGCGAGCATCGCCGACGCCACCGGTGTCCCCCTGCCCACCCCCACCTGCGAGGAGCTTCCCGCATGATCGCGCTGACCGTTTCGCTCCAGGTCGTCCCCGGCCGCCGGGACGACTTCCTCGCGGCCATCGAGGAGAACGCCGGGCGTTCCTTCACCGATGAGCCCGGCTGCCGCTACTTCGACGTCGTGTGCGATCTGGCGGACGACCACCACTTCGTGTTCCACGAGATCTACGACGACGAGGCCGCCGTCGAGGCCCATCGCGCCGCCCCGCACTTCGCGGTCTGGCGCGAGGCCGCCGGGAAGTACGTCGTCCCCGGCAGCCAGGTCAACACGCTCTCCCGTCGCCTCTTCCACCACTCCTGACCAAGAACGGAACCAGCCATGTGCACCAAGCCCCCGGCACCCAATCTGCTCATCCACCCCGATGAGGTCGAACGCTTCGACCGTGGCGGAGGCGTCGCCACCATCCCCTACGTCGGCAAGTGGAACTCCGAAACGGCCGTCATCACCACCGGCCAGACGGTCTTCCAGCCCGGTACGGGGCTGCCTCTGCACAGCCACAACGTCGAGGAGTCGGTCCTGATCCTCGAGGGCGAGGCGACGGCGGAGATCGACGGCGAGTTCTTCGATCTGGAGGCCGGGCAGGCGACCTGGGTCCCGGCCGGTGTCCCGCACCGGTTCTTCAACCGGGGTGCGGGCGTCATGCGGATCTACTGGGTCTACGGCGGCCGGGACGTCACCCGCACCATCACCGCCACCGGCGAGACCTTCGCGCACCTTTCCGAGCACGACAAGGGAGGGGCGGCCACCGCATGAGCGGCACCATCACGACCGTCAACCCGGCGACGGGTGAGGCGATCGCCACGTACGAGGGCTGGGACGCGGAACGCGTCGAGGCCGCCGTGGCCCGGGCGCATGCCGCACACCGCGCCTGGGCCCTCGTCCCGGTCGCCGAGCGTGCGGCCCGCTCAGGCCGCCTCGCCCGCACCCTGCGTGCGCGCGAGGACCACCTGGCGTCCCTGGCCGTCATGGAAATGGGCAAGCCCGTGGCGGAAGCGGAAGGAGAGGTCGAGAAGTCGGCGGTGACGGCCGAGTACTACGCCCGGCAGGGGCCCGGCATCCTCGCCGACGAGCGCGTCGAGGTCGACGGAGCGGAAGCCTGGGTGGCGTACGAACCGGCCGGGCTGGTGCTGGCGGTCATGCCGTGGAACTTCCCCGTCTGGCAGGTCATGCGCTTCGCCATCCCCTCGCTGGTGGCGGGCAACGGCATCCTGCTCAAGCACGCGTCCAACGTCACCGGCAGCGCGCTGGCCCTCCAGGACCTGTTCGTCGAAGCCGGATTCCCCGAACACCTGGTGACCACGCTCGTGATCGGCGACGGCGCCGTGCCCGAGGTCACCGCGGGGCTCATCGAGGACGACCGCGTCGCCGCCGTCACCCTGACCGGAAGCAATCGGGCGGGCGCGGCGGTCGGATCGGCGGCCGGGCGCGCGGCGAAGAAGTCCGTTCTGGAGCTGGGCGGTTCGGACGCCTTCGTCATCCTCGACGACGCCGACATCGCGGCCGCCGCGGCGGCCGCGGTGCGGGCCCGCTTCGCCAACTCCGGGCAGAGCTGCGTGTGCGCCAAGCGATTCATCGTCAGCGCCACCGTGGCGGACGCCTTCACCGCCGCGTTCGTGGCCGGTGTCGACGCCCTGCGCGTCGGTGACCCGCGCGACCGCGACACCCAGGTCGGCCCGCTCGCCCGGGACGACCTGCGGGCGGCGATCCAGCGGCAGGTCGAGGAATCCCTCGCGGCCGGGGCCCGGCTGCTCACCGGGGGCAAGGCCCTGCCCGGCGACGGCTACTTCTACGAGCCGACCGTCCTGGCCGGCACCGGGCCGGGGATGGCGGCCTTCGACGAGGAAACCTTCGGGCCGCTCGCCGCCATCGCCGTCGCCCGGGACGACGAGGACGCCGTCCGGCTCGCGAACGCCACGCCGTACGGGCTCGGCCTGAGCGTATGGACGGCCGACCCCGCCCGTGGCGTCGCCCTCGCCCGCCGCGTCACCAGCGGGGCGGCCTTCGTCAACGCGATCGTCGCCTCCGATCCGCGCGTGCCCTTCGGCGGCACCAAGCGCAGCGGCTACGGCCGTGAACTGGCAGCCGCCGGTATCCGCGAATTCACCAACCCCCGCACCTACTGGGTGACCGCGCCCAGGCCTGAAGCGTCATGTGAACCGAGCGCCTGGTGTCGGTAGTCCCTGGGTGGCATGCCGTACTGGGCGCGGAAGGCGCGGGTGAAGTCCGCGGCGTGGGCGAAACCCCAGCGGGCGGCGATCTGGTGGATGGGGGTGTGCCTCAGCGCCGGGTCGGTGAGGTCGCGGCGGGTGCGTTCGAGGCGTTGGTGGCGGATCCAGACGGCGACGGTGGTGCTGCCTTCTTCGCGGAAGAGGCGGTGCAGGTGGCTGAGGGAGATGTGGTGTGCGTCGGCGATCACGCCGGGGGTGAGGTGGCGGTCGGCCAGGTGCTGCTGGATGAAGGACTGGATGCGCAGGGTCAGCGTCCGCCGCCGGGTTTCCGGGGTGAGGTTGTCGTCGGCGTGGAGTTCGTGGGCGAACAGTCCGGACACCAGGTCGAGCAGGATGGTCCCCAGCCGGGGGCCGTCGGCGGGCTGAAAGGAGGTGCTGTCCGTCGTGACGCTGGTGAGGAACTGCGCCAGCAGGGCACCGAACCCGTTCTGCGCCGATATCCGGCGTCCGAGCAGCTTGTTGACCTTGTTCCCGGTCAACGTCAGCATCTGCTTGGGGATTTCGACCCCCACCCCCTTCACCGGGCCCGCGTGGGAGTCGAACGGCTGCGAGAAGTCGACCACGCACAGCTCCCCGGCGCCGGGTACGGTCTCCTGCCCGGCGTGGACCATGCCCATGGTCCCGCTGGCGACGATCGTCATGTGGAGCAGTTCGGGATCGGCCTGCCGGATGAGCTTGGGGGTCCGGTGAAAGCTCACCGCCTGGAAGGCCGTCGGCCACACGTACACGGCGCCGAGCTCCATCACACGCATGGATGCCCGAAAGTCGTCAGCATGGTCACTGCTCATGTCCATCGGCGCGACCGTCTGGATCATCAGCTCACGCCAGTAGTCGAACCGATCCGCGGCGGATACGTCCTCGCTTCGGAACACCGTCTCGTACACCATGGCCTGTCGCTACCCTCACTGTTGAATGCCTGCCCCCCGTCGCCCCGCCTCAAGAGGCCCGGCACAGTCTCCTTGAGCACCCCGGCAAAGCTCGAATCGGCCTGCGAGAACAGGCCGGGAGGAGCCCGCCCTCGCGCTCACTACCGCACCGAGGCGGTGGCGAGTCGTCGCAGGATGTCGTGGGCGAGGCGGCTGCCACCGGTGACGGCGTGGCGGATCAGCCCGGGGGAAGAGGCGTCGCCCACGACGTGCCAGCGTGCCTGCGGGCATGCCGCCCTCAGCGACACGTGCCGCGCCTCGTCCGGCGACCGGTATCCGCAGCCGAGCACCGTGCTCCCCGCGTCCACTTCGGTGGTGTCCTTGGTGACCACGTCGCGCAGGAACAGCTTCGAGTCGTCGGTGCGGATCAGTTCGGTGTAGGGCAGCACACGCACGGCGGAGCGGAGGAGCCCCTTGGTGAGCCGGAGCCGGTTCGGTGTTTCCACCTGGCCCCCGGCCGACCCCAGCGGTGTCACCAGGGTGACCCTGCGGTCGGTGTCCGTGGCCAGCCGGAGTGCGATGACGCTGCCCGCGCTGTAGCCCTCGGGGTCGTACACGACGACGTTGCCGTTCTGAGCCGGTTCCCACGCCCCGGCGAGGTAATCCGCATCGGTCCGTACCTCGTGGTGCGCGGACTCCAGCCACGGGGGCAGCACCGGCGACGAGCCGCCCGCGAACACCACGCGCTCAGGCGTCAGACCCGCCAGGACGGACGGCGTGGCGCGGGTGCCGAGGCGAACCTCGACACCGTATGCGGACAGGGACCGCTCCGCCCAGCGCCGGTACTGGCGCACCTGGTGCGGATCGGCGAGCAGCGCGTAGCCGATGCCCCCGCCGACGCTGTCGTCCTGTTCGAGCACGACAACGTCCAGTCCGCTCCTCGCCAGGACGCGGGCCACTTCGATACCGGCGGGCCCCGCACCCACGATGGCGGTCCGTCCGGCGCCCGCGAGGTCCACGGGCATGGGTGCCTCGGCCAGTTCCGGGTGCGCCACCTCGGGGTTGACCGAGCACGCGAGCGTGAGCGACGCGCCGACACGGCGGCATCCCTCGTTGATCGAGATGCACGGCCTCGCCAGCTCTGCCGTGCCGGTGTGGATCCGCGCGGCCAGCCGGGGTTCGGCGATCATGGCGCGGGTCATGCCGACGAGGTCGGCGTCCCCGGAGGTGACCACGTCCTCGGCCTGCTCGGCGTCCAGGACCCGCCCGGCCACCAGCACCGGGGCGCGCAGGCGGGCCCGCGCCCGCGCCGCGAGTTCCCGGTACACGCCCCGGGGGTAGTCGGCGGTCGGCACGGTGCCGACGGCGCCATCGGCGGTCGCCGAGCTGCTGCCGACGACGTCGAAGAGATCGACGACGCCGAGTCCGTCGTAGTGGCCGGCGATATCGAGCAGGTCGTCCCTGCTCAGCCCGAGCCGCCTGGTGCGGGTGTCGAGGGACATGCGCAGGGCGACCACGAAGTCACCGGACACGGCCTCCCGCACAGCGCTCAGCACCTCGGAACCGAACCGCAGCCGGTTCTCCGGACTGCCACCGTAGGCGTCGTCGCGGCGGTTCAGCACGGGGCTCCAGAACTGTTCCAGCAGATGCGTGCCGTACGCCGTCACCTCGATGCCGTCCCAGCCGCAGCGGTGCAGTCGCCGGGCGACATCCGCGTAGTCGCGCACCAGGCTCGCGATGTCCTCCTCGCTCAGCACCCGCGGTGTGCCGCTGGGCAGGAACCCGGCGCCCGCCGAGGGCGCCACGTGTTCATGGTCGGGATCCGCCATCACTTCCCGGGCACCGCGATGCGTGGCCTGGGCGATCAGGGCGGTGCCTTCCGCGTGCGCGGCGTCGGCCATCCGGCGCAGGGCGGGCTCGTTCTCCGGGTTCCAGAGGGCGGGGTTGAACCTGTTCGCGGCCGTGGCGCTCACCGACGCGGAACCGAACGCGATGATCAGCCCTGCGCCGCCCTGCGCCCGGCGCAGGTGGTAGCCCTCCAGATGGGGGGTGATCAGCCCGTTCACCGCGAGCTGTTCGGAGTGGGCGGTGGAGACGACGCGGTTGCGCAACGTCAGGTGTGCGAGGCGGAAGTGCTCCATGAGTTTCATACGTGGCCCTCCTTGCGGTCGGACGAGGGACGTCGAGCGGGTCGGCAAGGATCTCCGACCAGGCACGGCCGTGCTCGGTCGCAGGGAGTATGCGAACAGGTCGGGATGTCAACAAGAATTTTGGTGCGCGGCGGGGAAAAGAGGGGACACCGAGTCGAAAGTTCTCTTACAGTCCGACCATGGCCAGACCTTCGCGGGCCGCGGTGACACTGACGAGCCAGGAGCGGCGGATGCTGGAGAACTGGGCGCGCAGCCGGGTGTCGTCGCAGGCGATCGGGTTGCGGGCCCGGATCATCCTGGCCCGCGCGGAGGAGCCGACCGACCGGGCGGTGGCCGACCGCCTGGGTATCTCCCCGCAACTGGTCGGCAGATGGCGTTCGCGGTTCCTGGCCGGGCGTCTCGACGGACTCACCGATCGGCCACGATCCGGCCGACCGCGCGCGGTGACCGGAGCGCAGCGCGATCGCGTCGTACTGCGGGTGCTGGAGGATCCGCCCGGGGGTGGATCCGGGTGGTCCACCCGCTCGCTCGCCGCGGCGACCGGCGTGAGCCAGACAAGTGTCAGCCGCATCATGAACGCACTCGATCCCGGCGCGGACGCGCCCGCCGACTGGTTTCCCGGGCGGGAGCGCACCATCGGCGGCGTCCTGCTCGATCCGCCCGTGCGTGCTCTCGCGGTCGTCCTGGCCGAGGACACACCGCCCGCCTCCGGCGCCGCCCGGGGCTCGCGCGGGACGAGCCACCGGGACGATGCCGTGCTGGTCCTCGCGGCGGCCGGTGCTTTCGCCGCCGCCGCGCCGGACGAGTCGAATCTGTCGGACGTATCGGAAGCGCACACGAGCGGCTTCCGGGTGTTCCTCGACCGGCTCCACCAGGCCACCCGGCCCGGAACCGAGGTGCACATCCTGGTGGACGGCGCAGCCGTGCACACCGATCCGCACGTCGCCCACTGGCTGCGTCGGCACCCGCGCGTCCGCATGCATCCGGTGGCCGTCGGCCGCACATGGACCGGCGACGCGAGAGCGCTGCTGCTCGGAAACCCGGCCGACCGGCACGGCACGGTGGCGCGGGCGCTCGTACGTGACCTCCGCGACCACGTCCGGACGTGGCTGGCCGACCGGTCCGGGCCGCTGATCTGGGTCCCCGGCCAGCCTGAGCGACATCACGTTGGTTACGACTCACCACCGGACGCTTCCCGCCTCACCGCCACCTCCGGAGCCGGTACAGCGGTCACGGGCGTACCGGGTTCACCGCGTCTGGTGGACCGGGTCGCCCACGCGCTGCGGGAACAGATCGCCAGCGGGCACTTTCCGCCGGGTGAGCGGATCAAGGAAGCACCGCTGGCCGCACGGCTCGGCGTCTCCCGTGGCCCGGTCCGCGACGCGCTGAGACTGCTCGCCGAGGACGGCCTCGTCGAGTCGATGCCCCACCGGGGCACGACCATTCCGATGGCCACGGCGGAGCGGGTCATGGAGGTCTACGCGGCGCGCGCCGCGCTCGGCGCGGTGCTCCTCCGGCGGCTGGCCACGCTCGAACCCGAGGCGCTCCACCCGGTCGGCACCGTGCTCGCCGACGTGTGCCGAGTCGCGCGGCAACGGGACCACTCCCGGATCGGAGACGCCGACCTCCGGTTCCAGGACGCGATCGCCCGCGCGGCCCGGCTGCGCCACACGTCCCTGTTCTTCCTGCGTCTCACGATGCAGCTGCGGATGTTCATCGCCATCCTCAAGCTCGATTACGCCGACGTACCCGGCCGCATCGAGCGGGCCAACAGCGCGATCTTCCGCGCGCTGCGGGAGCATGACGGGGGCGAGGCCGTCCGCGTGTGGCGCGCCAAGTTGGACATCAGCGTCAGGTACATGGTGGCTCAGCTGCCGACGGAGAACTTCGACCCCGAACTGTGGCTCACGATCTCCGGCTTCACCCAGCCGCGAGACGGCCGACGGCGGCCTCACTGACCCACGCGATCTCCGCGGCCGCCGCGGGCTTAGTCCCGCATGACCTCGGGTTCGTGCCGACGCAGCAGGCGGGCCACCGCGAAGCCGCAGACCAGCGCGATCGCCAGGAGCGCACCGAGGTCGATGCCCCACTGGGTGACGGTGTGGGCCCACAGCGGGTCGACGTCGTCCGGCTTGTCGAGGTCCCAGGGCGGCATGGTGTGCGCGAGGTCGAGTGTCGTCCCCGCGCCCGCGACCGCCCAGCGGGCGGGCATCAGCCAGCCGATCTGTTCGATGCCCGGAGAGTCGAACAGCTTGAAGAGGACCCCGGTGAAGACGACCTGGACGACGGCGAACATCACGAGTAGCGGCATGGTCTTTTCCGCGGTCCTCACCAGCGCGGAGATGACCAGGCCGAACATCATGGTGGTGAAGCCCAGCGCGCTGATGACCACGCAGACCTCGACGGCCGTGGGCATGAGCATCCCCTGGGCGGGCAGCTGACGGACGGAGAAGCCGATCGCGCAGATGACGACACCCTGCATCGCGGTGATCAGACCGAGGACGATCACCTTCGACATCAGATACGCGGACCGGGACAGCCCGGTGGCTCTCTCCCGTTCGTAGATCACCCGCTCTTTGATCAATTCCCGTACGGAGTTGGCCGCGCCGGAGAAGCACATTCCGACGACCAATACCAGCAGAATGGTTCCGGACTCCTGGTTGTAGCGGAAACGGCTGTCGGGCGGTGGCGGGGCGAGTCCGTACGGCGCCGGAACCAGACAGCTCACTCCGCCCAGCACGGCCGGGAGCAGCACCATCAGCACCATGAAGCCCTTGTCGGAGGCGATGACCGACACATAGCGGCACATCAGCGTCCACAACTGGCCGAGCCAGCCCTGTGGTGTGGGCTTCAGGGCTCGCGCGGGCGGATGGGCCGCCGCGGTGTCCGGCTGCTGCGGCGGTACGGCCGAGTCGATCTCCGCGGCGCACCGTTCGTACTGCCGGGACGACAGCCAGCGCCCGCCCCAGTCGTCGTCGCGATGGTTCTCGAAGGCGGAGAACACATCGGCCCAGCTTTCGTGACCGAAGAAGTCCAGGGCCTCGCCCGGAGGGCCGAAGTACGCCACGGAGCCACCGGGCGCCATGACCAACACCCGGTCGCACAGGGCCAGTTCGGCGACCGAGTGGGTCACCACCAGCACGGTGCGGCCGTCGTCGGCCAGCTCCCGCAGCAACTTCATGACATCACGGTCCAGGCCCGGGTCCAGACCGGAGGTGGGCTCGTCGAGGAAGAGCAGGGAGGGCTTGGTCAGCAGTTCCAGGGCGACGGACACCCGTTTGCGCTGGCCGCCGGAGAGCGAGGCGACCTTCTTGCCCCGGTGAACGTCGAGCTTCAGCTCCTGGAGCACCTCGTCGATACGGGCCTTGCGCTCGGCCGCCTTGGTGTCGCCGGGAAAGCGGAGCCTGGCGGCGTACTTCAGAGCGACGTCAACGGTCAGCTCCTTGTGCAGGATGTCATCCTGCGGGACGAGGCCGATACGGTGGCGCAGCTCGGCGAACTGGGCGTAGAGATCGCGGTGGTCGTAGAACACCTGACCACGGTCCGCGGGCCGGTAGCCGGTGAGTGCGCGCAGCAGGGTGGACTTTCCGGAGCCCGACGGTCCGATCACCGCGACCAGCGACTTCTCGGGGACGCCGAAGGAGACATCGTCCAGGATGGTCTTGCCGCGCCCGACGGTCACCGTCAGGTCGCGGGCGGTGAAGGTGACCTCCCCGGTGTCGACGAACTCCTCCAGCCGGTCCCCGGCGAGACGGAAGGTGGAGTGGCCGACACCGACGATGTCCTGCGGGCCGATGATCCGGCGGCGGTCCACGGGTTGCCCATTGACATAGGTGCCGTTGTGACTGCCGAGGTCGACGATTTCGAAGCGGCCACCGGGCAGGGGCCGGAACTCCGCGTGGTGGCGGGAGACATACGGGCCCTCCACCACGAGTTCGTTGTCCTCCGCGCGACCGATACGCAGCCGTTGCCCCAGGACGATCCGGTGGACGCCCGAGGGTTCCCGGTCGAGGGAGAGGGTCGCGGCGGCTCCACGGGGATCGGCGGCGACACCGTCCCGCGCCTGCTCGTCGTTCACCGCCGCCGACGCTCCGGTGAAGTCCAGCCGCGTGCCGGTGGCGACATCGCCCAGCCGGACGATCGAACCGTGGCCGATCTCGATCCGCTGGATACGGCGCCCTTCGGTAAACGTGCCGTTCGCGCTGCTGAGATCTTCGACGACCCACGTTCCGCCGTCGCAACGGATCACGAGATGCCGCCGGGAAACCCGGCGGTCGACGCACGGGATGTCGGCCTGCTGATCGCGCCCGATGGTGTAGCTCCGGGACGCGTCCAGGGTCCAGGTGCGTCCATTGGCATGCAGTACAAGTTCCGGCACGTCTGCGGTGTCCTCATGGAGTCGGAGTCGGTCAGCCGGTGTGGAAGAGGGCGCGGGACATGCGGAGGTTGCGCGCCATGGCGTGGTGATCGTCCTGCCCGGCAGCGCGTGTAACAGGACTGTATTAGGCGGCGGTTGGAGTGAACGGTTCGCCGACCGATTGGATCTTGGTGCTCGGAAACGCTCCCCCAACCGATTCTGAGGAAGAAACGATGCGCGTTCACAAGCTCACCTTCGCCGCCCTCGCCGTTGCCGCAGGCCTCTCACTCACGGCCTGCCAGAACGACGACGGCACCGGGCAGAGCGACCCGTCCTCCGCGTCCTCCGCGTCGTCCTCGGGCGGCGCTTCGGATCAGGGCGGCGGGAAGGACTCCGGCGAGCAGGGCACGGCCGCCGGGACCGGCTCCAACGAGAACGGCGAGGTCGACAAGTGCCGCACCGACGAGCTGGAGGTCACGGCGGCGGACCGCACCATCGACGGCGACGGCGAGGGCACCGTCGCGGTGACACTGAAGAACGGTGGCGGCCGGGACTGCGCGATCTCCGGGCACGCGGGCGTCGACCTCAAGACCAGCGAGGGGGCGCTGTCCGCGAAGCGCAGCGGTGAACCGGCCGACACCCACATCCTCAAGGACGGGGAGTCGACGTACTTCGGCGTCAACTACCCGATCAACGAGTCGGGTGGCTCCGGCGTCCGCATCACGGGGCTGGTGGTGACCCCGCCGAACGAGACGAAGTCGGTCACCCTCGACTGGCCGGGCACCGGCACACTGCCCGTCACGGACGGCTCCGGCTCCCCGGTGAAGGTCGGCCCGATCGGCGGCATCGGCCAGGGCGGCTGACCCGCACGCCCCAGGGTGCTCGGGCCCCACCGGGCCTGCTGTCGGTCCAGGTCATCGCCTTGTTGATCGCGGTTGTGGTCGATGTGCTGACTCCGGTCAGCGAGCCTCCGGTGACTCCACCGACCGGCAACGGCCGTGGTGAGGGCTCCGGGGGATCCTCACGGCCGCCCTCACCGGGGCCGTGTCACCGGAGGACGGCAGCGCCCTGCTCGCGTGGATCGGCCTGGAGCGGCCCCTGCGGCTGCTCACCGACCACGGCACGTGCTATCCGGCGGCGGAGCCGGGCGCCGTCCTCGAGCCGCTCTACCCGGACCGACTCGACGAGGACTTCCTCGCCCTCAGCCTCGACGGGCACCGCGTGACCGGCTATCCAGCCGCCCCTTGGGCCGCACCGTCCGGGGCGCGCACGCTCAGCGCCCGCGCCCGGACGGTGCGGTTCCGCCGTCGGTCACGCGCGGCCTGACGTTCCTGGCCGCCGCGGCGGCGCCGGGGCGCTGGCCGCACATCGTCGGGCACCTGGAGCAGATCCTGCGGCAGGACCCTTCGGTGGCCGTCGCCGCGGGCAGCGCGGCCCTCACGGCGCTCGCCGAGACCTCCCTTCCGGCCTCCGTACTCGCCTCCGTGGAGACCTGCTTTCCGGAGTTCGGGCAACCCGACCTGGACGCCGGCATCGCCACGTTCACTGCCCGACTGGTCGCCGAACACCTCCCCCACACCGCCGACCCTGCCGAGCGCGGCCGCCTGCACCAAGGCCTCGGCTTCCGGCTCGGCCGGGCGGGGCGGGCGCAGGAGGCGCTGGCCGCGGACGAGGAGGCGGCCGCGCTATTCCAGGACCTGGCCGTGACGGACGCGGTGACCCACGAGACCGGCCTCGCGCTCGCCCTGAACAACCTCGGCGCGTTCTCCTGGCAGCTGCGCCGCCTCCCGGACGCCGTGGCCGCGCAGGCGCGGGCCATCGAGTTCGCCCGGCGCGGCCTGGCGGCCGGTCCACCCGCCGGGTCGCTGCTCGCCCGCGCGTTCGTACTCGACGAGTCCGGGCTGGCGCAGTGCCTGAGCAATCTGTCCGTCCTGCTGTGGGCGTCGCGGCGCAGGGAGGAAGCAGTCACCGCGCTGGAGGAGGCGGTCGCGACCGCCCGGCAGCTGGCCGCGGTGGCGCCCGCCACGCAGGAACCGGTCCTGGCCGACATCGCGTCGCGGCTCGTCACCTATCTGGGGAGGCTGCAACGGTGAGCGGAGGCCGTCGCCAGTCGGCCCAGGCCCGGCTCGGCACCAGGGGAAGCCTCGCCGCCGCGCGCCGGGACGCCGACCTGTCCGTAGTTCGCCAGGCGTTGAGCGGTCCACGTCCTCGGCCCGTACACGTGAGCGGACCCGGCCGTTTCCGGGGAGCCTGCTCGTGGGGAGTTCCGACCATGCCGTTGATCGATACCGCCTCACCGCCGCGTCACCGCGCGTGGACAGGGGCGCGATGAGCGCCGTGTCCGACGCGCCACCGTGGAGCGGGCGGGTTACACCGCCGAGCTTCCGGCGCCGCCCGCCGGATCAGCGGACGAGTCCGGAGAGCAGGACCATGAACAGGCCGCCGGTGACTTCGAACGCTTGGTCTTCACCGCGGTGTTGGCGGTGCCCGTGATGGTGCTCTCGATGGTTCCCGCCTGGCAGTTCGACCGGTGGCAGCAGGTGCGTTTCATCCTTGCCACACCGGTCGCGACCTGGGGCGCCTGGCCCTTCCGCCAGCGGGCGCTGCGCGGCCTGCGACACGTGGCGGCCACCATGGACACCCTGGTGTCCCGCGGCGTCCTCGCGTCCTTCGTGCCCCACATCTACCTGGAGGCAGCGGTCGCCGTACCGGACCGAAACGGCAACCGACAGGTCCCCGTGAGCGTGCCGGTCGAGGTGACGCCCGGCACGGCCGTGGTCGGCGGGGCCGTGGTCGGCGGTGCCGTCAACTCCGGCGGTCCGCTGGTCGTACTCGTCGTCAACAGCCTGCGGCTGCGGTCCTACAACCCCGGCAGGCGGCGGACGGGCGCCCCGGCGGAGCCCCCATCGTCACCGCCGCCCCCATCGCCGCCGAGCGCGGCACCCTACGGAAGGATCGCGATGTCCTCAGCGACCGATGAACACCCGGAGGCGGACGTCGACCGCCCCGGCCCGGGAGGGCGCCTGCGAGCGGCACTGGCCCGGGGAGCACGGGCGGCCCTGATCCCGGCGGGCGCCTGCGCACTGGCGCTGGCACTGCTCACGGCCTACACGGCGACCGGGGCGGCGGGCGAACCCGTGCCGAAGATCCGGGTCAACGTCGGCTGGATCCTCCAGCCCGCCGGGCAGCCGGCCGCCGCGTTCTTCGAGATCCGCAACACCGGGAACATCGACGACACACTGGTCTTCGCCGACTCCCCGGCACTCGGCGTCTCCATGCTGCGCAAGCCCGACCGGAACCAGCCGGGCACCGCGCAGCGGGCGCGGCGGGTGGCCGTGCCCGCCAAGAGCACGGTCCGGATGGCCGAGGGGGGAATTCACATCGCCGTCCTCGACCCGCCCGCGCTGCGGCCCCTCGAGAGGGTCCCGTTCAACCTGTGGTTCGAGGGGCGGGGCCGGGTGAAGGCCGTGGCGGTGCTGATGCCCCCGGAGGGGGCCCGGCCCTAGTTGGCGGTCGTCGCCGCCCGCACCCGACTCAGGCTCACCCGGACCGCGCGCACCGCCTCCTACCTGGGCAGATGATACTTTCGGCAAGGGCGGCGTCGGTGCGGCGCCCTGCGGAGCGGAAGCCGTGCCAGGCGCTGTTGGCTACGGGCCCTTGGATGCTCGTCGCCGCGTGAGCTTCCGCGGTTCGTCAGCTGCGGGTCCACCGTGGATGGTCGCGCCCCACAGGGCGGAGCCGCGTACCGGCACCGCCCCGTGCCCCTTACGAAGCGCCATCCGCCCGCACAGAAAGGAGCCGCTGACCATGCACGCGCTTGTGCTCACCGGCAGTCCCAACCCCCGCTCCTCGACCGCCGCGCTCGCCGTGGTGGCGGGTCGCTCGCTCAGCGCCCTGGGCAGTTCGGTGGACACCGTGGACCTGTCGGTGCTGGCCAGCCCCGGCTGCCCGGATGACTTCGCGCCGGGCCCGGGCGGCACCCGGGGGCCGAACGAGGACTTTCTCTCCCGTTGCGACAAGTTGGCCAGGGAGCCGTACCGCTGCGCCACGATGCTGGACCGTCCGGCGCCGGCCGCCGCCCGGGACAGGGTGTGAGCCTGACGGTCCCCGCTCAGCTCGATCAGCGACGAACCGCGAACTCCCGGAGCCGCATCGTGCAGATGAATCTGCTGGGGCCTCTGGAGGTCGTGCACGACGGTGTGCCGACCCCACTCGGCGCCGCGAGAGCCCGTACCGTACTCGGCTTCCTGCTCCTCCATCCCAACGAGACGGTGTCCGTCCACCGGCTCACCGAAGCCCTGTGGCCCGTCGATGTGCCGAGCACCGCCCGGAAAATGGTGCGCAACGCGGTGTCCGCGCTGCGTGGCGTGCTGTCGGCAGCGGACGGCCTGTGCGCCGGATCGGCGTCGGTGGTGTCCACCGCGCGGGCGCCGGGCGGCCAGGGGTATCAGCTGCGGGTGGACCCGGAGCACGTCGATCTCGAGCGATTCTCGGCTCTGAGGATCGCGGGTGAGCGTGGTCTGTCGGCGGGAGATTGGGGGTTAGCCTCGCGCACTCTCAGCCGCGCGCTGGCGCTGTGGCGCGGCGATGTGCTGGCCGACTTCACCGACCAGCACCTGGACTGGCCGGAGCGCCAGGCCGTGCGCGAGGAGTGGTGGGCCGCGCTGGAGGGCCGGATCACCGCCGATCTGGCGCTCGGGCGCGATCACGAGGTGATCCGGGAGCTATCGGTACTGCTGGAGGAGAACCCCGAACACGCCCATCTGGCAGGCATGTTCATGCTCGCGCTGTACCGGCGCGGACGGCAGGTGGAGGCGCTCAGCGCCTATCGCCGCACGCGCAGGGCGGTGGCCGCCCGCACCGGGCACGAGCCGTGCCGGGAGCTGCAGCGGGTGCACACCGCGGTGCTCTCCCATGCCCCATCCCTGATCGAGCCGTTCAGCGGTTTCCGTCACCACCACCAGGAGGGCGGCCACTGTGACTGCTGACGCCATACCCACCGATTTCCGCGTCCTGGGGTCGCTGGAAGTGATACGGGACGGGGCGACCGTGCCGCTGGGCGGGCCGCGGCGCCGCGCGGTGCTGGGCTATCTGCTGCTCCACTGCGGCCAGGCCGTACCGACGAGCAGGCTGATCGCCGCGCTGTGGGGCGACCACCCGCCGCCCTCCGCCCGCAAGGGGCTGCAGAACGCGGTGTGGCACCTGCGCGCCGCGCTGTCACAGGGGCGGACGCGCGGCCGGGGGCCGGAGCTGGTCACCTGCGCGCCGGGCTATCTGCTGCGTGCCGACGCCGGAGACGTGGATCTGCTCAGATTCCAGGAGCTGACGGATCAGGGGCGGGCGAGCTTCGCCGAGGGCTCGGTGCGCGCCGCCTCCGGGCTGTGGCACCGGGCGCTGGCGCTGTGGCGGGGACGGGCACTGGCCGACCTCGCCGAGGCGGGCTTCTCCTGGCCCGAGCTGCGCGCCCTGGAGGAGTCCCGGCTCGATGTGCTGGAGGACTTCTTCGACGCCGAGTTGCGGCTGGGGCACCACGACACGGTGCTCGCCGAGCTGCAGGAGGCGGTACGGGCCGAGCCCCGCCGGGAGCGGCTGCTGGAGCAGCTGATGACGGCGCTGTACCGGGGCGGGCGGCAGGCCGAGGCGCTGGCCGTCTACCGCCGGGCGGAGTCCTCGCTCGCGGAGAACCTGGGCCTGGAGCCCGGGCGCGCGCTCCAGGAGCTGGAGTCGGCGATCCTCGCACACGCCCCGGAACTCTCGCAGCCCGCGCACGAGCCCACGGCGGTAACCCTGACGGACGGCCCGCACTCGTCGCAGGCTCCGCACCTGCGGCCCAAAGCGGCGCCGGAGTCCGTCCGCCGGGACCGCCGCACATTCCCGGCGGACGTCCGCACGCAGGCCACCGTCCTGATGCTGCGGGCGACTTCAGGAGAGGGCCGCCACGAGGAGGACGGCTCGGACGGCCCGCTGGCCGAGGTGGACCGGGTGGCGCTCGAAGAGGCGGCGCGGTTCGGCGGCAACGTCGTGGCCCGGCTCGGCGCGACCTGGCTCGTCCTGTTCGCCGACCCGCGCCCCCACGACCAGAACCACGCCCGCCGCGCTGTCTCGGCGGCCCTGGCGGTCCGCTACCGCTTCGCCCACACCCGGTGGGCGGCACCCTCGTTGGGCGTCCGGGCCGTGGTGGCCACCGGCGATGTGGTGACCCGTCACTCCTCGGTGCCAGCCACGCCGTTAGCAGTCACCGGGGCCGTCGTCGACACCTGCCACGGGCTTCTGCCGCGAGTGCCCGAGCACACGGTGTACGTCACGGAGGCCACCCGGCGCTGTACGCGATCGGCCATCGTCCACCGGCCGGCCGTACCCGAGGGGTGCTGGGAGGCCGTCGGCACCCGGGACGCTCGGCCGGACGGCCACTCCGCTCCCCTCATCGGCCGGGATGACGAACTGGCGTCACTGATGCACCTGTTGAGCGAGCCGGCAGGGGAGGCGGGGCCGCGCGTGGTGACCGTGATCGGCGAGGGAGGCCTGGGCAAGAGCAGGCTGCTCGACGAGTTCGCGGCCCGGGCGGCGCGGCTGCCCGGGCCCGGCGCCCCGCTCGTGTTGCGCGCGCCCGCCACGCTGGTCGACGGCTCCACCCTCACCGTACTGGCCCAGGGACTACGCCGCTGCTGCGGCATCGAGGACGGCGACTCGCCCCAGACGGCGCGCGAGAAACTGTACGAGGCGGTGCGGCGTGCGGCTCCGCAGGACGAGGAGAGGACGCTGATCCGGCTGCACCCGCTGATCGGCGGGGACCGGCTGCTGGAACCGCCCATGGTGCCGCACGAAGTGCTCTTCGCATGGTGGAAGTTCATGGCCGGGACGGCGATGCACCGGCGCTTGGTCGTGGTCGTGGACGAGCTGGACTTCGCCGATGACGCGGTGCTCGACCTCGTCGAGAGCCTTGCCGTGGTCCCGGCGCCGGGACGACGGGGTGCGCTGCTGGTGGTCGCCGGGGCCCGGCCCGCGCTGCTGGAGCGCAGGCCGCACTGGGAGTCGGTGCGGCAGTCCCGCACCATGTCGCTGAAGCACCTCGGCGCCGCTGCCGTACGCCGCTATCTGACGACGGTGCTCGACGCCCCGGACGCGGAGTCCGACGGCCAGGGCCCGCGACACCCCCGCCTCCCCTCGGCGAATGAACACTTCGCCGGTGCGCTGGCCGCCGTGGTCCCCGGCAATCCGCGGGTCGTGGCCGCATACATACGGGATCTGCTCGACCCGGCCACGGCGGAGCGGCCGGGGGCGGGTGAGGCCGCGCTGCCCGGTGAGGTGCGGCGGTTCACCGCCGCACGGCTGGACGCGCTGCCGGAGCCGTTGCGCCGGGTGGCGTGCGATGTGGCGGTGCTGGGCGAGGCCGCGTGGTCGACGGCGGTCGCCGAGGCCGGGGGCCGCCGCCACGAGGAGGTCACCGGGCCGCTGGAGGAACTCGTGGACCACGGGGTGCTGGTGGACCGGGACACGGACCCCCCGCCGACCGCGCCCGTCGGCCACCGCTACGGCTTCCGCCACGAGACCGACCGCCAGGTCGCCCGGAGCCGGGTGCCGTCGGACGAACGGGCCTGCGTGCACCGGGCCGCCGTCGGCTGGCTCGCCACGGTGGCCGACGGTCACCCGCAGGTGGCGACCCATCTGCGGATGGAGGCGCTGCATCTCGCCGCCGCCACCAGCAGGCCGGTCCCGGACCTCCTGGAGTGCAGCCTCCGGAAACTGGATGCCTCCCCGCAGGCGTTCGCCGATCTCGACCGCACCGGCGTTCACTACCTCATCCTGGCGGAGACGCCCGCCACGCGCCTGGTCGAGCTGGAGCGCGTCGCGGAATTCTGCCGCCGTCACCGGCCGGTCCGGTTCGGGGGTGCGGGGAAGTAGCCTGCGGCGCGGAAGAAGTCGGCGTAGAGATCGGTGAGTTCGGCCACCGACTCGGGGCAGGCGATGCCGGTGCCGTCCAGGGCGCGGGCGGTCGCGGAGCTGTCCATGAGCGGGTAGGCCTCCTCCTCCGAGGTCGTCACCGCCTCGAATGAGTCGAGCAGCGGGACCAGGGCGTTGGCGGGGTCGCCGGTGACGCGGGCGGTCCAGGTGGCGCGGTCGGTCCGAGGAAGGTCGTAGCCCGTCTCCCGCAGGCGCTGCACGATGTCGGTGAGCGCGACGGGGTTGTCGTTGGAGAGGTGATAGGTGCGGCCGGCCGCGTCCGGGCGGCGCGAGAGGGCGAGGACCACGGCGCTCACGTAGTCGACGGGCACCATGGGGAAGCTGCCGCGCATGTCCTTCGGTACGGCACCGGCCTGGAGCATGCCACGGACGCTCAGCCAGACGAAGTCCTGGGTCTGGCATGCGCCGTGCTTCTGATCGCCGCACACCACGTCCACGCGGTGGACGGTCACCGGCAGGCCGCGCTCGCGGGCGATGCCGACGAGTTGTTCGCCCGCCCACTTGGTCTGCCGGTAGCCGCTGGGCAGCGCCGCGCCGGGCCCGATGGGGTCGGCCGGACGCAGCGGGGCGCCGTCGGGTCGCGGGCCGGTGAAGACTCCGGTGGAGGAGAGGTAGTGCACGGGCACCGTGCGGTGCAGCGCGGCGAGCCGGAGCACTTCGCGGGTGCCGCCGACGTTGACCTCGCGCATCACCTCGTACGGCTTGAGCCAGTGGACCTGTGCGCCCGCGTGGAAGACGACGTCGGCGCGGCGGGCCAGTTCGTCGAAGCGGCCGGGGGTGAGTCCGAGTTCCGGTTCGGCCAGGTCGCCGGTCTCGATCGAGACGCGGTTCAGGTCGATCTCGTCGGCCACGCGGTACCACTCCAGGTTGCGCAGCAGCCGTTCCCGCCCTTCCTCTTCGCTCGCCGCGCGCACCAGGCAGTGCACGACGGCACTGGTGGTGGCCATCAGGTCGCGCAGCAGAAAGGCGCCGAGGAAGCCGGTGGCGCCGGTGAGCAGCACCCGGCGCGGGTCGCTGGCCTCGCGTACGACGGTGGCGGCCGGGCGGACGTCGTCGGGGAGGTGGAGATCGGCGGAGAAGTCCGGCCCCGTACCCTCCCGGCCGGGGTTGTCCACCGACACCTCTTCCTCCTCCGCACCAAGTTGGGCGAGGAGGGCGTCGGCGATGCCCTGCGGGGCGGAGTGGTTGAAGACGAGGGAGAGCGGGACGCTCAGTCCGGTGGCGGCGGCCAGGTGGTTGCGGAGCTGGATCGTGGACAGTGAGTCGAGCCCGGCGTCGTGCAGGGGGAACTGGGGGTCGACCGGCTCGCGATGGCCCAGGGCGAGCGCGATGCCGGAGGTCACCAGGTCCAGGACGGCCGGTGCGCGGCGCTCTGCGGGCAGGGCGGCGTAGTCCTCGGCCGGGACGCCAACCGTCGCACCCTGGGCCATGGCGCTGCGGCGGCCCGCCGTACGCGCCAGGGTGCGCAGCAGCGGGTGGACGCGCTCGGCGGTCCGTACGGTGTCCAGGTCGAGCGGGCTGGCGGCGACCACGGGCAGGTCGGTGCGCAGCGCGGCGTCGAACAGAGCCGGTCCGACGTCGGGGGTGACGGGGGCGAAGCCCTCGCGGGCGATGCGGGCCAGGTCGGCCGCGCCGAGGTGGCCGCCGAGCCCGGCATCCAGCTGCCACAGGCCCCAGGCCATCGAGGTCGCGGGCAGTCCGAGGGCGGCCCGGTGCCCGGCCAGCGCGTCGAGGAACGCGTTGGCCGCCGCGTAGTTGGCCTGTCCCGGGCCGCCGAACAGTCCGGCGACGGAGGAGAACAGCACGAAGGCCGCCAGGCTGTGACCGGCCGTCACGTCGTGCAGGTTCCACGCGGCCTCGGCCTTGGCGCGCCAGACGGTGTCCAGGCGCTCGGGGGTGAGGGTGGTGATCAGGCCGTCGTCGAGCACGCCCGCGGTGTGGACGACGGCGGTCAGCGGGTGTGCGGCGGGGATGCGGTCGAGCACGGCGGCCAGCGCGTCCCGGTCGGCGGCGTCGCAGGCGACGGCCTCGGCGTGGGCGCCCGCCCGCGCCAGGTCGGCGATCAGCTCGGCGGCGCCGGGCGCGTCGGGTCCGCTGCGGCTGAGCAGCAGCATTCGGCGCACGCCACGGGTGGCGGCCAGGTGCCGGGCGAACAGGGCGCCGAGGGCACCGGTGCCGCCGGTGATCAGGACGGTGCCGTCCGGGTTCCAGGCGCCGGGCGCGGTCAGCTGAGGAGCGGGGACTCGGGTCAGGCGGGGGACGAAGACGCGGCCCGCGCGTACGGCGACCTGCGGCGCGCCGGTAGCCAGGGCGTGCGCCAGGGCGTCCGGCAGATGGCTTCCGGACCCGGCCCCCTCGGCGGGCTCGGCCCCGGTGTCGACGAGGACGATCCGGCCGGGGTGCTCCGACTGCGCGGAGCCGAGCAGGCCTTGGACCGCCGCCCCGAGCGGCTCGGGTCCGTGGTCGTCCAGCCCCTCGCCCACCGCGCCCCGCGTCAGCACGACGAGCGGGACCTCGGCGAGCCCGTCCTCCGCGAGCCACTGCCGGACCAGCGGCAGCACCCGCAGCAGGCCGTCCCGCGCCGAGGCGGCGGCGTTCGCCGTGTCCCGTGGAGAGGTGGCGTGGGCAACAGCGGGGAGCACGACGGCGTCGGGCCGCTCGCCGTCCGACACCGCCTTCCGTACGGCAGCGGCGTCGGCGTACCGGACGGCGCCGGGGAGGTCCTGCCTCTCCCCCAGGACGCCCCACCGCAGCGGGGCGCGGTCCCGGGGGGCCGTCACCACGGGTGTCCATACGCGCTTGAAGAGCGCGTCCGGTATCTGAGCCGACGCCTCGCCCGTCGGGGCGGCCCCGCACACGACGGCGTCGGCGCTGAGTACGACCCGGCCGCCCGCGCCACGTACCACCAGCGCGAACTCCCGCTCGCCCAGGGGCTCCACGGACGCCGACACCTCGGTGGCACCGGTCGCGTACGAGCGCAGCCCGCGCCATTCGGTCGGGGTGCCGGGCAGCAGTTCGGACAGGAGGCGGTCGAGGAGGCGGGGGTGCAGGGCGTGGTCGGCGCCGCCTTCCGCCACGTCGCCGTCGTCGAGGCGGGCCGTCGCGGACGTCCCCGTCGGCGGGTCCGCGTGCGCGCCCGGTGCGGGCTCACCCGCCCGGGCCAGCACACCGGTGGCGCACCGCACCCAGCCCGCCTCCGTGCCGCCGGGCCTGGCGTGCACGCGCATCGGGCGGCGGCCCGAGCCATCGTCCGGGCCGACGACGACTTGGAGTTCGGCAGCGGTCCGCTCGTCCGTCTCCAGCGGGCGGAGCAGATCGAGGCTCTCGACGAGGGGGTGGTCCACCTCGTCGCCCGCGCGCAGGGCCACTTCGGCGAAGACGGCGGCGGAGGCCATGGTGCCGCACGCCACCTTGCCCGTCATCACCGTGATGTCACCGCCGTCCGAACCCGCCGCGCCGGGGATGTCCGTCGTGGTGTGCAGCAGCGGGTGTCGCTGCGGGCCGGTCGTGACGCCGCGCCGGGCGGGCGGCAGCCAGAAGCGCTGCCGCTGGAACGCGTACGTCGGCAGGTCCGCGTGGCCGTCGCCGACGGGAGGGACGGCGGTGGCGAAGAGCCGCTCCCAGTCGGCCTCGACGCCGTGGACATGCAGTTCGCCCAGGGCACGCAGCGCGGTGTCCGGCTCGGGGTGCTCACGGCGGACGGGGGCGATCGCCAGGTGCGGGTGGTCGCCGAGGACTTCGCCGGCGAGCGCGGTGAGCACTCCCGCCGGGCCCACCTCGACGAAGGTGTCCACGCCGCGCTCGGCGAGGGCACGTACGGTGTCGGCGAAGCGCACCGGCCGGCGGGCGTGGCGGACCCAGTGGTCCGGGTCGGACAGGGTGCGGGCGCCGACCGGCGCGCCGTCGAGCATGGAGACGAGCGGAACCGCCGGTTCGGCCGCGCTGACCTGCGCGGCGATGGGCCTCAGCTCGTCCAGCAGGTCGTCCAGCTGGGGCGAGTGAAAGGCACCGCCGACCGTCAGCTGCCGGGTACGGACGCCGCGCCGGGTCAGCTCTTCCGCGAGGGCCAGCACCTCGGTGCGGTCACCGGTCAGGACGGTGGCGGCCGGGCCGTTGACGGCGGCGATCCCCACGAGGTGCTCGCGGCCGGACAGCAGCGGCAGCACGTCCGCCTCGGGCGCGGATACGGCGACCATCGCGCCGTCCTCCGGCAGCCGCCCCATGACCGCGCCACGGGCGGCCACCAGCGCGACGGCGTCGTCCAGGCCGAGCGCGCCCGCGGCGTGGGCCGCGGCGATCTCGCCGAGGGAGTGGCCCGCGACGAAGTCGGGCCGCACTCCCCAGGACTCCAGCAGCCTGAAGAGCGCGATCTCGAAGGCGAAGAGGGCGGGCTGGGCGAACTCGGTGCGGTCCAGCGTCGCACCGCCCGCGAGCACCACGTCCTTCAGGGACCGGCCCTTCAGTGAGCCCCCGAGCACGGCGTCGAAGCGCGCGCACACATCGTCATAGGTATCGGCGAACTGCGGGAAGACGGTGGCGAGTTGGCTGCCCATCGCCGCGCGCTGGGCGCCCTGGCCGGTGAACAGGAAGGCGGTACGGCGGTCGGACCCGGCCACGCCCTGGGCCACTCCCTGTGCCCGTGGCTCCCCCGAAGGAGTGCCATCGGCGAGCGCCGCGAGGCCATCGAGCAGGGCAGCCCGGTCACCGGCCACCACGACCGCGCGGTGTTCCATGGCCGTACGGGTGAGGGCCAAGGCCTTGGCAACCGGGCCGAGGCCGACGGAGTTCTCTTCCACAGCGCCGCGCAGTTTCCGTGCCTGCGCCCGCAGCGCCCGCGGGTCGCGGGCGGAGAGCAGGAACGGCAGGGCGCACCCGATCTCGGACGGCGCCTCCTGATCCAGCGACTCCGCTTCTTCTTCCACGATGAGATGGGCGTTGGTGCCGCTGACGCCGAAGGAGGAGATCCCCGCGCGGCGCGTGCGCTCGCCGTGGGGCCACGGCCGGGACTCGGTCAGCAGCTCCACCCCGCCGGAGGACCAGTTCACGATCGACGTGGGCGTGTCGATGTGCAGGGAGGCAGGCAGCACACCGTGCCGCAACGCCATGATCATCTTGATCAGGCCGCCGATCCCGGCCGCGGCCGAGGCGTGCCCGATGGCCGACTTGAGCGATCCGAGCAGCAGCGGACGGCCTTCGGGCCGGTCCTGGCCGTAGGTGGCGAGCAGCGCCCGCACCTCGATCGGGTCGCCCAGCTTCGTCCCCGTGCCGTGGCCCTCGACCGCGTCCACGTCGGCGGGTGTCAGCCCGGCGTCGGCCAGCGCCTGCTGGATGACGCGCTGCTGGGCCGGGCCGCTGGGGGCGGTGAGGCCGTTGGACGCGCCGTCCTGGTTGACCGCCGTGCCACGGATCACCGCGAGCACCGGGTGGCCGTTGCGGCGCGCGTCGGACAGGCGTTCCAGGACGACCAGGCCCGCGCCCTCGGACCAGCCGGTGCCGTCCGCCGCGTCCGCGAAGGATTTGCAGCGGCCGTCGGGGGCGAGTCCCCGCTGGGTCGCGAAGTCCACGAACGCGCCGGGCGTGGCCAGTACGGTCGCGCCCCCGGCGAGCGCCATGCGGGACTCGCCGCGCCGCAGCGCCCGGCAGGCCAGGTGGATGGCCGTCAGCGAGGACGAACAGGCGGTGTCCACCGTGACGGCGGGGCCTTCCAGGCCCAGGGTGTAGGCGATCCGGCCGGAGGCGACGCCGGGCTCGCTGCCGGTCATCAGGTACCCGGCGGCCTCCGGGTCCTCGCGGTCCATGTCGGTGTAGGTCTGTCCGGCCAGCCCGGCGTAGACGGCGGTGTCGCTGCCGCGCAGCGACGTGGGCGGGATACCGGCGCGCTCCAGTGCCTCCCAGGCCACCTCCAGAAGGAGGCGCTGCTGCGGATCCATGGCCAGGGCCTCGCGCGGCGAGATACCGAAGAACGCGGCGTCGAACAGCGGCGCTTCGTGCAGGAACGCGCCCCGCCTGGTGTAGGTACGGCCCGGTGTGCCCGGTTCGGGGTCGTAGACGCCCTCCAGATCCCAGCCCCGGTCGGTGGGGAAGTCCGAGGTGGCATCGGTGCCGTCGGCGACGAGCCGCCACAGGGCCTCGGGGGTGTCGGCGCCGCCGGGATAGCGGCAGGCGGCGGACACCACGGCGATGGGCTCGCGGTCGGCCGCTTCGAGTTCGGCGATGCGCCGCCTGGCCTTGGTGAGGTCACGGGTGACCCACTTCAGGTAGTCGGCCAGCTTCTGCTCGTTGCTCTGCGGGTGTTCCGGGGCGGGAGGCTCGGACATGCGGTGGTTCTCCATGGGGGCTCGGCGGCGGACCGGGTGACTGATCCGGTTCGGTCGGTCAGTCGGTGGTGCGGCCGAGGTCGTTGTCGATGAAGGCGAACAGGTCGCCGAGGTTGCCGAAGTCGTCGGGCGCGGCGGGGTCCGGGTCCGGGGTCCCGGGAGGTGTTCCGGCCTCCGCCTGGCGGGTGTCCTCGTCCCAGCCCGAGGCCAGCCGTCGCAGCCGTGCGGCGACCGACGTGCGCGCGGACGCGTCGTCGCCGAGGGCTGTCGCGCTGGCCAGCGTCTGTTCCAGGCGGTCGAGTTGGGCCAGCACGTCAGCCTGGCCCGGTTCGGTCTCCTTCAGGACGAGGTCGGCGATCCCGGCCGGTGTCGGGTGTTCGTACACGAGCGTGGCGGGCAGGTCGAGGCCGGTCAGCGCGCTGATGCTGGCGCGCAGCCGGACGGCCGCGAGGGAGTCGACGCCCAGGTCCTGGAACGGCCGATCGGGTTCGACGACGGTGAGGTCGGCGTGGCCGAGCGCCTCGGCGATCCGCTGCCGGATGGCGTCCAGCGCGTACCGCCGTCGCGCGGTCCCGCTCAACTCGCCCAGCCGCGCGGCGAATTGCTGGCTCCGGGCCATGGGCTCGTCCGCCTCGGGCTCCCCGGTGACCGTGGGCGCCCCGGCCACTTCGAGCCAGTACCGCGTGCGCTGGAAGGGGTACGTGGGCAGCGGTACCCGGCGGGCTCCGGTGCCCGCGAAGAACGCCTCCCAGTCGACGCCGACTCCGCGGTCGTGCAGCCAGCCCAGCAGCGACAGCACTCCGGTGGCCTCCGGCTGGCGGCGGCGCAGCGCGGACAGTGCGCCCGGGTCGCCCACCTGTTCCTCGGCCGCCAGGGTCTCCTCGATGACCGTGCTCAGGGTGGCGTCCGGCCCCACCTCGCAGAAGGTGTCCACGCCGTGGGCCCGCAGCGTCGCCACCGCGTCGCCGAACCGTACGGTCCCCCGCGCGTGCCGCACCCAGTAGTCGGGGTCGCGCAGCTCCTCCGGGTCCGCGATCCGCCCGGTCAGCGTGGAGACGACGGGGATCCGCGGGGCCGCGTAGGACAGGCCCTCGGCGACGGCGCGGAACTCCTCCAGCGCCCCTTCCATCAGCGGTGAGTGGAAGGCGTGGCTGGTGCGCAGGCGACGGTGGCGCTCGAAGCGCGCGGCCAGCGCCAGTACGTCCTCCTCGGCACCGGAGACCACCACGGACCGGGGGCCGTTGACGGCGGCGAGGCCGACCCGGTCCTCCTGACCCGCGAGCAGCGGCAGCACCTCCTCCTCTGCGACCGGCAGGGCGACCATCGCCCCGTGCGCCGGAAGGGCGTTCATCAGCCGACCGCGCGCCGCGACCAGGGTGACGGCCGAGGGCAGGTCCAGGACTCCGGCGACGTGGGCCGCGGCCAGCTCGCCGACGGAGTGACCGGCGACGAAGTGAGGCGCCACGCCCCAGGACTCCAGGAGCCGGAACAGCGCCACTTCCAGGGCGAACAACACCGGCTGGGTGTAGTCCGTACGGTCCAGCAGCGCGCTCTCCTCGGTGTTCGGCGCGGCGAAGGCCACGTCGTGCAGCGGTCGGCCGAGGTGCGGTTCGAACAGCACGCTGATCTCGTCGAAGACGGCGGCGAACACGGGGTGGGCGGCATGAAGTTCGCGCCCGGCGCCCGCGCGCTGCGAGCCCTGGCCGGTGAACAGCACGGCGGCGCTGCGGCCGGCCCGCGCCGACCAGGTCTCGCCCGCGCCGCGCGCCAGCGCGGCCACGGCCGCCCGCAGGGCGTCCGGCCCGTCGCCGACGGCGGTGGCACGGTGGTCGAGGGCACTGCGCGTGGTGGCGAGGGAGTACGCGAGGTCCAGCATGTCCCGCGCGTCGGCACCCTCCATCGCGGTCAGCAACCGCTCCGCCTGGGCGCTCAGCGCCTGAGGGCCGCGCGCGGAGAGCGGCAGGGGAAGCGCGGACGGCGACGCGGCGCTGTCGTCCGTGAATTCCCTGTCGTCCGTGAATTCAGCGGCCTCCCGGTCTTCGGCCGGGGGCTCCTCCAGGATCACGTGAGCATTGGTCCCGCTAATGCCGAAGGACGAGATTCCGGCGCGGCGGGCGCGTTCGGCGCGCGGCCAGGACCGGGCCCGCGTCAGCAGCTCCACGCCGCCGCTCTCCCAATCCACGGCGGGCGAGGGCTCGTCCACGTGCTGCGTGGCGGGCAGGGACTCGTGCCGCAGCGCGCCCAGCATCTTGATCACACCTGCCACCCCGGCAGCCGCCTGCGTATGGCCGATGTTCGACTTCACCGAGCCCAGCCACAGCGGTTCGCCCGTGGCCCGCTCACGGCCGTACGTCGCCAGCAGCGCCTGGGCCTCGATCGGGTCGCCCAGCCGGGTCCCCGTACCGTGCGCCTCGACCACGTCCACATCCGCGCCGGACAGCCCGGCGTCCGCCAGCGCGGCCCGGATCACCCGCTGCTGAGCACCGCCGTTCGGTGCGGTCAGGCCGTTGGAGGCGCCGTCCGAGTTGACCGCCGATCCGCGTACGACCGCCAGCACCCGATGGCCGCGGGCCCGCGCCACGGACAGCCTCTCCAGCAGCATCAGCCCGACACCTTCCGACCACCCCGTGCCGTCCGCCGCCCCGGCGAAGGACTTGCAGCGGCCGTCCGCCGCCAGGCCCTGCTGCCGGGTGAAGTCCTCGAAGACGGTGGGGGTGGCCATGACCGTCACGCCGCCCGCGAGGGCCGCCTCGCACTCACCGGCGCGCAGTGCGCGGCTGGCGAGATGAAGCGCCGTCAGCGAGGACGAGCACGCGGTGTCCACCGAGATCGCCGGGCCTTCGAGTCCGAGGGTGTACGCGATCCGCCCGGAGGCGACGCTGTGTGCGCCGCCGGTGAGCAGATAGCCCTCGGAGCCACCGGGAACGTGCGTGGCCCCCGCCCCGTAGTCGTGGTGCGCGACGCCGGTGAACACGCCTGTGGCGCTGCCGCGCAGGTCCGACGCGGGCATCCCGGTCCGTTCGAAGACCTCCCACGCGGTCTCCAGGAGGAGCCGCTGCTGCGGGTCCATGGCCACGGCCTCGTTGGGGCTGATGCCGAACAGGGCGGCGTCGAAGTGCCCCGCGTCGTAGAGGAATCCGCCCTCGCGGGTGCCCGACGTGCCGGGCCGGCCGTCCGAGCCGTAGAGGGTGTCCAAGTCCCAGCCCCGGTCCTCGGGGAAGGCCGCCATGACGTCCGCGCCCTCGGCGACCACACGCCACAGGTCCTCCGGAGAGCCGACCCCGCCCGGGAAGCGGCAGGCCGCCCCCACGATCACGATCGGGTCCTCGTCATCGGCGGACGGGTCGGCGGGGGCCGCGACCGGCGTCGGCTCCCGGGTGTCCAGCACGAGTTCACCGGCCAGGTAGCGGGCGACGGCGAGCGGTGTCGGGTGGTCGAACAGCAGTGTCGCGGGCAGTCGTACGCCGCTGGCGGTCGCGAGGCTGTTGCGCAGTTCCACCGCGGTCAGCGAGTCGAAGCCGGAATCCTGGAACGCCCGGTCGGCGGCGACCGCGCCCGCGCCGCCGTCGCCGTGTCCGAGGACAGCCGCGGCGTGGCCGCGTACGAGGTCGAGCAGCACCCGGTCGCGTTCGGCCGTCGGCATCGCGGCGAGGCGGGCCGCGAAGTCCGGCGCGGGCGCGTCGGACTGCGCGGTGCGCCGCACCGCCGTCCGCACGAGGCCGCGCAGCGGGGCGGGTACCGGGCCCGAGGTGCGGCGGACCGCCGCCAGGTCGAGACGGGCCGGTACGAGCAGGGCGTCCTCGGCGCCCACGGCGGCGTCGAACAGGCTCAGCCCGTCGGCGGTGGGCAGCGGGGCGACACCGGTGCGGCGCATGCGTGCCACGTCGGCGGCGGCCAGCTCGCCCAGTCCGCTGGGCTGCTCCCACAGGCCCCACGCGAGCGAGGTGGCGGGCAGGCCACGGCTCCTGCGGTGCTGGGCGAGCGCGTCCAAGTAGGCGTTCGCGGCAGCGTAGTTGGCCTGCCCGGCGCCGCCCAGGACACCGATGACGGAGGAGAAGAGGACGAACAGGTCGAGCCCGGTGTCGGCGGTCAGCTCGTGCAGGGCGAGCGCGGCCTCCGCCTTGGGGCGCAGCACCCGCTCAAGGCGCTCCGGCGTCTGGGACTCGATGACGCCGTCGTCCAGAGCACCGGCGGCGTGCACGACGCCGGTCAGCGGGTGCGCGTCCGGGACGGCGGCCAGCAGCCGGGCGAGCGCGGCGCGGTCGGTGACATCGCACGCGGCGACGGCCACTTCGGCTCCCAGCTGCCGCAGTTCGTCGCGCACGGCCACGGCCCCGGGGGCTTCCTCGCCGCGCCTGCTCACCAGGAGCAGGTGCCGGACGCCGTGTTCGGTGACGAGGTGACGGGCCAGGAGCGCACCGAGCGCGCCGGTGCCGCCGGTGATGAGCACCGTGCCGTCGGAGGAGAGCACCGGCGGCTTGGCGGGGTGCGCCTTGACGAGCCGGGGGGCGAGCAATTGTCCCCCTCGTACGGCGAGTTGGGGTTCCCCGGTGGCGAGGGCGGCGGCGATGGCCGAGCGCGTGACGCCCTCGTCCTCGGACTCTTCCGTGACATCAGGTCGTACGGAGTCCAGGTCGAGCAGGACGAAGCGGCCCGGGTGCTCGGTCTGGGCAGTGCGCACCAGCCCCCATACGGCGGCGCAGGCGAGGCCCGGGACGTCGTCGTGGGCGGTGGCCGCGACCGCGCCGCGGGTGCGGACGACGAGGGTTCGGGCGCTGTCGTCGTCGGCGAGCCAGGTGTTCAGGCGCTCCAGTACGGCGGCGCAGGAACCGGCCGACTCGGCGTCCAGCACGACCGCGTCCGACGCCTCCGCCGAGGGGCCGCCCGCAGGCTGCTCGGGCAGCGCGGTCCACTCCACCCGGTGGAGGGCGTCCAGGGACGCGGCCCGCGAGGCCGTCAGCTCGGCCACCGGCACCGGGCGCCACACCAGCGACTCGATCTCGGCGACCGGCCGCCCCGTGGAGTCCGCGACGGTGAGCGCCACGGCGTCGCGCCCGGCCACCGGAGTGACGCGCACCCGGGCGGTGGCGGCTCCGGTCGCGTGGACCGACACCCCGCTCAAGGCGAAGGGCAGCAGCACCTCCCCTTCGGCCGACTGCCCCTTGCCCAGCAACACGGTCTGCAGCGCCGCGTCCAGCAGGGCCGGGTGCAGGCCGAACTTCTGTGCCTCCTCGCGGCGTTGCTCGGGCAGAGCCAGCTCGGCGAAGAGTTCCTCGCCCCGGCGCCAGGCAGCCCGCAGCCCCTGGAAGGCGGGCCCGTACTCCTGGCCGCGCGCGGCGCGCTCCGCGTAGAAGTTCTCGACGGATACGGGTTCGGCGCCGGGCGGCGGCCACGCGGTGAGGCCGTCGGGTTCGGGCCGGGTGCGGGGGGTCAGGGCGCCGGTCACGTGCCGGATCCAGTCCCGTGCGCCCTGCCCGTGGCCAGGGCCGTCGTCCGGGCGGGAGTGCACCGCGAAGGGACGGTGGCCGTGTTCGTCCGGTGCGCCGACCGACACCTGGAGCAGCGCTGCCTGGGTTTCTGGCAGCAACAGCGGGCGTTCCAGGGTGAGTTCGTCGATGCCGCCGCAGCCTGCCTCGTCGGCGGCGCGCAGCGCGAGTTCGGTGAAGGCGGCACCCGGCAGCAGTGCCGCGCCGGGTACGGCGTGGTCGGCGAGCCAGGGGTGGGTACGCAGCGAGATGCGGCCGGTGAGCAGGACACCGTCGTCGGCGGCCAGGCCGACCACCGCGCCGAGGAAGGGGTGTTCGGCGGATCCGACGCCTGCCGAGGTGACGTCACCCGTTCCCGCGTGCGCCCAGTAGTGCTGCCGCTGAAAGGCGTACGTGGGCAGTTCGACGCGCCGCGCGGGGGTGGCTGCCGACGGGGTGCACACCCCGGCGATCACGGCCGCGCGGTCCACGGCGTCGCCCCGCACCTGGGCCTCGGCGATCGACCGCAGGAAGCGGTCCAGGCCGCCCTCGCCGCGCCGCAGCGACCCCACGGCCGTGACCGTCGTCTCCGCTTCCTCCGCCGTGGTGTGCACGCTGGTGACCAGCAGCGGGTGCGGGCTCATCTCCAGGAAGGAGCGGTGCCCGGCGCCGAGCAGGGTGCGGGTCGCGCCGAGGAAGTCGACGGGCTCGCGGGCGTTGCGGAACCAGTAGTCGGCGTCCATCGTGCGGCCGTCGATCAGTTCCCCCGTCACCGAGGAGCACAGCGGGACGTCGCCCTCGCGCGGACGCAGCTCGCCGAGCGCGTCCAGCAGCGGCTCGCGCAGCGCGTCGATGAGGGAGCAGTGCGAGGCACCGTCCGGGACGATGACGCGGGCCCGCAACTCGTCCGCCTTGCACGCGTCCACGAAGCGTGTCACCTCGCCGGGCTCGCCCGCGACGGTGGTCGCGCGCGGGCTGTTGGCGCCGGAGACCTCAAGTCCCGGGAACCCGTCGGCGATCCGCTCCCGTACGTCGGCCACAGGCAGCGCCACCGAAGCCATCGCCCCTCGCCGGGTCAGCGCCTCGGCGAACACCCGGCTGCGGACGACCACGGCCCGTGCCGCCTCCTCCAGGGACAGCACCCCGGCGACGCAGGCTGCCGCGATCTCGCCCTGCGAGTGGCCCACGACGGCGTCGGGGCGCACCCCCGCGTCCGTCCACGTCCGTGCCAGGGACACCATGACGGCGAACAGCGCCGGCTGGGCGACGTCGATCCGTTCCAGGGACGGCGCGCCGGGCCCGCCGCGTACGGAGTCCATCAGCGACCAGTCGACGTGCGGGTCGATCGCCGCCGCGCACTCGCGCATCCGCGCGGCGAACCCCGGTGATTCCTCCATGAGTCCGTCGGCCATGCCGGTCCACTGGGAGCCGTGCCCGGGGAAGACGAAGACGGTCTTCCCCTCGGCGCTCGCGCCTGCCACACCGGTGACGACGGACGCGTCGGCCTCATCTGCCGCCAGCGCCGCGAGGCCACGCAGCAGTTCCTCTCCGTCCGCACCGACGACCGCCGCACGGTGGTCGAAGGCGGTTCGGGTGGTGGCGAGGGAGTGGGCGACGTCCAACGGCCGCGCGGGGTGGCGCTCCAGGTGGGCACGGAGCCCGGCGGCCTGGGCGCGCAACGCCTCGGGGGTGCGGGCGGAGAGGAACCACGGGACGGGCGGCGCGACGCCGGGTTCCGTGGTGTCCTCGTGGCCATCTTCCTCGGCCGGGGGCTCCTCCAGGATCACGTGCGCGTTCGTACCGCTGATGCCGAAGGACGAGATTCCGGCGCGGCGAACGCGTTCGCCGCGCGTCCAGGACCGGGGCTCCGTCAGCAGTTCCACACCGCCGCTCGACCAGTCCACGGCCGGAGACGCCTCGTCGACGTGCAGCGTCGCGGGCAGCACGCCGTTCAGCAGCGCACCCAGCACCTTGATCACACCGGCCGCCCCGGCCGCCGCTTGCGTGTGACCGATGTTCGACTTCACCGACCCGAGCCGGAGCGGATGTCCGGAGGCCCGCCCCTGCCCGTACGTGGCCAGCAGCGCGCCCGCCTCGATCGGATCGCCCAGCCGCGTCCCCGTGCCGTGCGCCTCGACCACATCCACATCCGCGCCGGACAGACCGGCGTCCGCCAGCGCGGCCCGGATCACCCGCTGCTGAGCGCTGCCGCTCGGCGCCGTCAGGCCGTTGGACGCGCCGTCGGAATTGATGGCGGAGCCGCGTACGACCGCCAGCACCCGGTGGCCGCGGGCCCGCGCCACCGACAGCCGCTCCAGCAGCACCAGGCCGACGCCCTCGGACCATCCCGTACCGTTCGCCGCCCCGGAGAAGGGCTTGCACCGGCCGTCGGGCGCGAGGCCGCCCAGTCGGCTCAGTTCGGCGAAGATTCCGGGCTCGGGCATCACGGTCGCGCCGCCCGCGAGGGCCGCCTCGCATTCGCCCGCGCGCAGCGAGCGGCAGGCCAGATGGATGGAGACCAGCGACGCGGAGCAGGCGGTGTCCACGGTGGCCGCAGGGCCCTCCAGCCCGAGCGCGTAGGCGATACGGCCGGAGGCGACGCTCGGCGTGGTGCCGGTGAACAGGTGGCCCTCGGAGCCGCCCTGGGCGTCGGCGAAGCGCGGGCCGTACTCCTGGTAGGTCGTGCCGACGAAGACGCCGGTGGGGGTGGAGCGCAGGCGGGCGGGATCGATCCCGGCGCGCTCCAGGCACTCCCACGACGTTTCGAGGAGGAGCCGCTGCTGCGGGTCCATGGCGTGGGCCTCGCGCGGGCTGATGCCGAAGAAGGGCGCGTCGAACTCGGCGGCGCCACGGAGGAATCCGCCTTCACGGACGTACGTGGTACCGGGGCGGCCCAGCTCCGGGTCGTAGATGCTCTCGACGTCCCAGCCCCGGTCCTCGGGGAAGTCGGAGATGACGTCCGCGCCCTCGGCGACCACGCGCCACAGGTCCTCCGGGGAGCCGACCCCGCCCGGGAAGCGGCAGGCCGCCCCCACGATCACGATCGGGTCCTCGTCATCGGCGGACGGGTCGGCGGGGGCCGCGACCGGTGCCGTCCGCCCGGCCAGTTCGTCGCCGAGGTGTTCGGCGAGCGCCTGCGGGGTGGGGTGGTCGAAGACGAGGGCGGCGGGCAGGCTGAGGCCGAGCGCCTGGGACAGGCGGTCGCACAGCTCCACCACGCCGAGTGAGTCGAGCCCCTGCTCGCGCAGCGCGGTCCGCGGATGCACGGAATCGGCGGACGGGTGCCCGAGGACGACCGCGGCGTGCAGCCGGACGGTGTGGAGCAGGGCACGCGGGTCGGCCTTGACGTCGGTGCCGGTGCCGGGGGCATGGCCACCGTCCACACCGGCTGCCGCCACCGGAGCGTCCGGGGTCCCCGGAACAGCCTGAGCATCCGGTGCGGCGGAGGCGTCCGGCGCAGCCGAGGTGTCCGGCCAGTGCCGCTCCCCCTGGAAGGCGTAAGTGGGCAGTTCCACGCGGTGCCCGGTGCGCCCGGCGAGCGCCCGCGCGCTGACGCGATGGCCGCGTACGTGCAGGGTCGCGGCGGCCATCCGCGCGGCCTGCGCCTCGGGCCGGGCGCCGCGCAACACCGGCATGAAGCTCTTGCCGACGGCAGGCACCGACTCGCGGGTGGCGGCGCACAGGACGCCGTCCGGTCCGAGTTCGATGAAGTCGCGGACACCTTCGGCGTCCAGGCGACGCACTCCGTCCAGGAAGCGGACGGTGCCGCGCAGGTGGCGGACCCAGTAGTCGGCGGTGGCGATCTCCGAGCCGTCCACGACCTCGCCGGTCAGGTTGGAAATGATCGGGATGGCGGGAGCGTGGAACGTCAACTCCTCGGCCACGCACCGGAATTCATCCAGTACGGGATCCATGTGGTGCGAGTGGAAGGCGTGGCTCACGGGCAGCCGCTTGACCTTGCGGCCCCGTTCCCGCCAGCTCGCCGCCAGCTCGGCCACCGCGTCCTCGTCACCGGAAATCACCGTGGAGTGCGACCCGTTGACGGCCCCGACGGTCAGCCGCCCCTCGTACTCGGGCAGCTCGGCCCGTAGCTCCGTCTCCTCTGCCTGGACGGCGACCATCGCGCCCCCGGCGGGCAGCGACTGCATCAGCCGACCGCGCGCGGCCACCAGCGCACAGGCGTCCGGCAGCGACAGGACACCCGCGACGTGGGCCGCCGCCAGCTCGCCGACGGAGTGGCCGATCAGGAAGCCGGGCCGTACGCCCCAGCCGTGCACCATCCTGAACAGCGCCACTTCCAGGGCGAACAGCGCGGGCTGGGTGTACTCGGTACGGTCCAGCAGACGCTCCCCGTCCTGCTCGGCATCGTCTTCGGACGCCCAGAGGACCTCGCGCAACGGGCGGTCCAGGAGCGGGTCGAGGTGTGCGCAGATCTCGTCCAGCGCGGTTCCGAACTCCGGTGAGGCGGCGGCCAGTTCGCGGCCCGAGCCGAGCCGCTGCGCGCCCTGCCCGGTGAACAGCAGCGCGAGCGCGCCATCTGCCCCCTGCTCCCCTTCCGTGTCCCCTTCCACCACGCCCGCTGAAGGCGTGCCGGTTGCCAGCGCGTCCAGCTGGCGCAGCAGTTCGTCCCGGTCGGCGGCGAGCGCCACGGCCCGGTGCTCGAAGTGGCTGCGGGTGGTCGCCAGCGACCAGGCGACGTCGGGCAGCGCGAGCCCCGGGCGGGCCTCAAGGTGGCGGCGCAGGGCGTCCGCCTGGCCGCGCAGGGCCGCCGTACTACGGGCCGACAGCGGGAAGCCGATCACATCCGGTTCGCCGACGGCCTCGGTTTCCCCCGGGTCCGCCTCCGCCTCCTGATCGCGCGTGGGGGCTTCTTCCTGATCGCGCGTGGGGGCTTCTTCCTGATCGCGCGTGGGGGCTTCGGCGAGCACGACATGGCAGTTGCTGCCGCCCATCCCGAACGCGCTCACCCCGGCGATCAGCCGTCGCCCGGGGAGCGGCCAGCGGCCCAGCTCCGTGTGCACCCGCACGTTCGCCTCGTCCAGGCACAACGCCGGGTCGGCGGTGCGGTGATTGAGGCTGGGCGGCAGCTCGCCGTGCTGGACCGAGAGCGCTGCCTTGAGCAGACCGGTGATGCCCGCGGCACCCTCGAGGTGTCCGACGTTGGTCTTCGCCGACCCCACCAGCAGGGGGTCGTCCACGGGCCGCCGTGTGCCGAGGGCGGCGCCCAGCGCCGTGGCCTCGACCGGGTCACCCACGGGCGTGCCGGTGCCGTGCAGTTCGACGTACTGGACGTCGGCCGCCGTCACACCTGCCCTGGTCAGGGCGGTCTCCACCACCTCCCGCTGGGTCTCGGCCCGGGGTGTGGTCAGGGACTCTCCGCCGCCGTCGTTGTTGACGGCGCTGCCCAGGATGACGCAGCGCACGTGGTCGCCGTCCGCCAGCGCCCGGCTCAGCGGCTTCAGGACGACGAGGCTGCCGCCCTCTCCCCGTACGTAGCCGTTGGCCCGGACGTCGAAGGTGTGGCAGGCGCCGTCCGGGGACAGTGCGCCGAAGGCGGCGACACCTGCCGTGCTCGCGGGGTCCAGAAGCAGGCTGACGCCACCGGCGAGGGCGATTTCGGACTCGCCCTCGCGCAGGCTCTCGCAGGCGAGGTGGACGGCGGTCAGGGACGAGGACTGCCCGGTGTCGACCGTCATGCTGGGCCCGCGGGTGCCCAGCATCCAGGACGTGCGGTTGGCGATGACACCCCGGCTCCGACCGGTGAGGGAGTGCCGGCCGGGCCCGTCGGCCGCCGCGTCCCGCGCCTGCCGCGTCACCCAGTCGTCGCCCATGGCCCCCACGAACACTCCGGTACGGGAGTCGCGCAGCGTCGTGGGAACCGTCCCGGAGTTCTCCACCGCTTCCCAGGCCAGCTCCAGCATCAGCCGCTGCTGCGGATCCATGGCCCGGGCCTCGCGCGGGGAGATGCCGAAGAACGCGGCGTCGAACACGCCCGTGTGGTCCAGGTAGCCGCCGGGGTGCTGGTCGCCGTCGGCCACTCCGGGGTGGCCGGGAGGCGGGGCGGCGACCGCGCTGCGGCCCTCGCGCAGCAGCTCCCAGAAGGCGTCGGGGGTCGGCGCTCCGGGGAGGCGGCAGGCCACACCCACGACGGCGATCGGCTCCTCGGCCGTGCCGTCGGCGCTCCGGACCTCGTTCATGGCTCTACTCCCTGGTCGTCGATCGCCGGTCTTCAGTTGTCGGTCGCCGACCCTAAGCAGCGGCGGGGAACGCCCCGGTCTTCGTCCGTTTACCCGAGGCCGAGAGCGGGCCGAGACCGTCGCGTTGACCTTCGGGCGCCGGTCGCTCAGTACGTTGGCAAACAGCCGAAAGGAGCCGAATCCATGCAGAAAACTCCGGAAACCCTGGACCCGCTCGCGGAGGCGGTGCTCTCCGGCGCGGACCCCGACGAGCTGCGCCGCACGCCCCTGCCCCGCGAATACGTGGCGGCGCACCTGCTCGCGTCGGACGTCGGCATGTTCCGCGACAGCACGTCCAAGGACGTGCGCTCCTCACTGCGCGTCGGCCGGGTGCCCATGCCCGAGCTGGCCCCGGACGAGGTCGTGGTCGCGGTGATGGCCAGCTCCATCAACTACAACACCGTGTGGTCGGCGATGTTCGAGCCGCTGCCCACGTTCGACTTCCTGAAGCGGTACGCCAAGCAGGGCGGCTGGGCGGCCCGGCACGACCAGCCGCACCAGGTGCCCGGCTCCGACGCCTCCGGGGTCGTCGTACGCACCGGCAGCGGCGTCCGCCGCTGGCAGGTCGGCGACCACGTCCTCGTCCACCCGGTCCACGTGGACGACCAGGAGCCCGCCACCCACGCGGACGGCATGCTCGGCACCGAGCAGCGCGCCTGGGGGTACGAGACCAACTTCGGCGGCCTGGGCCAGTACGCGGTGGCCCGCGCCAGCCAGCTCGTCTCCAAGCCCGCCCACTTGACCTGGGAGGAGTCGGCGAGCAGCCCGCTGGTCGGCAGTACGGCCTACCGGATGCTGGTCAGCGACACGGGCGCGCGCATGAAGCAGGGCGACGTCGTGCTGATCTGGGGCGCGGCAGGCGGGCTGGGCAGCTACGCGAGCCAGCTCGTCCGCAACGGCGGCGGCACGGCGGTCGGCGTCGTCGGCTCCGAGCGCAAGGCGGAGGCGGCCCGCGCGATGGGCTGCGATGTGGTGATCAACCGTCAGGAGCTGGGGCTCGGCGACACCATCGACCCCACACCCGAGGAGACCATCCAGATCGGCAAGCGCCTGGGCCGGATCATCCGCACCGAGACCGGCGACGACCCGCGCATCGTCTTCGAGCACGTGGGCCGGGCCGTGTTCGGCATCTCCGTCTTCGTCGCGGCGCGCGGCGGCACGGTCGTGACCTGCGGCTCCAGCACCGGCTACCAGCACGTCTTCGACAACCGCTATCTGTGGATGCGGCTGAAGAAGATCGTCGGCAGCCACGGCGCCAACCTCCAGGAAGAGCAGGAGTTCACCCGGCTGATCTCGAACGGACGGATCGCGCCGGCGCTCTCCGCGCTGCACCCGCTCGCCGACGTCGGCGAGGCCGCCCGGCTCGTACAGAAGAGCCAGCACGTCGGCAAGGTCGGCGTCCTGTGCCTGGCGCCCGAACGCGGGCTGGGCGTCACGAATCCCGCGCTGCGTGCGTCGATCGGCGAGGACCGGATCAACCCGCTGCGGCAGTTCGCCTGAGCCCGCCCCAGCACCGAATCCCCACCACAGCGAGGACGCCATGAACCCCTCCCCCTCTCCGAAGTACGCCGAGAAGCACGCCGAGCGCTTCCTGGACGACATGCTCTCGGCCTGGTGCCTGGATGTGGAGTACACCCACGCACGGGGCAATACGGTCCACTCCCCCGACGTGTCCGGCAGCGGAAGCGACACAGCGGTGACCGACTTCGTCGGCGGCTTCGGCTCGCTCATCTTCGGCCACAACCATCCGGAGATCATCGACCACGCCAAGGCCCTGCTGGACGAACTGACGCCGGTGCACGCGCAGTTCTCCCAGCGCACCCAGGCCCACGAGGTGGCCGCCCGGCTGAACGCCATCCTGCGCCGGGAGTTCGCCGACCAGGACGAGGGCTCCGCCGGCAGCTACTCGGCGATCTTCGCGAACAGCGGCGCCGAGGCCATCGAGGCCGCCCTCAAACACGCCGAGCTGGAGCGGGTGACGCGCCTGGGCGCACTCTCCGAGGAGCTGACGGGCAACCTGGCGCGGGCCACCGAGGCGCTGCGCGCCGGAACGGCGGTGCTCGGCCCGCGCGCCAGCGACCTGATCGACTCCAGCGCGGACCAGGACGCCGACGTCACCGTCCTGGCCGAGGAGTTGGGCCGCCACAACGCCGCCGCCCTGGCGTGCCCTTCCCTCTTCCTCGCGCTCACCGGCGGTTTCCACGGCAAGCTGACCGGCAGCCTGCAGCTCACCCACAACCAGGGCTTCCGGCTGCCGTTCCAGGGTCTGGGCGCCCAGACCAGGTTCGTCCCGGCCGGGCAGCCGGAGAAGCTGCTGGAGACCCTGGAAGCGGAACGGGTCACCGCACTCGATGTGACGCTCTCGGACGGCGTAGTGGAGGTCGTCGATCGCGACGTTCCCGTCTTCGCCGCGATGTTCGCCGAGCCGGTGCTGGGCGAAGGCGGAATCGTCGAGCTGCGCCGCGCCGAGGCGCAGCGCATCCAGGAGATCTGCCGCGCGGCCGGTATCCCGCTGGTGGTGGATGAGATCCAGACGGGCGTGGGCCGCACCGGCGCGTTCTTCGCCAGCTCCCGCATCGGGCTGCGCGGCGACTACTACACCCTGGCCAAGAGCCTTGGCGGCGGGCTCGCCAAGACCTCGGTACTGCTGGTGCGCTCCGACCGCTACCAGCAGGAGTTCGAGCTGCTGCACAGCTCCACGTTCGCCAAGGACAGTTTCTCCTGCTCCATCGCCCTGAAGGTGCTGGACATGCTGGAGGCCGACGGCGGCCATGCCTACCGCCTGGCGGCCGAGCGCGGTGCGGCGCTGCGCACGGCGCTGGAGGGCGTACAGGCCGACTACCCCGACGTCGTCGCCGACGTACGGGGCACCGGCCTGCTCCTCGGATTCGAATTCCGCGACCAGTCCGACGCCGTCTCGGCCCATATCCGCGCCCAGGCCCTCGGCGGCTTCTTCGGCTTCGCGGTGGCGGGCTATCTGCTGCGGGAGCACGGGGTGCGCCTCATGCCCACCGGCAGCGCCCCGAACACGCTGCGCGTCGAGCCGTCGGTGCAGGTGACGGACGCGGAGATCACCAAGCTCACGGCCGGCCTGCGGACCGTGTGCGAGATCCTGCGCAACCAGGACGCCCTGCATCTGGTGCGTCCGCTGGCGGGCCGCACCGCCGAGTCCGCCCGACGCGAGGTCAAGGACTTCCGGACGGAGATCGCGGTACCCCACCTCGACGAGCCGTCGCCCCTCACCGTCGGTTACGTGGCCGACCTCGGCACCCCGGCCGCGCTGCGCGCCTTCGACTCCTCCCTCGCCGACCTCGACGACGACGCGCTGCGGGCCTTCGTACGCCGGACCGCGGTGGCCGGGGCGCTCGCGCCGCTCCCGCCCGTCCGCTTCCGCTCGCGGCACGGCTCGTCGGTGGACCTCGTCGTCTATCCGGTCCTGACCCCGGAGTCCGGAGGCTCACAGGACGAGCACCCGGAACCGCCCGCCGCGGCGCTCGGGCAGCTGCGCACGGCCGTGGCGGCCGGGCATGCCGCCGTGGCACTGGCCCCCGCCTTCGCCACCGCCGCCCTCCCCTTCTCCCCGGGCGTCCCGGTCGTGACGGGCGACGGGCTCGGCGGCGCGAACACCGTCGTACGGACCCCGGACGGCGCCTCCACGCCGCCCGGCTTCGCCGTCGAGGGCGGTGTGGGCGGCGCGGTGGCCGAGGCGCTGCTGCTCGCCCTGAACGGGCCCGACCGGCAGCCCACCGGCGGTATGCGTCAGTCGGCGGCCGAGCACGGCTTCCAGATCGCGGGCTGAGGCGCGATGTCCCAGCGGCAGGCCGACCCGGACGACCGTACTCCGCACTCCCTGTTGCGGGTGCTGCGCCCTTCCGACGACACGGTTGTGGAACGCGCCGCGGTGGGTCTGCCGCTCCTCGCCGAGGCCGTGGACCGCGTCGGCCGGCGGCCCACCGGATGGGCGGTGGAGACCTCCACCGCCCTCAGCGGCGAGGTGGTGCGCGAGTGCCGATCCCCTGAGCGCCCCTCCCCCGCCTCGGATGAGCGCTTCGTCGAGGCGCTGGTGCTGTGGTCCGTCCTCGCGCTGCGCGAGGCGTCGCCACCTGATCCGCTCTTGGCCGAACTGGGCGCCACGGTAGGCGAGTTGGTGCACCTCGGGCTCCCGGTCGACCTGGCGCTGAAGTATCTGCGGGTCACCCACGCCCGGGTCAGCTCCCTGCTGTTCACCCGTTGCGCGAGCGCGGTACCCGGGACGGCGCAGGCCGACGTGATGCGGGAGACGTCCGCGCGGCTGTTCAACGCCATGGAGCAGATCGCCTCCTGGCTCTGCGAACACTTCGCCGCCGAGCGGGAGCGCTGGCTCGCCGACTCCCGGGCACGGCGGGCGGAACTGGCGCGCTCGCTGCTGTCCGGTGCGAAGGTATCCCCCGGCCAGGCGAGCACGCGGCTCGGATACGACCTGACGCTGCACCATCTCGCGCTGGTGCTGTGGTGCGAGCACCATGTGGACGGCTGTGTCGGCGAGTTGGAGCGTGAGGCCCGCCAGTTGCTGGAGCGGGCCGGTTACTCCTCGGTACTGCTGCTGCCCGCCGGACCCGGCAGGCTGTGGGCCTGGGGCGGCCGGGCCAGTGGCCCGCCCCCCGAGACGGGACGGCTGCGGGCCGCTCCGGAAGCACCGCCGCACGCCCACATCGCCGCCGGACTCCCCGGCGCGGGGCTCGCGGGGTTCCGCCGTTCCCACGAACAGGCGGGCCGGGTCGAGACGGTCGTCCGTACGTCCGGCTCTCCCGCCTCCGTCCACGATTACGCGTCCGTCGAACTGGCCGTGCTGCTGGGCGGCGACCTGAACTCGACGGCGGGCTTCGTGACCCGGGAACTGGGGCCGCTGGCCGGGGGCGGCGAGACCAACTCCGCGCTGCGGGAGACCGTCAAGTGCTATCTGGACCACGAACGGAGCCTGTCGACGGCGGCCGAGCGGCTGCACGTCGCGAAGAACACGGTGGCCTACCGCGTCAAGAAGGCCGAGCACCTGCTCGGCCGCTCCCTGCGCGAGGAGCGCCTGCGCCTGCACGTCGCCCTGCACCTCGCGCAGACACTCGGCACCGCTGTCCTGCGCGGCGTCTCGTAGGGGGCGCGACGCCCCCCGACGCCTCCCCGCGACGCCCCCTACGAGACCCGACACTCAGTGGAAGATCGAGATTCCCGGCCGCCCGAGCAGCGCCCGGCTGTAGTCCTCCAGGATCATCGGGTGGTTCAGCATGGCGTGCCGGCTTCCGGTCTCCAGGTCGCGCCAGTAGCGCTGCACCGGGTTCTTGAGGGCGAAGCCGCTGGTACCGGCGATGTCGAGGAGCTTCTGCATCCCCCGGCGGCTGCATTCCAGCGCGGAGGCGCTGTGCATGCGCAGCCGCGCCCGCTCGGGACCGGCCAGCTCCTCGCCCTTCCGCGCCTGGTCGATGCCGTCCGCGGTGGCGAACATGTGCAGCATGCCGGTCTCGATCAGGTGCGTGGCCTCGGCGAACCACACCTGGATCGTCGGGGAGTCCACCGCGCGCTCGTAGGTGGAGTAGGCGATGGGCCGGTTCTTGTCCAGCGTCTCCCGTACGACGTCCAGCGCGCCGCGCGCGGCGCCCACGAGCGAGGACAGCGAGTGGAGGTTGCCCTTGACCAGGACGGTCGGCGAGATCAGCTCCTCGTAGCGGCCATCGGGGGCGCGGTTGGGGATCAGCGCCCGGTGGTGCGGGACGAACACGTCGGTGGCGACCATCGCATGGGTGCCGGTGCCCTCCAGCCCGGCGACGTGCCAGGTGTCCTCGATGACCATCTCGCTGGGCCGCAGGAGCACGTCGACGGCGCCGACCGCCTCGCCGTCCTCCATCAGCGGTACGGCGCCCAGCATCGCCCAGTCCGAGATCTCGCAGCCCGAGGCGTAGGGGAAACGGCCGTTGACGACCAAACCGCCCTCGACGCGCTCCGCGCGCGACGCGTGGAGGCTGGCGGCGGACAGCAGCACCGCGTTGGGGTTCGCCCCGAAGATCTCCTGCAGCCCTTCCTCGGGCAGCAGCAGCGCGAAGTCCGTGGACGCGGCGTGGTTCGCGGTGATCCAACCGGTGGAGGCGCAGCCGCGGCCGATCTCGGAGAGCACCTCCACCTGGGTGCGCATGTTCACTTCGTACCCGCCGAAGCGCGGCGGGATGGTGAGCCGGAACAGCCCTGAGTCACGCAGCGCCTGCATGTTCCCGGGCGCGACATTGCGCTGCTGCTCGGTGCTCTCGGCGTTCGAGCGCAGCTGCGGAATGAGGTCGTGCGCACGGGCCACGAGATCCTGGGGAGCGATCGTCTGCTCGGCTACGGAAGCGACGGACACGGTGGGTGTTCCTCCTTGAGTGGTACGGGGCAGGACCGCCCCGTTCACCTGGGCAGTCAACTCCCCCCGCCCGGCTCAGCGGCTGGCTCCGCACCCCAGACTCCCCGCGAACTTTGGTCCCCGGGACCAGCCGCGGCCTACAACCTAAGGTGCCGCGGAAGCGTCCCTTGGATGACCGGTTGCGTGCGCGAGGAGGGGCTATGCGTTGGAGCGACTGGACCGGAGGCCGACGCGCGGTGGTGGCCGCGGGTGCGGCTCTGGCGGCGGTGGTGGGTGTGGCGGGCAGCCTGTACCTGGCCGATGGCGAGGGCAACGGCTATCACGGCTGCCGAGGCGCCGATGCCAACTACGACGCCGCCTATCCCGACTATCCGGCACAGGATGCGCAGGACTGGGTGTCGTTCGGCGACCACGTGACTGTCTTCCACATCAGGGAAGGCAGCGAGAGGCAGGCACGCGGCGAACGCAGTGCGGAGATCGTCGTCGACAAGGTGCTGCACAGCAGGGACCATGCGAAGAAGCTGCCGGACCGCTTCCGTGCAGAGCTGTGGCAGGTTCCGTGCGCCCCGTGGATCAAGGCCGGTCACACCTACCTGGGCCTGATGGTATTCGACAGCGTAAGAGATGAACCCCCCTCATGGCGGCCCGTGCACAGCGGAGGTGTGCTGCCCTACGACCACGAGTCCATCGGCAGCGGCGAGATCGCGGGAAAGGAAGGCGAGATGCCCTATGAGGACCTGTCGCCGTTCGGGCTCTCCAAACAAATGCATGGCGAACACGCGCTGACGCTGCAGAGCCTCCTCATGAAGACCGAGCCGCACTCGGAAGCGGCGAAGCACCCGGACCTGTCACCGGGCGAGCGGTACGAGCGGGTACGCGAAGCCCAGGAAGCGGGACGCGACGATTGAGATCCCGGTGCGAGTGCCCCGCTTGTCCAACCCTGCGACAATGGATGAAGCGATGCCATGCGGATGAGCACGTCCGATCGTCCGCGTACCAACGCGTCGTCTCGGTGGCCGCTTCCTCACGGAGCCGCGACCGGGACCGCGAGATGGTGGCCACGATCCTGCGGGACCTCATC
The DNA here is from genome assembly GCF_042731515.1 of Streptomyces sp. NPDC059850. Taxonomy (NCBI): domain Bacteria; kingdom Bacillati; phylum Actinomycetota; class Actinomycetes; order Kitasatosporales; family Streptomycetaceae; genus Streptomyces; species Streptomyces sp. NPDC059850. The sequence goes on from NZ_JBHWJI010000003.1 coordinate 131,359, forward strand.
GAGGTGGTGTCCAAGACGGCGGTGATCGCCCTCGTGGACAGGATCGCGATGGCGAACAGGTTCGTGTTGGGATAAGGCTCCGGCCACCACGGCACGTGGCCGGGGGCGTCGAGGGGAAGCTCACTGATCGTCGCGTCCGAGTGTTCCCACGTGCGCCGGTAGAACCCGACGCGCCCTGGGCGACGTGCACGCCTTCGAGACCCACCTCGCCCGGCGGCTGCCCCGCCTGGCCATCGACGACCGTTCGCTGGTCCTGCGCACGGTCAAGCACATGGGGCGGTTGCTCGACGAGGACGGCCGCTCCGTGGGCATCGTCCCGCTGTTGCACCCTCCCGTCACGGTGTGCGGAAACCTCGGAAAGTCACCTGCTTGCGGGTGGTGAAGCCGAGCCGCTCATACAGCGCGATCGCGCCGGTATTCGCCTCGGCCACATGCAGGAAGGGACGTTCACCGCGGGCCACGATCCGCGCGACGAGCGCACTGACCAGACGTGCGGCGTGGCCTCGCCCGCGCGCCTCGGGAGCGGTGCAGACCGCGCTGATCTCGGTCCACCCCGGAGGCCGCAACCGCTCCCCCGCCATCGCCACCAACGTGCCATGGTCGCGGATGCCGAGGTAGGCGCCGAGTTCGTGGGTGCGCGGCCAGAACGGCCCCGGCTCGGTCCGCGCGACGAGATCGACCATCTCGGCCACGCTGTCCCCGCCCAGTTCGACCACCCCGTTACCGGTCCCGGCCCCCGCAGGGGAATGATCGGGCCGAACGATGCCGGGCCAGACCATCTGACGGCCCTGGAGACAGAAGACCGGCTCCCAGCCCGGCGGCGGAGTGGCCGGACAGCTGAACATGTCGGCGAGTTCGCCCGGTCCGAGCAACCCGGCCAGGTCGGCCCATTCCGTCGCGTCCGGGTCGGCGGACACCGCGGAGAAGGTCGCGACGTCCGGCAGGTAGGTGGCAGCCCGGCCGAACCGGCGGGCGAGATGCGCGTGGTGACCGCCGAGCGATTGCCCCACCGGGTCGTCGAGTGCCAGGACGTCGCGGTCCACCATGGTGCCGTACCTCTCATATCGCGCGCGGGACCCAGCCACCCACGCAATGCCATAGGCGTCCCGACGGGGGCGCGTCTGCCGCCGGTGCGGCGGCCGCTGTGCGCGGCTCGCCGCTGAGCCCGATCACGGCACGTGGACCTTCGCGGTCAATCTCGCGAGCAGCGGCTCGAGGCCTTCAGCTTACGGCCTCGACCTGGTCGGCAACGTCATCGAGATGGGCATCGCCACCGCCATGGGCCTGATGCGGCGACCGTGGTTCAGGCCGAGGTAGACGTCGATGAGCGGCTTCCTCCGGGAACGTCACTCCAGCCGGGCCGCGGCCTCCAGGGGCTCGGATGTACGGAGGAAGCGCAGGTCGTCCATGACCAGGGCGACATCGGTGGCGCCGCCGAGGCGGAGGGCCGGGGCCAGCGCGTCCAGGTTGGACCAGCGGGACGGGCGGAGATGGACGCGGTAGCCGTCTCCGGCGGGCTCCAGGGTGAGGGCTTCGCCGATGGCGAGCCTGCTCTCCGGGAGGTGGGCCGCGGTCGCTCCGGCGGCTCGTTCCAGGGCGGTGACCGAGGTGACCCCGGCGGCGATGGGCAGGGTCGTGTCCGGGCCGGTGACGTGTTCGCGCAGGTCACGCAGGCGGGCGGCGGCGGTCGTACGGGCGGGGTGGCCCCCCGGCAGACGGTCGGCCAGGAGCCTCACAGCGCGGGCGATGTGGCCCAGCGGCGGTTGGGACGGACGCTCGCCGAGCAGGGCCATCAGCGCCGCCAGGGCGTCCTCGGCACCGGAGGCGAGGGTGACCCACTGCTCGGTGGTGAGCGGGGTGAGCCTCGGGTGGCGTTCCGTCCAGTACGCGACCGCCCGGTCCAGGTCGGGGCCCGTACGCCAGAGGTCGGCGGGGTCGTCGGGCATGAGCGACTCGACGACTCGCAAGGCCTCGTCGGTGGTGGTGAGCGCCTCCAGGGAGAGCGCGGCGATGCGCAGTTCGATCTCGGTCAGGCCGAGTTCGCGGGCGCGGGCGGTGTCGCCCTCGCGGAAGGCGGCGACACGGCCCCGCGCCCAGCCGTCCGGCCAGGAGAGCGTGCGGGCCGAGGTGGACAGCAGGATCAGACACTGGGCCGGTGACAGGCCGGTGGCCTCGGCGAACGCCCGTACGGTCGCCTCTCGGTCCACGGGCGGCGGGCCGTTCTCGGCGATCAGGTCGAGCGCCCGCCGGAGCCGGTCCGGGTCGCCCCAGCCGCGGCAGGTTCGCAGCTCGACGACCCTGTTGCGGGTGAACAGGAGCGGGTTGGGCCCGTCCGGGGTGTAGAGGAGTGCCGTGACCGCGTACCCGTTCCCCACCTGCTCGTAGTCGGCGAGGGCGGCGGCCATGATGGGGCCGTAGCCCGAGTGGATCTGCCCGAGGTCGTACTCCGGGCGCAGCCGGGCGACATGCCAGGTGCCGTCGGTACGGAGGAGTTCGGGGACGGCGGCCAGTTCCGCAAGCGGGGCGTGCCTGTCGCCGTTGTCCCACGCGGCCTCCAGGACGGCGGCGCCGAGGCGGCCCAGCGTGTTCTCGATCCCCTTGACGGCGGGGGCGTCGAATATCGCGATCTTCTTGTCGTACGGCACTTCGACGGCGGCGCGGGCGAAGTGGACGATCCTTTCGTACGGGGACTCGGGCCCCGGATCCTCCGGCTCGGGGGACTTCTCGGACCGGACGGCGGCCGGTGCCGCGGAGGCCTGTGCCGGGCGCGGGTGGGGCGGCGGGCTCAGCGCCAGGCGTTCCAGCAGGGCGTACGCGCGCTCGCGGCATTCGACGGCCGTCCACACCAGGGACGTGACGCCCGTCCAGAGCGACTCGTCGGTGATCTCCGGCAGCAGCGGGCGGAGCCGTCCCGCCAGCTCGGCGCGGGCGGCGGCCTTTGCCGAGTACTCGCTCTCGGGGTCCAGCACCCGCATGAGGTCGGCGGCGAGCGCGGCGTCCGCGACGTCGATCAGGGCCCGCGCCTTCTTCTCGTCGACGGCGCGCAGCGCCCTGGACCCTTCGGGGTCGCGCGGCCGCATCGCCGACCACCAGCCGGGCGGCGCGACCAGGCGGGTCCCGGATGCGTAGCGGTGGTACTCGACCGTGCTGATGTTCTGGGCACCGTCGTGCTCGGGCACCCTGCCCCAACCGCGGACGTAGCGGCCGATGGTCCGTCCGGCCGGGTCCCGCAGCTCGATGATCCGGCCCTGGCCGCGCCATACGGTGGCCTCGGCGCCACCGGGGAAGGCGACCCGTTCGCCGTCGGCCGGTTCGACGCGGCGGGCGGCGGGGTGCGTGCTGCCGTGCGGGCAGTGCGGGCCGCCGTGGTCCAGTACGGTCACCCGGCCGTTCACGGCGATCAGGCAGCGGTCGTAGAGGTCGCGCGCCTCGGTCCGTTCGTGGGACCGGTGGGAGACGGGCTCGTACGTGCCGAATCCGTGGGCCGGGCCGACTCCATCCGGTGTGACGACGGAGGCGCGGAACTTGTGCTCCCAGAGCCGTCCGGACTGGATCAGGAGCAGGTCGGTGCCGCTTTCCTCCAGGTAGTCGGTGATGGTGTTGACGTGGCCGGGGACGAAGGCGGGCAACTCCAGTTCGTCGAGGACGCCGCCGCTCAGCGTGGTGGCGAGGGCGCGGGCCGGGTCCGTACCCGTAGCGATCGTCCGGACGCTGTCCAGGAGGGGGCCGGGAACTCCGGCGACGGTGAGGCGTTCGGCGTCGCACAGGGCGGCATGCGCGTCCGGAAGTCCTTGATGGGGGACCCGCTCGGCGTGCTCGGCCAGGATGGCGGCGACAACCCGTGCCGTTCCCGGTGTCGCGGTCAGGGCCCGTACGGTCTCGGGGGCGGTCTGCTTCGGGACGGCGGGCTCGGTGACGTTGAGCTGGTTGGTCACGTTGCCCACGATCGCGTCGCGCAGGAGCGGAGCCCAGTGCGGGTCGGCGGCGACGGCGGACAGGTCGGTGCCCGCTCCGGAGGCGAGCCGGTCGTACAGCTTGAACGTGTGCAGCAGCCGGGGCCGCGCGAGCGGGACGCCGCGGTCCAGGAGGAGTTCCAGGAGCGGGAGGTCGGCGGCGGTCTCCTCCCAGCGGTTGACCTCGTCCTCGTCCACGCCCAGTACCGCCTCATGGTCGTCGCAGGTGAGGCCCTCCGCGCGCAGCCGCGTACCGGCGTCGTGCAGGAGGTCTCCGAGACCGGCGACGGGGAGTGCGAGCCCCGCGTACAGCTTCAGGAAGCGGCCGAGCCAGTCCTTCGCCGCCGCCCCCGCAAGCCCGGGGGATGTGGTGAACGGGGCGGTCAGGCCCGCGCCCGCGAGGTTGCCGAGGAGGAGCGACACTGCCGCGCTCTTCGCCGTGGGCGTGTCCTTGGCGGGCAGCGGCAGGATGGCGAGGAGCGCGCGACCGATGCCCGCGTCCGCCCGTGCCATCGGGCCGAGCAACGGAAGGACGAACTTCCACAGGGCCTGCGGTGCCGACTCCATGCAGCCGCTCTCCAGCAAGGCCCGTACGGCGCGTTCGTCCCCGGGCCCGCCGAGCGCGTGCCCGGCGGGCTTCGCCAGCGCCGCCCAGCCGTCGGCCAGGGCCAGCGCGCCGTCCGTGCCGTCCGTGCCGTCCGTGCCGTCCGGGAATTCCTCGCACCATTCGGTGAGCAGGCCGCGGTGCCAGCGGTACGCGTCGGGGGCGGGATGGCGGGCGGCGAGCCGCTTGCCGTGCTTCTTGAGCGTGGCCGTTCCGGCGGCGTCCGGTCCCGCCGCGAGGTACGCCGCGACGAGCGCGGCCTCGGCGACCGACAGCGCGTGCGCGTCCTCGGCGGCGCGGGCCTTCTCGAAGAAGGCGGCGGCGAAGCGGGCGCTGCCCACGGCGGCCAGGATCCGCGCGCATTCCTCGTAGAACGGCGGCAGCAGCTCGGGCGCGTGCGTCTCCAGGTCGTCGCCGGTACGGGTGAGCGCGGTGCGCGCGAGGCCGGGCTTGCGGGCGGCCAGGGCGCGGGCGGCCCGCAGGTCGGTGTGCGCGGCCAGGATGCGGGCGCGGTGCGCCGGGTGCCTGTTCAGGACGGATGCGAGGAAGCCGAGCGGGCCCGCGTGCACGGTGCCGAGGCCGGTCTCCGCCACCGGGTCCAGGTCGTACAGCGACTTCTCGGCCTTGTCACCGTCTACGGCCGCGCGCCGGACGAGTTCGACGACCGGCTCGTCCAGGACGGAGTGCTCGTAGCGGACGGCGACGCACGTGTCCTCGTCGGAGCCGGTGGGCGTGCCCGGCAGCACCGCCCCGGCGCGCAGCAGCACGTCGCGCGTCGGGGCTGTGCTGCCGGAGGGCACCACGGTGCCGGGCTCGCCTTGGAGGGCGTCGCAGTAGTGGGCGTACGCCTCGGCTGCCTCCACCACCGGCTCCGTCCCGTCCACGGTGCGGGCCGCGTACAGAGCCATGAGAACGCGGACGCCCTCGGACCAGGCGATGTCGCCGATCTCCCGGCCGCCCGCGGTGAAGCTCAGCCCCGCCATGTAGGCCGGGCTCATCGGCCCGCTCCAGTCCAGGTCGATCTCGATGCCGAGCGGCTCGGGCGCGTGCACGGTGAACCGCGCCCTGTCCCCCTTGATACGCCCGCCCAGCTCATGCACACGGCGCTCGAACGCGGCGCCGCTCTCGTATCGGGCGTCCAGGTATCCGAAGGTGTCGACCACGCCGAACGTACGGTCCATGCTCGCGGGACGCGTCCACACCTCGCGGCGTACCTGCTCAACAACCTGCGTGAGGTTCCGCCCCCGCCAGATGGGCAGCTCGTCGCCGAGCAGCAGCGGGTGCGGGATCGCGAAGGCGTCCGCGCCGGTCCACGCACCCTCGCGCAGGAGCGCGCAGCGACCGAGGCAGGGCGCGCCGTCCACGATCGGGGCGATGACCAGGTCGGTGAGCGTCTCGCGCCACACCGGGTCGTCCCACACGGCCGCGAACACCGCGGCCGGGACCGGCAGCGACCGCACCATCCAGGACTCGACCCGGTCGTGCACCGCCCGCGCGTGCTCGCCGAGCCGGCCGCAGAGGGCGGCGAGCCGTACCGCGGTCGGGTCCTTCCTGACGTTGGCGGGCACCTTGGCCAGCACGCGGCCCGCGGCCGTCCGGCAGGCGAGCACCGGCCGCTGCGTCCCCTCGACGGTGAGTTCGTGGCCCGTCGCGATCCCGATCCATCCCATGGCACGCCATTCTTGACCACCCCTAAGACATCCGGCGGCCCCGGACCGAAACCCGTCCGGCCGGATCGAGAAGTCACCGAGTAGACCTGCGTCGCAGCGCGGGTCGGGAAGGCACGAGGTCATCTCCCATGTGGCTCCCAGAAGGCAGCCAGGTCGGCCATCTGCGCGTCTCCGTGTCCGATCTGGACGTGGACTTCGTCGCCTTCTCCGGGCACAAGGCCCTGGCGCTGCCGGGCTCGGGCGCGGTATGGGCGCGCCAGGCGCGCGGACCGGCCTTCCGGCCCGGTGGCTGGAGCGGTACGCCGAACACCGTCGGCATCGCGTCCCTGGTGGCCGCGCTGGACTGGCTGGACGCGGCGGGCACCGACCGGATCGAGCGCTGGACGGTCGCCCTGGCCGCCCGGCTCACCGACGGACTGCGGCAGTTGGACGCCTATCAGGTGCTGGGCTGCCAGACCAGCCTCGCCGCGGACTCGGGCGTGCGGGAGCGCCAGCAGGAACGCTACGCCGTCGGCCGCGAGGAGCGGTTCACGGTGATGGCCGACATCGTGCAGCACGTAACGGCCGGACAGCCGTGTCCGCTGATCGTCGACCTCGGCTGCGGCCCGGGGTCGCTCGCCGCACGGCTGGCCGAGCGGATACCGCGGGCGGAGGTCGTGGCAGTGGACATGGACCCACTGCTGCTGGAACTCGCCCGTACCCGCCACGCGGACGCGGCCCGCTATGTGGAGGCGGTCATCGCAGACGCCGGATGGACCGACGCGCGGTGCCCGGCGTTCCGAGCGGCTGCGCGCGTTCGCCCATGAGGACTGGGAGTCCTGGTGGGCATCCGCGGCCACTCCGCTGTCCCGGCATGTCGAGCTGCTCCGGCAAGCGGGGTTCGCGCAGGTGGGACCGGTCTGGCAGGTCGGGAACAGCCATGTCCTCGTTGCCCGTTCCCGCTCCCCATGGAACAGGAATGCACGTCCTGAGCGCCGAACCGTAGCGTGAGATGTGGCCCAAGTGCACAATGTGCCAGGGGGGAGAAAGAAGGTGTTGCCCCCATGACAACCAGCACGCACACACCCCACACCGACCACTCCCACCAGCATGGCAGCGGCTGCGGCCACGTCGCGCTCCCGCACGACGACCACACCGACTATGTCCACGACGGCCACCTGCACCGGACGCACGACGACCACGTCGACGAGTGCGAGCCCAGTGGCCACATCGTCCACGACGGCCACGACCACCAGCACCACGCCGACTGCGGACACGTCGCCGTACCACACGGCAACCACGTGGACTACGTTCACGACGGCCACCGCCACGCCGAGCACGAGGGGCACTGGGACGACCACTGACCGCTCCCCGGCTGTCGCCATGACCACTGCGTTCCGCGACGGCTGACCCTTCGGCCTCCCCGCCCCGGGAGACCGGAAAAGCCCCAGGCCGTCGGCCTGGGGCTGGCCCTTGTGCCACTGTTGTCAACGGCCCGTCCGGGTCACCACCACATCGTTGTACGGGTCCTTGGGTTCGGGAACGCGCTTGACTGTCTCGGCGTCCAGGGCGGGGCTGGCGTCGTCCGTACCGACCTTGCCGGTGGGATGCCAGGCGCCGGTGACGGTGACCCAGGCGTCGGCGGGCGGCGCCGCGGCCCCGTGCACCCGTATCTTGCGCACCGTCGCGTCGGCGGCGCAGCAGCTGATGGCCAGGCGGCTGACGTACCAGGTGCCGTGGTGTCCGGGGGTGACGAAGCCGGTGAGACGGACGGTGCGCCCCTTGAGCGTGCCGCCGGTGTCCCAGACGGCGCGGGAGCTGAAGTCGTTCAACGACATCTCGACGACCCCGTTGCGCGGGAGGGCGGGGTAGAGGCTGTCCGAGGCGGCGGGGGCCTCCGCCTTCGTGTCGTCGCGGGCGGCGGTGTACGAGCCGAGGGCGGGCGGCGCGAGGAACAGGATGGTCAGGGCCGGTACGTAGAGCAGCCAGGCGATTCGTGGACCCCCGGAATGATCGTGACCGTCGTGGCCATGACCGTGGTCCGTGCGCGGGCGGTTGAAGGGGAAACCGTCGCGGGCGGCGCTGACCGCGCCGAGCACGATCAGCAGCACTCCGGAGACGATGAGCGCGGGCCGCAGACCAGGCCGTACGTAGCGCAGATACAGATCGGTCAGCAGGGCGATGTGCAGCAGGCCGACGCCGGTGAACAGGAGCAGCAGCACCTGGATGTTGCGCTTCACAGCAGCCACCACCCCACCAGGGCGCTGCACAGCACCGCCGTGACCCAGGTGGCAGCCGAGAAGCGCAGCGCGAAGGCGCGTCCGAAGGTGCCCGACTGAAGGGCGATGAGCTTCAGGTCGACCATCGGCCCGACCACCATGAAGGCGAGCCGGGCGGTGGGCGAGAACCCGGTGAGCGAGGCGGCGACGAACGCGTCGGCCTCGGAGCAGACCGCGAGGACCACCGCGAGCAGCCCCAGCATGGGCAGCGACAGCCACAGGGAGTCGGAGAAGAGCCGCAGTACGGAGTGCGGTACCGCGACGTTGAACGTGGCCGCGGCCGCCGCGCCGACCACCAGGAAGCCCCCGGCGTGCAGGAAGTCATGCTGGAGCGAGACCCGGAACTCCTCCGCGCGGCTCGCGCCGGGCGTGTGCCCGAGCGGCCCCTTCGGCAGCCGCAGCCACTCCTCACGGCCCGCCCTGAGCCACAGCCACCCCATGGTGACGGAGGTCAGCAGCGAGGCGATCAGACGGGCCGCGACCATCCAGGGGTTACCGGGGAAGGCCACGTATGTCGCCATCAGCACGATCGGGTTGATGGCGGGGGCCGACAGCAGGAAGGCCAGCGCCGCCGCCGGGGTCACCCCGCGCCGCATGAGGCTGCTCGCCACCGGGACCGACGCGCACTCGCACCCCGGCAGCACCGCCCCGGCAGCGCCCGCCACCGGCACCGCGAGCGCCGGGTTGCGCGGCAGCACCCGGGTGAATACCCACGCCGGTACGAAGGCGCTGATCGCGGCCGACACCAGAGTGCCCAGCAGCAGAAACGGCACCCCCTGAATGACGATCGCGGTGAACACCGTCCGCCACGCCGCCACGGCCGCGTTGTCGAGCCCGGCGGAGATCTCGGACCTCAGCACGAGGGCGACGACTCCGAGCACCGCCACGGGAAAGCCCGCGACCAGCGCATGGGAAGTGATGCGCGCGGCCACGCGCAGCCCGCCGCCCCCGTCGGGGTGTGCGACCGGCGGCGTCCGCTCGGGGGTACGGCCCTCGGGCAGCGGTGGCGCGACGTCGACATCGCTGTCCACTGCGCCCCCTCAATTGGCTCTTTCTCACGGCGACATCCGCAGGCACACATTAGCGGCGAGGGGCCGGGGGCGGATGCCTGTTCGGGAATCGGCCGCCCCGGTCCTCCTCCTCGGCGCCGGGCCGAGCGGCCTCACACACATGAGCCACCATTCATACGGCGATGGCTTTCATTTTCATCTATGGTGGAGTGACACATACCGCTTCCAGCCGAGTGCCCGTGGAGGTGATCTGCCGTGAGCAGCCGGAGGACCCGGCAGCGGTCCGCCGTCCTGCGCGTCCTCACCGGCTGCCAGGACTTCGTCTCGGCCCAGGAACTGCACGCGCTGCTGGCCGCCGAGTCGGTCCCGATCGGGCTCACCACCGTTTACCGCACCCTGCGACACCTGGAGGCCACCGGCGGTGTCGATGTCGTCCGCGACGACGCCGGGGAACGGCTCTACCGTCCACGCCCCGCCGACGGGCACCGCCACTACCTGATCTGCCGCCGCTGCGGCCGGAGCCGGCCGGTGGACTCCGAGGTGGTGGAGCGGTGGGCGGAGCGGATCGGTACGGATACCGGATTCGCCGCGGTGGAGCACACCGTCGAACTCACCGGTGTCTGCGCCGACTGCCAGTCCACCGCGGACGAAGGTGGGCCGCCCCCGTGCCATCGGGAGCCCGCCCGGGGCCTGGCCCGCGGCTGCGCGAGCTGAGGCAGACGGTACGTCGTCCGCTCTGCCGCGACGACACCACCACCGAAAGCCGCTGAGGGGTTGGTCATCAGCATGACCAACCCCTCAGCGGCCGGAGCGGCTATCGGGAGCCGTAAGGGATCAAGGCCATTTCGCGAGCGTTCTTGATGGCGCGGGCTATCTGGCGCTGCTGCCGCCGCGTCACATGGGACACCCGGCGGCTGCGGATCTTCCGTACGGTGCCCGTCCTCGTTCAGGACACCGGGTCGAGCAGGTCGTCGAAGGCGTGCGACAGCTTCTTCCAGCCGTCCGGCCCCGCCGCGTACTCGGCGTCGGTGAGCAGACACGAGTCCAGCAGGGCGATCAGACCGTCGCGATCGAGGCCGGGCGAGGTGAAGGTGAGGTGCTGGCAGCGGTCGCCGTGTTCGGGGTGCCAGTCCAGCGAAGCGGCCACCCGGCGCTCGGCCGGCACCATCTCCCAGGCGGCGTCCGGCAGCGCGGCCAGCCACGGCCCAGCGGACTCCACGCACAGGGCGCCGCCCGCGGCGTCCCACGACAGCAGGGTGTCGGGCCGGTCGGCCAGCCAGAAGCGGCCTCGGCTGCGGGCCGCGGCGCAGCTCAGATCTTCCAGCGCCGCATAGAGCCGGTCCGGATGGAAGGGGCGGTCGCGGCGCCAGACCAGGGTGCTCACCCCGTGTTCATCGCCCTCCTGCGGCAACAGTGCGCAGGCCGGATGCTGACGGGCGGCCGCCGCCTCGACGTCGAACCCGGTCAGCAGCGCCGCCCCCAGAGCCCCCTCGTCGACACCCACTTGCCGTGCGCCCGGGGTGAGCTGGGTCAGCAGGGTGTGGTCAGCGTCGTCCGCGGGCTCCTCACATGAGGTGTCCTCGGCAACGGCGATCACGGTGGGGTACTCCACCTGCCGGGCGAAGGTGTCCGCGACGGTCCGCTGGTCGGCCGGGGCCGCGGCGAGACCGACCTCGGCGAGGTCGTCGCCGTTGGCGAGATACGGCACCATCAGAGCCGGGTCGATCGCGGTGGCCACCCCGGTCAGCTCCAGCGGCGCGCCCTCGGCGGCGATGACGGCGGCCATGGCCTGGGGCTCGACCGATTCCCACAGTTCGACGACGGCGAGCCGGTGTCCGCCGCCGGTGGCCAGACGCAGCAGTTCAGGGACTATGTCCTCGCGCAGGGCACAGCACGCGCAGTCGTTCACCAGTGGCGCGTCACCGCTGTCCAGTAGGCCCGAGGCGTCGCGCACGGTGCGGCGCACGGCGCGGTCGGTGGCGGCCGACAGGTCGTGGTGGAGCGCCACGGAGCCGGGCACCGTACGCAGGATTTCCTCGACGGCCGCCCGGCGCGCGTCGGCGTGCAGTCCGCCGACGACGGCGACGGGCAGCCGGGGCTCGTCCGCGTTCACCGGTCCCTCCGTCCGCGCCCGTAGCGCCGCTCGAAGCGCTCAACGCGGCCCGCGGTGTCCACGACCCGCTGGTTGCCGGTGTAGAAGGGGTGGCTCACCGAGGAGATCTCGACGTCGATGACCGGGTAGGTGTTGCCGTCCTCCCACGCGACGGTGTGGTCACTGGTGGCGGTGGAGCGGGTGAGGAAGGCGAAGTCGGCGGCCCGGTCACGGAAGACGACGGGCCGGTAGGTGGGGTGAATGCCGGGCTTCATGGCGGTCAGCGCTCCTCACGGAAGTCGACATGGCGGCCGACGACCGGGTCGTACTTGCGCAGGGTCATCCGGTCGGGGTCGTTCCGCCGGTTCTTGCGGGTCACATAGGTGTAGCCGGTGCCCGCGGTGGACCTCAGTTTGATGATCGGGCGTAGCTCGTTCCGTGCCATGAACGACAGCATACATGGGATCGATTTTCATTTTCATCAAGCTGGTGCGGTGCTGCCGCCACAACCCCGCACGAGAGAGAGGACCCATGTCCGCCCACTGCCAACTCACGGGCCGGCAACCCGGCTTCGGCAACCACGTCTCCCACTCCCACCGCCGCACCAAGCGCCGGTTCGACCCCAACATCCAGCGCAAGCGCTACTGGCTGCCCAGCGAGGGGCGAAGCAGAGCAAGATCGCCAAGATCGACGGCCGCCCTCGCGGTCGGCCCGGCCACCCACCCCCAGCGCCGGACACAGCTCCATACTTGACAATGGTTATCGTGTGCTAGGTTCAAAGGCAGGTAAATTCCCCGCTCGCCGCTCATCCGAGAGACGCCTGTGAACCTGCCCAAGGCCCTGCCCACCGCCGCGATATGCGCGGCCTCCTCGCTCGTGCTCACCGGCTGCTTCACCTCCGGCGCGCCCTCCGCGTCCGAGGGCAAGCGCATCCGCGTCGCGATGATGCAGCCGCCGCGCTCCGGGCTGTCCCCGCTCAGCGACGATGCCTTCAAACTGTCGCGCTGGAGCACCGCCGAGACCCTGGTCACCCTCGATGAGGACGGCGACGCGAAACCGGCGCTCGCCACGAAGTGGCAGCGGACCGGGGACCGCACCTGGACCTTCACCCTCCGCCGGGGCGTGGAATTCCACGACGGGACGGCACTCACCGCCCAGGCCGCCGTACGGTCCCTGACCACGGCCGCCAAGGCCGCGCCCAAGCCGCGCATTCTGGACGGGGTCGACATGACGGTGAAGGCGAGCGGTGAGGACACCGTCACCGTCACCACCAGCGACCCGGATCCGCTCATCCCTCAGCGGCTCTCCTCACCGCAGCTGTCGATCCTCGCCGCCAAGGCATACCGGGGGAAGACGGTCAACCCGGTCGGCGCCGGCACCGGCGCCTTCGTCCTGAAGAAGGTGGGCGGCACCACCTCGGCCACCCTCGACCGCAACACGGACTACTGGGGCGGCAAGGCCGAGGCCGCCGGTATCGACGTCACCTTCGTGCCCGACGGCTCCGCCCGCGCCGCCGCCCTGCGCAGCGGCGAGGCCGACATCGTCGAGGCCGTACCCGTCTCCCAGGCGGCGCTGCTGGACGAGGACCAGATCAGCGAAGTCCCCATGCCGCGCACCAACACCCTCTACCTCAATACCGAACACGGCCCCTTCACCGACCCGGCGCTACGCGCCGCCGCACGCCGCGCTATTGACGCCAAAGCGCTGGTCAAGGGGGTCTACGAAGGCCGTGCCGATGTCGCGCGGGGGCTGCTGGGCCCGGCGCTGCCCTGGGCGGCCGAGGGGCGGAAGGGCCGTACGAAGACCGTCAAGGCCGGTGAACCGGACCGCCGGACCATCACCATCGGGACCTTCACCGACCGGGCCGAGCTGCCCGAGGTGGCCACCGTGCTGCAACAGCAGCTCCAGGACGCGGGCTTCAAGGTGAAACTGGACGTGCGCGAGTACGCGAACATCGAATCGGACGCCCTGGCGGGGAAGTTCGACGCCTTCATCCTCTCCCGCGCGACGGTGCTGGACTCCGGTGACCCGGCCGCGTACCTGCACAGCGACTTCGCCGGCGATGGCTCCTTCAACATCCCCCAGCTCCGCGACAAAACCGTCGACAAGGCGGTACGGACGGCCGAGGCCACCGCGTCCGGCGACGCCCGGCGAGCGGCGATCCTGAAGGCCGAGACCGCGATCCTCAACACCGACGCCGCGATCCCCATGCTGCACGAGCGGGTCATCCAGGGGGACGCGGTGGACGTCGTGGGTTCCGCCAAGGACCCGCGCGAGCGCGCGCTGGTCACCACCGACACCTACGTCAAGTGAGCGCCGCCGCGCTGCGGTCCGGGCTGACCCGGGTGGCGGCCCTGGCCGCCGTCACCGGCGCCGTGGGACTGCTGCCCTGGCTGTCCGGCCGGGACCCGGCACTCACCGTGCTGCGCGCCCGGTCCGCCGAGCAGGAGCCCACGCGCGAGGCGCTGGCGGCCGTGCGGCGGGACCTCGGGCTGGACGCCGGGGCCCCGGCTCTGCTCGGCGACTGGCTGGCCGGGCTGGTACGCGGGGACCTCGGGCGGTCGTGGGTCTCCGGCACCGAGGTGCTGCCGTCGGTGCTCACCGGACTCGGCGTCTCCCTCACCCTGATGGGCGCCTCGCTGCTGGTGGCGCTCTTGGTCGCCGCTGCCCTGTGCGCTCCTGCGCTGGTGCGGGGTGCGCGGGGCAGGGTGTCCGGAGGCGGTGGCGCGGTGGCCGCGATGATGGCGGCCGTTCCCGAATTCCTGCTGGCGACCGTGCTGTTGATCGTGGTCGGGGTGTGGTGCGGCTGGCTGCCGACTTCCGGGTGGCAGGGGCCCGTTCACCTGGTGCTGCCCGCCCTCGCCATGGGCATCCCGGCGGGGGGCATCGTCGGGCGGCTCGTCGACGACGCGCTGCCCGCCGTGTTCGGCGAGCGGTGGGCAGGGCTGTGGCGGGCGTCCGGTGTGACGAACGGACGGATCGCCGGAGCGGCGCTGCGGCGGGCCCTGCCCGCGCTGGTGCCGCAACTCGGCCTCGTGGCGGTCGGCCTCACCGGCGGCGCCGTCGCCGTCGAGACGGTCTTCGCCGTGCCGGGACTCGGCCGCACCGCCCTCGGCGCCGCAAAGTCCCAGGATCTGCCGCTGCTTCAGGGCTCCGTGCTCGCCCTTCTCGCCCTCGGGCTGACGGCGGGCGCGCTGGCACACCTCGTACGCCGCCGGCTGCTCGGGCCGGGGCTGAAGGACGCGGCACTGTCCCTGCCCGCTCCCGTGGTGGCCGAGCCGACGCGGCTGCGCCGGGCGGTGCCGGTGCTGCTCGGGGCCGTGCTGGCGACCGCGATCGGATGGGGGCTGCTCGGTGATCCGTACCGGGTGGACACGGCCGGGCGGCTGGCCGTGCCCTCCCTCGCCCATCCGCTCGGCACCGACGCGCTCGGCCGCGACATCCTGGCCCGGCTCGGGCACGGGGCCGCCGCGACCGTCGGTGTGGCCGTCGCCGTGTGCGTGGTCTCGTATCTGTTCGCGCTGGCCTTCGGCTTCCTGCCGAACGTCTCGACCGGCGCCGCCGATATCGCCAACGCCCTGCCCCCGGTGATCGTCGGCATCCTCGTCGCCGCCGTCCTCGGCCCCGGTACGGCCGGGGCGTCGCTCGCCGTCGCCCTCGTCTCCTGGCCTCCGCTCGCCGCGCATGCGGCGGCGCTGGTGCTGGAGACGCGCGCCGCCGCCTATCTGACGGCCCAACGAGCCATCGGAGCACCACCGTTGTGGATCCTCACCCGGCACGTCCTCCCCGCCGTCGCAGGGCCCGTCGCCCGCCACGCGGTGCTGCGGCTCCCGGGAATCGCCCTGGCGCTGGCCTCGCTCGGCTTCCTCGGACTCGGCGCCCAGCCGCCCGCTCCCGAATGGGGCCTCATGCTGGATGAATCACGGCTGTACGTGGAGCGGGCCCCCTGGGCCGCGCTCGCCCCCGCGGTGGCCCTCGCCCTGCTGGCCGGGCTCGCGGTATCCCTGTCGACCGCGGGCCTGCGCACGCGCCGCAGCACTGGCCCGTGAGGTCCCTTCCAGCCCTCCTCCCATCCGATCCGGCACCGGAAAAGGTGACGCCCCATGCCCGAACCTCTCCTCGCCGTACGCGACCTCCACGTCACCCCGCGGGACCGGCGCCGGGCCGTACCCGCCGTCCGCGGGGTGTCGTTCGAGGTGAACGAACGTGAAGTCCTCGCCATCGTGGGTGAGTCGGGAGCAGGGAAGTCCCTCACCGCCCGGGCGGTGCTCGGCATGCCGCCGCACGGCGCCCACGTCACGGGCAGCGTGCGCCTGCGCGGCCGCGAACTCGTGGGAGGGTCCTACGCGGACGTGTGGGGCCGCCGGATGGCGTTCATTCCGCAGGACGCGCTGACCGTGCTCAGTCCGGTGCACACGATCGGCGACCAGATCGCCGCGGCCGTGCGGTCCGTGGCGAAGTCCTCCCGCAAGGAGGCCCGGGCACGCGCCAAGGCGGCACTGGACCGCGTGGGGATCGCGGACGCGGCACGGCGGGCGCGGGCGTATCCGCATGAGTTCTCCGGCGGAATGCGGCAGCGGGCGGTCATCGCGATGGCGATGGTGAACGAACCGGAGCTGGTCGTCGCCGACGAACCCACCACCGCGCTGGACCCGGAGGTCGAGGCCCAGGTACTGGAGGTCCTGACGAACGCCCGCGAAGCCACCGGCGCCGCACTGCTGCTGATCACACATGACCTGCGGGTCGTCACGGGGTACGCGGACCGGGTCCTGGTGATGTACGCGGGCCGGGCCGTGGAGTCGGGACCGGTGGACCCCGTGTTCCACACGCCCCGAGCCCCTTACACCGCGGGCCTTCTCGCCTCGCTGCCCCCTGCCGAAGCGGACGCGGCGGACCGGTGGCTGCCGTCGATCGACGGAGCGCCACCGTCGCCGACCGAACTGCCGCACGGCTGCGCGTTCGCACCGCGCTGCCCACTGGCCCGGCAGGAGTGCGAGAAGGCGGAGCCCACACTGGCCGCGGTGGCAGGGCAGCCGGGCCATCTGGCCGCGTGCCACCGCTCCGTGGACCTCCCCGTGCCGGCGACCCGGCTCTTCACAAGGGAGGCGACAGCATGACCGGCCCGCTGCTGAAGGTGACGGACCTCGTGGTCCGCTACGGCCGTCACACCGCCGTCGACCGGGTCTCCTTCGAGATCCATCCCGGGGAGACACTCGCCCTGATCGGCCCATCGGGCTGCGGCAAGTCCTCCACTGCTCTGGCCTCACTGGCGCTGCGCCGCCCCGACGGCGGGAGCGTACGTTTCGAGGGCCAGGAGCTCACCGGCCTGCGGGAGCGGGAACTGCGCCCGCTGCGGCCACGGTTCCAGCCGGTCTTCCAGGACCCCTACGGATCGCTCAGCCCACGGCTGCGCGTCCGCGACGCGATCGCCGAACCCCTGCGCGTCCAAGGGGCGCCACCGGCACCCGGCCGGGTCGAGGAGCTGATGGAGACGGTCGGCCTCGACGGCTCGCTGGGCGACCGGCTGCCGCACGAACTCTCCGGCGGGCAATGCCAGCGCGTCGGGATCGCACGGGCGCTGGCGGGCGAGCCGCGGCTGCTGGTGCTGGACGAACCGGTGTCGGCACTGGACCCATCGGTGCGCGCGGGGGTGCTCAACCTGCTCACCGCCCTCCAGGACGAGCAGGGCCTGGCCTACCTGTTCATCTGCCACGACCTCGCGCTCGTACGCCACCTCGCACACCGTGTCGCGCTCATGCGGCAGGGCCGGATCGTCCGGACCTGCGCGGGCCGCGAGCTGAGCCTCACCGCGCTGGGGGGCCTCCCTGCGCAGCCCGTCGCAGGACGGTCGCCTCATGCGGCAAAGGCCACGCTTGACGAGCTGTGAAGGCTGCGTCAGCGCCTGTCGACGATCGTCGGCGGTTGGTGTGATCGGCGCGCGGGCGCCCGCCGGGCCCACACGCCGATGCCTCAGCCCGCCAAGTCCTCCGCCGCGTCGCCGAGCAGCGGATCGGGCAGACGGGCCCAGTGCTCGGCGCCGAGGGCCAGTTCACCGTCGTCGAGCACGGCGGCGTCCAGCGCGGCCCGCAGCCGGTCCTCGTCCAGTTCGGCGCCGGTGAAGACGATCTCGTTGCGCCGTTCGCCGTAGTAGTGGTCCCAGTACCACGAGGCCAGCGTCCGGCGCTGGGGCGAGGCGGCGTGCCACGCCGCGATGTCCCCGTCCTCCAGCCAGCCTCCCGCCTCGCGCAGTTCGAGCCGGCGTCCGGCCGAGCGCCAGGAGATGACCGTCCGCGGGCGGGTGGCCATCCACAGGTGTCCGCTGCTGCGCACCACCGCGGGCATGACCCGTGGCAGGCTCTCCGCCAGCCGTTCGGGATGCAGCGGGCGCCGGGACCGCCACAGCACCGAGGTCACGCCGTGGTCGATGCCGCGGTGGCGTACGACGGGGGCGACAGCGTCAAGGCGGTCGGCCGGTCCGGCCGTGGTCCAGCGGGAATCGGGCCGCGTCAGGGCCGTCAGCGCAGCGTCGTCGCCGTCCTCCGCGTCGAGGTGCACCACCGCCGACGGGTTGAGGTGGCCGAGCAGGGCGCGGCACCCTTCCCGGTGGCGGTCATCCTGCCCCGGCCCGTCCCGCACGACCATCACCTGGGCGGCCTCCACATGGCGGGCGGCCGCTTCGGCGAGTGTGAGGGGCTCGGCGTGCGCATGGTGGCCGAAGACGTGGGCGGTGCGGTGCACACAGCGCAGATCGTCAATCATGCGGTCGGGGTCCACGCCGACGGCGGTCGGGGCCAGGTCGTAGTGGTGCGACAGCGGAGTCCTGCCCGGTGGAGTCCGCCACAAGGCGGCCAGAAACGGCACGGCGTCCACGTTGTCGGGGAGGGCTAGCACGACATGCGGACGCGTGGCAGCGCGGGCGATGGCGTCCAGGTCCTGCCGGATGATCACCGCCGGGTCCCCGGTCGCCCCCTGACACAGCGAGGCCCGCTGTTGTTCCTCACCACCGGCGGCGAAGCGCTGCACGAAGGGGTACCTCCCGGCCTCGTCAGCCTGCACCGAGACCGAGAGCACCAGCGCGTCGGGCACGGCACACCGCAGCAGATCCAGTACGCGCCCCCGGGCTTCCGGGGTGTTGCCGCACACCAGGCCCAGCAACCCCCGGCCCGGGTTCCCGCCGGTACTCACTCCGCCGCCTGCGCGAGGGCGGTCACAAGGTCGTGGGCGGTTCTGCGTACCCGCAGCAGCACCAGCGGCACAACTCCTCCTGGGGGATGGCGTCACAGTGTCACCGCGGAGACTACATGGAAACGGTACCCATTTTCATATACGCTGTGGCCGACCGCCCACCGATCAGGAAAGGACGCGCATCTCATGGCCGTGCCCAAGCGGAAGATGTCCCGGAGCAACACCCGCCACCGCCGCGCCCAGTGGAAGGCGAACGCCCCGGAGCTGGTGACGATCACCATCGACGGCCGCGAACACCGCGTCCCGCGGCAGCTCGTCCCCGCCTACCGGCGCGGCCTGCTGCGCCCCGAGGGCTGACCGCCCGATGGCCGACCAGCTGCCGGTGACGGTCCTGTCGGGTTTCCTGGGATCCGGCAAGACCACCCTCCTCAACCATCTCCTCAACAACCGCGAGGGCTTGCGCGTCGCCGTCATCGTCAACGACATGAGCGAGGTGAACATCGACGCCGCACTCGTCCGCGACGGCGACGCGGCCCTCTCCCGCACCGAAGAACGCCTGGTCGAGATGACCAACGGCTGCATCTGCTGCACCCTGCGCGACGACCTCCTGGAAGAGGTGGAGCGACTCGCCGGGGAGGGGCGGTTCGACTACCTCCTCATCGAGTCCAGCGGCATCTCCGAACCCATGCCCGTCGCCGCCACGTTCGCCTTCCCGCGCGACGACGGCGCCACGCTGGGCGAGGTCGCGCGGCTCGACACCATGGTCACGGTCGTGGACGCCGCGGGCTTCCTGCCGGAACTCACCGGCGGCGACGAACTGGTCGAGCGGGGCCTGGACCAGTACGAGGACGACGAGCGCACCGTCAGCGATCTCCTCATGGACCAGGTCGAGTTCGCCGACATCATCGTCCTCAACAAGCTCGACCTGGTCATCCCCGAGACCGCCGAACGGCTGGCGGCGGCGCTGTCCCGGCTCAACCCGGCCGCCCGTATCGTGCCCGCCACACACGGCCGGGTGGAACCGGCGGAGGTGCTCGGGACCGGCCGCTTCGATCTCGAACGCGCTCAGCAGGCGCCCGGCTGGGTCATGGAGCTCAACGGCGACCATGTGCCGGAGACCGAGGAGTACGGCATCTCCAGCACCGTCTTCCGCGCCGCCCGGCCGTTCCACCCCGCCCGGCTGTGGGACTTCATCGCCACGGACCTGGACAGCGGGACCTACGGCGACGTCCTGCGCTCCAAGGGCTTCTTCTGGCTGGCCACCCGCCCGCGCGTGACCGGGCTGTGGTCACAGGCGGGCGCGGTGGCCCGGTTCGAACCCTCCGGAGCACGCGACGGCATCGAGCCCGGCGCCGCGACCGGCCCCGACCGCGGCCAGGAACTCGTCTTCATCGGCACCGGACTGCGCGCCGCCGCCCTGCACGAGGCCCTGTCCGCGTGCCTGCTGACCGACGATGAGCACGCGCAGGGCGCATCGCACTGGACGGCCTGGGAGGACCCCTTCCCCGCCTGGGAGACCTACGGCCTCGACGAGAGCTGCGACCACGAGCACGGACCGCACGAGGCCGTGCCGGTGCCGTAGTCCTGAGCCCTGGCACACCCGGCCGGCTCCGAGCGGCACCGCCCGCGGGCCGGACGGGTGCCGCCCACCGTCCGGCATCCATCCAGCACCGCTGTCCGCCGAGGAACCAAGCGACCCTCACGAACGATCCGCCGAGGACATCGACTCGCGATCGCCGAGGCGTGGGAGGCAAGCAGCATGCACGGTTCGCCGACCAGGCGGCTGCCGTCGGCATGGCGGTCGACCTGGCACGGTGGGACTGACCACGGTGTACCGCACCCTCCGGAGGCTGGAACACGCCGGGCAGGTCGACGTCGTACGGGACGTGACCGGCGAGCGGCTCTACCGCCCCCGCCCCGACGACGGCCACCGCCATTACCTCGTCTGCCGTCGCTGCGGCCACAGCCTCGCCGTCGAAGCGGATCTCGTCGAGCGCTGGGCGGACGGCGTGGCCGCGGCGACCGGATTCGCCGAGGTCGAGCACACCGTCGAGCTCACCGGGATCTGCGACCGCTGCCACCCGGCGCCGAGCCGGGACGCCTCGCTTCCCTAGCGGGCGCGTCAATTCTTGGCAACGATTTTCATATCAACGAGACCGGATCATGGTCTTGACATTCATTTCTATTAGCGTTGCGTCCGCCAGGTCCCGACCGAGTGGCCCCTCGCCCGTGAAGACTCCCCTTCCCACCCGCCGTGGAGGATCCATGTTCTCGTCCCCGTCCCGCCGCCTGGCGCTGATCAGCGGCGCCTCCCTGACCCTGCTGGCAGGCTGCGGCAGCTCGTCGGACTCCGGAAGCGACGGGAAGTCCTCGTCATCCAAGATCACGGTGGTCGCCTCGACGAACGTGTACGGCGACATCGCCGACCGAATAGGCGGCGGGAAGGTCGACGTCACCTCGATCATCAACGACCCCGACCAGGACCCGCACTCCTACGAGGCCGACGCCCGGACCCAGCTTGCCCTGTCCAAGGCGAAGGTCGTCATCGAGAACGGCGGCGGCTATGACGACTTCGTGGACCGCATGCTCAAGAGCGGCAACTCCTCCGCCGACGTGATCAACGCGGTCAAGGTCTCCGGCAAGACCGCACCGAAGAGCGGTGAGCTCAACGAGCACGTCTGGTACGACTTCCCCAGCGTCGCCAAGGTCGCCGACCGCATAGCCACCGCCCTGGGCAAGGCCGCCCCCGGCGACGCGGCCGCCTTCAAGAAGAACGCCGAGACCTTCAAGTCGAAGCTCAAGCCGCTCCAGGCGAAAGAAGCGGAAATCAAGAAGGAGCACGGCGGCGAGGGCGTCGCCATCACCGAGCCGGTGCCGCTCTACATGACCGAGGCGAGCGGCCTGGCGGACAGGACGCCCGAGGAGTTCAGCGAGGCCATCGAGGAGGGCGACGACGTCTCCCCGAAGGTTCTGCGGGACACCCTGGCGCTGTTCACGGGCAAGCAGGTCAAGGCGCTCATCTACAACGAGCAGACCTCCGGTGCGCAGACGAAGAAGGCCGAAAGCGCCGCCAAGGCCGCCGGCATTCCGGTCGTGCCCGTGACCGAGACCCTGCCGAAGGGCAAGGACTACCTCGGCTGGATGACCGCCAACGTCGACGCGCTCGCGGGCGCGCTGGGCAAGTGAGGCGCCCGGCCATGGCTCGCGCACCCCGGGCCGGCCGGGGCGAGGCCGAGCCCAGCGACACCGACACCGACACGCTGATCAGCCTGCGTGGCGCCGCCCTGTCCTACGGCGAGCGCACGGTGTGGCGCGATCTCGAACTCGACGTACGGCCAGGTGAGTTCCTCGCCGTACTCGGGCCCAACGGATCGGGCAAGTCCAGCCTCGTACGGGCGCTGCTGGGCCTGCAACCGCTGTCCGCCGGAACGCTGACCGTCCTCGGCCGGCCCCCGCGCGACGCCGGCCGTCACGTCGGCTACGTCCCCCAGCACGCAGCGCTGTCCGCGCACGCGACGCTGCGCGCACGCGACCTCGTGCGCTTCGGGATCGACGGGCACCGCTTCGGACCGCGGCTGCGCACGAGCGCCACCCGCCGCCGCGTGGACGAGATCCTCGAATCTGTCGGGGCATCGGCCTACGCGGACGTCCCCGTCGGCCTGCTGTCCGGAGGCGAGCGGCAGCGCGTCCGCATCGGACAGGCCCTGGCCACCGACCCCCGGATCCTGCTGTGCGACGAGCCGCTGCTCTCCCTCGACCTCCACCACCAGCGGGCGGTCACCGAACTGCTGGACACCCGGCGCCGCTCCCAGGGGACTTCGGTGGTCTTCGTCACCCACGAGATCAATCCCGTGCTCGGACTGGTGGACCGGGTGCTGTACCTGGCACGGGGCGGTTACCGCATCGGGACCCCGGAGGAGGTCCTGACCTCCTCCTCCCTGTCCCAGCTGTACGGAACGCGGGTCGACGTCGTCCGTGTCCACGGCCGGATCGTGGTCGTCGGAGCCCCCGACGAGCCCATCGCGCCCGCACCGCCCCACCACCCCCACGAAGCCTCCGCAGCAAACGAGACCGACGGAGTCCGCCGATGACGCTCGCCGACGGGATCTGGCACCAGATCTTCAACTTCGACAACTACGGCGAACTCCTGGCACTGGTCCGCAACTCCCTCATCGCCGGCGCCGCACTCGGTCTGATCGGTGGCCTCGCCGGGGTCTTCGTCATCATGCGCGACCTGCCCTTCGCGGTACACGGCATCAGCGAGCTGTCCTTCGCGGGCGCCTCGGCCGCGTTGCTGCTGGAGACGAACATCGTGGCGGGCTCGATCGCCGGCTCGCTCATCGCGGCCGGCACGATCGGAGTCCTGGGCACGCGCGCCCGGGACCGCAACTCGGTGATCGGCATCATGATGCCGTTCGGCCTGGGCCTGGGGGTACTCTTCCTCGCCCTCTACAAAGGCCGCGCGGCCAATAAGTTCGGCCTCCTCACCGGCCAGATCGTCGCCGTCGACACTCCTCAGATGTCCTGGCTGCTCGGCACCTCGGCCGTGGTTTTCGTCGCCTTGGCGGTCATGTGGCAGCCGCTTACCTTCGCCAGCGCCGATCCGGATGTCGCCGAGGCCCGCGGGGTACCGGTGCGCGCCCTGTCCATCGCCTTCATGATCGTGCTCGGACTCGCGGTCGCCTTGTCGGTGCAGATCGTCGGCGCACTGCTGGTCCTCGCTCTCCTCGTCACCCCCGCCGCGGCGGCCGCCCGCATCACCGCGTCGCCCGTGCTGCTACCGGTGCTCAGTGTGGTCTTCGCCGTCGCCTCGATTGAGGGCGGCATCCTGCTCGCCCTCGGCAGCTCCATCCCCATCAGCCCCTACGTCACGACCATCTCGTTCACCATCTACCTCGTCTGCCGACTGGCGGGCACCTATCGCACCCGACGGTGGGGAGCCCGGAGGACAGCCCCCCAACCTGCCTGAACGACGGCGCCGCACACGCGGGTTGTCGAGGTGGGTGCCCGACCTCGGTGTGCGGCGGGTTGTTACATCGGAATCTCGAAGGGCACCGTGGCGACGCCCGGGCCCCTTTCCCTCGGTGGTGCGGGCATCGAACACCTCCTTGGCCAGAGGTGAGCCACATGCCGCGGGGTGGGCGCCGCACGCAACCGGTCCGGGAGCGTGCCGTCCTCAGGCATTCCGGCGCGCAGCGGGTCCGGAGCCGATCTACGACCACCCAACGACCACCAACGGAAAAGGCCGCCCCCGCCTTCCGGCGGAAACGGCCTCCGACCTGCAATAACACCGTCGGGACGACAGGATTTGAACCTGCGCCCCCTTGACCCCCAGCGTGGTCCCAAACTGGTCCCAGGAGAGTCAAGACGTTTCGCACATGTCTGCCCGTATCTAACCACCCTCCACGAGCGGCTCTTGACGACCAGGCCGACCGGCCCGACGTACAACTCAGGGCCTGCAGAAACATCCCGTGGATGACCGATTGGGTGCGTGAGGAAGGGCTATGCGTTGGACCCTCCTCTGGTAGGTCAGTCGGTGGTCTCGGTCTTGTGCGCGGTGGCGTGCGGTTGGTGGGGCGCGGGATGGGTCAGCGGGATCTTCTGCGTGAGCTTGTCGCCTTCGACGTCGAGGTCGGGCAGCAGGCGGTCCAGCCGGGCGGGCAGCCACCAGGCTTTCTCCTGCGCGAGTGCCATGGTGGCGGGTATGAGGGTCATGCGGATGACGAAGGCATCGATGAGGATGCCGGTGGCCAGTGCGAAGCCGGCCTGCTTGATCATGGGCTGGGGGTTGAAGATGAATCCGGCGAAGACGGAGACCATGATGGTGGCCGCCGCGACGACGACGGAACTGGCACGTGCGAATCCCGTGACGGTGGCGTTGAGCGGAGTGGCGCCGTGGACGTGGGCTTCCCGCATGGAGGTGACCAGGAACATCTGGTAGTCCATGGCGAGCCCGTACAGGACGCCGGTGATGATGATGGGCAGCAGGCTCACCACGGGGGCTCTGGCGTCGAGTCCGATCAGGTCCTGGAACCAGCCCCACTGGAAGACAGCCGTGGTCAGGCCGAAGGTGGCGCCGATGGAAAGCAGGAAGCCGAGGGTGGCCATCACCGGGATCATGAGGGAGCGGAAGACCAGGAGCAGGACGATCAGGGAGAGCGCGAGCACGGTTGCCACGTAGATGGGCAGGACGTCGGCGAGCCGGTCGGAGACATCGATCGCGAGGGCGGTGAAGCCGGAGATACCGATGGTGGCACCGTGGGCTTCGCCGATCTGTGCGCTCTTGTCCCGTATGGCAGTGACGAGGTCCTTGGTGGCGTCGTCGTTCGGCCCGCTGCCGGGAATGAGGCTGAGGATGGCCGTGGTGCCGGTGCTGTTCATTCCGGCCAGGGACACCGAGGTCGAGCCCTTGATGCCTTTGATGCCGGAGGTGATTGAGGCGAGAGTTGCAGGGGTGAGGGGCTGCCCCTTGGCGGTAGAGGTGACGGCGACCATGAGCGGGCCGTTGTAGCCGGGCCCGTAGACGTCGCTGACCAGCTCGTAGCTCTGTCGCTGCGCGGTGTCGGTGTTGTAGCTGGCCCCGGAGGGCAGGCCCATCTTCATGCCGGCGGCAGGCACGGCCAGGATCACAGGGATCAGGAGCGCGGACGCGAGGGCCGGGTACTTGCAGCGGATCAGGCGCGCTGCCCAGCGACTTGCCCGCGCGTGGTCGGCGGAAGCCCTCTGTTGCCGCGCCCTGTTCCGGGTCCGGGTGGGACAGATGCGTTCCTGGACCAGCCCCAGCAGCGCCGGCAGCAAGGTCAGGGCGAGGAGGACGGCCAGGGCGATCGTGGCAGCCGCCACGATGGCCATGGTGCTGAGCAGGGTGATCCTGACGACCAGGAGCCCCATCAAGGCGATGATGACAGTGCAGCCGGCGAAGAAGACCGCGCTTCCGGCTGTGCCGACGGCGCGGCCGGTCGCTTCGTGCGAGTCCAGGCCGTCTTCCAGGATCAGACGGCGTTCCCGGTTGACGATGAACAGGGCGTAGTCGATACCGACGGCCAGTCCCAGCATCAGAGCCAGGACCGCGGTGAGCGAGTGGATTTCGAAGACGGCGGAGAGAGTGAAGGCTCCCCCCACCCCCACCGTGACACCGACCAGGGCGATGACCAGGGGTAGCCCCGCCGCCACGACCGACCCCAGCGTGACCAGCAGGACAATGGCCGCGACGACGACACCAACGATCTCTCCGATGCCGACGATCTCGGGGATCTCCATCATCGACGCGGACGGCAGGACTTCAAGACCGCCATGTGCGGCCTGACGCTCGGCGGCCTTGACGGTGCCGTCGATCGTCCCGGAGGGAAGCTCGTAGGTCTGCTCGTCGAACTGGAACTGCATCAGTGCTGTCGAGCCATCGGCGGAGACAGTGACCCCCGGCACCGGTCGGCCGTCCACCTCTAACGGGACGGGCGCCTTGCCGGAGGACGGCTGTCCGGCAGCCCGAGCCACCGCCGCCTGAGTCCGTATCAGGGGGCTGTTCTTCCCCCGGGCGGCTTGCTGAGCCACGACCTTCCGGGCGTCGATGACGTGGTCGTGGCGGTAGACGGCATCCACTGCCGCGACCAGGGCTGCTCGGACCTTCCCGTCGTCGATCCGGGCACCGTCCGGTGCGCTGAAGGCCAGCATGCCCTGCCCCCCGGACGCCTCCGGCAGGGACTTGGCCAGTTCGTCGATGACCTTCTGCGACGGGGTGCCGTCGATACGGACCTCGTTGCTGAGCTTGACCGGGTTGGTCAGGAGGAGGCCCACCACTGCCGTCACCACGGCCAGCCAGCCCCCGATGACGTACCAGGGTTTGCCGTAGGCGAACCTTCCCAGCCGATACAGCAGAACGGACACAGCTCTCTCCCTCTTTCGCGCGTCGAGACCACGACAGACGCGAAGTAATAGTCCCCTATCAAAGTGATAGGACACTATCAAAGCTGGGGAGGATAGCCTTCATCGCAGAGCAGGGAGGAGCTGTCGATGGCAACTACGAAGGACCGCGGCCGCCGACGCAGGGTCGACGCGCGTACCAGCGCCGAGCGCATCACCGCTGCCGGACGGACCGTCCTCGCCACCGGCGAGGCGTCCCTGGAACAGATCGCAGCCGAGGCCGGCGTGGGCATCGCCACCCTCTACCGCCACTTCCCCAATCGGGAGGCGATCGTCCGGGCCGTCCTCGACGACATCCTCGAGACGGACCTTCTGCCCTGCATCGACCGCGCCGCCGATGCCCCCCACCCGCGCCAGTCCCTCCAGGACATCGCCACGCACTTGCTCGACCTGATCACCGAGGAACGGGGGCTGGTCAGCTTCGCCAGCAACTTCACCGACGTGGCCGTGGAGGCTCTCCAGCGCTTCAGCCACTCCCTCCACCCCTTGTTGCTGCGCGCACAGCAACAAGGGGAGATCCGCTCCGACCTCACCGCGGAAGACATCCCGCGTTTCCTCGTCATGGCGGTCGCCGGTCTCGCCCTCCCCGGCACCGCGCCCTCTCTGCGCGCCCGCTTCATCGCCCTGCTCTTCGACTCACTCAACCCCGCCAACGCAACCCCCCTGCCCCCGCTGCTCGCCGGGGAGGACGACCTGCGTACCGCGGTCAGTAACGTCGCACGCCCGTAATGCGCCGACCCCGCCCTCAGCACCGGAGCCGATACAGACTTACTGCGGCAGTGCGGATCCGGTTCCCCTCGCTCATGCGCACCTTCGGCGCGGCCTGCTCGGAGCGGAGTGCCCGCGGTTGCGGGTGGTCTTCCGCAGCCGGGCGCTGATCGACTCGATCAAGTTCGCCGGACAGGCCACCTTCCTTATCTCCGGCGGAACAGCCAGGTAGGGCGTGAACTCGCTCCAAGCGGCTGGCCGACGGCGTATCGCGGCCACCGTGCTCGCTCTTCGGCAGGCCGATCCTGGCCTGCCAAGCGATATCCACGACGGAAGGCGACACGGCACGATCGCATCCTCAACGAGGCCCATGAGAGATCGGCTGAACCTGATGCGGCTGTTCGGCATCACAGTTGCAGCAAGTAAAAGCGCAGCGGCGCGGGCCCCTCGGGCATTGCCTCAAAACGGGCCCAGGCCGTACGAGAGCTCAGGCCGGGACGGCTGCGAATCCCGGCGGAGCTCCAGGAGGCCAGGTAACTGGGCGTTCAGGGCCGCGACCGCGCGGCACATCCGGCGGCGTGAGGGACTGCGGTTCAGGCAGACGCCAGCTTCCGGATGCGCGGATGGTTCTCCAGCGCCCACCGCACGCTCTTCGGCGGACGCCCGAGCAGGGTTTCCAGCTGGTCGGTGGCGCCGTGGTACCCCCCGCCGGCGATCAGCCGGGTCAGGGTCTTCAGGTGCTCCGCGGTGTGCGGCAACTCGGCCAGGACGCTGTCCACGTAGCTCTCGTTCCAGGTTTCGACCTCTTCGGGAACGTAAGTGACCTGACGTCCCAGCGCGGCCCCGTAGTCCTCCGCGAACCCGTGCATGTCCTTCAGTTCCGGACCGTTGAGCTCATAGGACTTCGAGATGTGCGGCGCCGGGTCGACCAGGATCTTCACGCACAGCTCCGCCACGTCGTAACTTGCGATGGGCGCGAGCCGCTGGCGGCCGAACGGCAGGCGCAGTTCACCGTTGCTCAGCGGGCCCAGCGCCAGCCAGGTCAGAATGGGGTTCTCGACGAACATGGCCGCCCGCACGTTGACGGTCGGGATACCGGACCAGTCCAGCACCTGCTCGGCGACCCAGTGGGCCCGCTGCTGCGGGGACCAGTCCGCGATGAGCCCGCCAAGCCACGAACGCCGTTCTTCGTCCGGGGCGGTCATCTTCTCGAACGTCATGAACGACTGCTCGAACTCGGAGATGTTGACGAAGACCTCGATGCCGCCCTGGGCCCTCGCCGCCGCGGCCATCAGGCTGACGGCGTCGGTGTAGTGCGGCGACAGGCTCATGCTGAAGTAGAGGGCTGCGGCCCGAGGCTCAACTCACCCGAATCTGCCCGCGATCCGGGCCATGCTGGTCGAACATCGCCCGCCAGCGGGCAGGGTCTACGCTATGGCCTGCGGCCACCGCACGATCTTCAGGAGTCAACCCCCGATGATCACGCGGTGGCCGGACCCGTTCCCAGCCGGGGCCGCGACAAGATCGCGAGACCTGACTGGAGTACTAGTTGACGGTGCACGGCCTGCGGGAGGCCGGACCTGCCGTGACGTCACTGACCATCACACGGTGGTCCCACGTCCACTGACCGTCATCAATCACCTTCACCGCGTGCATGTTGCACCGCTTGGAGTTAATACCCCGATGCAGGATGAAATCGAACTTCTTGCCCACGTGCTGGGTGCCGTTGCAGCGGCGGTCGTAGTTCTTGCCACAGTACCGATCGACGTCGCGGTACCGGTTGGCCCACACCGGTTTCATCTCCGGCCATTCCCTGATCCATGGCTGGGCGTTGAAGTCTCCGGCCAGCATCGCGGCAGGATGACCGCGGGCGGCCTTGACAAGGTCCCTGACTTGCGTCGTCCTGTAGTCCCTGTACTCACAGCAACTGAGCTGCGTGTTGAAGACCGTTACCTGCTTGCCCGCCAGCCGCGTGCGGAACGTCGAATACCCGCGGTGTTCTGGAGGGGCCTCGCCCGCGCTGTAGTACTCACGGCCGAAGTTCGAATCCGAAGGCGCTTGGTAGCCCTTAGCCACCAGAATCTTCTGTCCCAGACGCCCAAATGGACCGCCGCAAGCCCAGTGCACGCTGCTCGGACCATCCTGGCCGCCGTCAGTGTACTCAAGCCGGTACTG
Organism: Streptomyces sp. NPDC059850; assembly: GCF_042731515.1. NCBI lineage: Bacteria > Bacillati > Actinomycetota > Actinomycetes > Kitasatosporales > Streptomycetaceae > Streptomyces > Streptomyces sp. NPDC059850. The sequence continues at coordinate 160,934 of NZ_JBHWJI010000003.1, forward strand.
GGGTCCCTTGAGGATTTCCAGGGCCTCAGCAACCTCGTTGAAGCAGGATTCCTGTAACAGAACCACCTGCGGCCGAAACCGCGCTATCTCTCGGGCGAGGATGCTCGGAGTCCCGTATTTCTGTCCGTCGGAGTTCCACGACATGACCCGATCTTTGACGACCGGGGCCCTGGCGGAGGGTGTGTCGCTGGTGGCGTATGTGGGTGAGACGAGTCCCGCCGTCATCAGGAGCGCCGCCAGCCCTGCCTTTGCGAGGGCTCCTCGCCTTGAGTGGTGCACCTTGGCCCCCTCTGTGAGTGGTGACGTTGAGCCCGCACCGGCCTGTCCATGACTCCCCGTGACCGGTCGGAGCGGGCTTGGTGAGAAGTCTGCTCGGGCTGTCGCGCAGGGTGCAACGGGTCTCGGTGTCCGGGACATCAATTTTCCTGTCCGGCCTGCTCATTGGGCGTGTCCGAAATGTGTCCGGATCCTGTCCGGCGACGGCTTGTGCGCACCCGTGGGCCGGTGGATGTTGTGGCGGTGCTGAAACCGGAAGGCTTGTGTGGCCGCCGGAACAACCCGAGGCGTTCATCGCCGCACTGCGTGATCTCAAGGAGCGCTCAGGACTCACCTACCGGCAGTTGGAGGAGCGGGCCGCGGAAGTGGGCGACGCCCTCCGCCGGAGCACCGTCTCCGACGTGCTCAACGGGACGCGGATGCCTAGCACGGACTTCGTGGCCCTCTTCATACGTACCTGTGGCGACGGGGTAAGAGTGGAGGAATGGGTCGCCTATCACCAAAAGGCATCCAGACAGCAGAAGCGCCAGCCCTCGAAACAGCGCAGAAATGTGCTGATGCTGGCGGCGTTATCCGCCCTGGTGGGGGCGGTTCTTCGGGTGTCCCGAAATCTTGGCCGCGTCCGCTCGAGCTCGCGCTCTCGCGCAGTTGCCGTCAGCGCGTCATGATGATCGATCGTGCTGCTGCGACTGGCTTACCTGGGTGTGACGAGCGCGTTCACGATGCTGCGTCTGCTGCCGATGGCCGATCGGGACAAGGACGCCGAGATCCTCGCCCTGCGCCATCAGATCACCGTGCTGGAACGCCAACTCGGCAAAGAAAAGATCCGGTTCACGCCGAGCGATCGGGCGTTCCTGGCGGCGCTGCTGCACTGGCTGCCACTGCACGTCCTGCGAAGATTACGGCTACTCGTCCGCCCCGAGACAGTGCTGCGTTGGCACCGCGACCTCGTCGCACGCCGACATGCCGTCTCTTGTCGACCCAAACGCCCGGGACGACCACGCACCGTGCGCTCCATCCGCATCCTGGTACTGCGGCTGGCGAAGGAGAACCCGAGCTGGGGGTACCGACGTCTGCACGGCGAGCTGCTTGTGCTGGGGGTGAAGGTGGGCGCGTCCACCGTCTGGGAAATCCTGAAGGAGGCAGGCATCGATCCTGCGCCCGAGCGGAGCTCCAGTACCTGGGCCGACTTTCTGCGTTCCCAGGCTGATGCCCTGCTGGCCTGCGACTTCATGGAAACAGCCACCTTGTCGGGGGTACGGATATACGTGCTCGTAGTGATCGAGCACGGCAGTCGCCGGATCCGCGTCCTGGGCGCCACCGCGCATCCGACCGCAACCTGGGTAGCGCAAGCGGCGAAGAACCTCGTCATGGACCTCGACGACACCGGCTGCCGGGCACGATTCATGATCCGGGACCGGGACGGGAAGTTCCCCGACCTCTTCGATGCCGTCCTCAAGGACGCAGGGATCGACGTCGTCCTCAGTGGCATCCAGATGCCACGAATGAACTCGATCATGGCGATCCAGACGCGATAGCCCGCCTCGACATACGACGCCACGATCGCCTCGGCGGCATCCTCCACGAATATCAACATGTAGCGTGACCTGCACGGATGCGGATTCCGGCAAGGGCAGGGTTCGGGTGAGCGTGCTCATCAGGTGAGCCAGTAGGAAGAGCGCTGGAAGGCGTAGTGCGGCAAGGGCACGCTGTGTGCGCCTGAATCCGCGTATACCGACTGCCAGTCCGGCGTCGCGCCCGCCGCGTACGCGTGGGCCAGGGCCGTCCATACGGTGGAAGGGGCTGCGGCTCCGGCCGGCGGGAGGGTGAGGGTGGTGGCGTCGGCCGCTGGTTGGGGTGGTGCGGCGGGCCTGCGCGGGGTTGTGCCGGGGGCGGCCAAAAGCGCTGCCGCCTCCGGCAGCGGGAGGTCTCCTCGCAGGTGGGCGGCGGCGAGGTCGCCGAGGCCCTCTCCGGTGACGGTGTCGGGGGTGATGCCCCACTCCGTGAACAGCCGTCCGAGCGCCACCGCGGTGGTGAAGTGGGCGCACCGGGTGACCGTTTCCGTCTCGGCGACACCGTCCGGATGCGGCCCGGAGCGCAGGGCTTCGCGCAGGGCGCGGCCGTCGAGCAGGGGTGTCATCGGGGCGGCGGCCTTGTCCCATGCCTCGGCGTAGCGGGGCATGGTGTCGTACAAGTCGAGGAGGTCTCCCGGCGACCTCTCCCGCCCGTAGGTGCCGTCGGTGCTGTCTGATGTCAGGTCGGGGACGTGCAGGGTGAGCGCGTTCGGCGTGCCGCTGCCCGTGATGACGCCTGGGGCGGCCGAGCCCTGGGCCAGCGCGTCGAGACGGTCGAGCAGCTCGGTACGGTCGGCGGCCAGGATCACCGCCCGCGTGTCCAACTGCGCGCGGGTGGTAGCGAGCGAGAAGGCCAGGTCGGCGAGGTGTTCGCCGGCCGGCGCCCGCGCCACCCGGGTACGCAGCCGCTCCGCCTGGGCACGCAGGGCCGCGTCGGAGCGTGCCGAGAGGACGAACGGCAGGAGCCCGTCGAACGCGGCGCCGACGGTAGTCCTCTCCGTCGTCCCTTCGCCCCTCTCCGGCGTCTCCTCGCCCCTCTCCGGCGGCCGCGACGGCCCGTCCGAGGCAGGCGGTTCCTCCAGGATCAAGTGCACCTTGGTGCCGATCACGCCGATCGAGGACACACCCGCACGGCGCGGTCTCGTGGAGCGTGGCCACGGGCGTGCCCGCGTGAGCAGCCGTACGCCGCCGTTGCCCCAGTCCACCCGGGATGTCGGCCGGTCCGCGTGGAGCGTGCGGGGCAGCAGGCCGTGCCGCAGGGCCAGCACCGTCTTGATGACACCCGCGATACCCGAAGCCGCGTGCGGGTGGCCGATGTTGGACTTGACGCTGCCGAGCCACACCGGCCGGTCGTCCGGCCGTCCTGCGCCGTAGACCGCCTGCAGCGCACCGGCCTCGATCGCGTCGCCGAGCGATGTTCCGGTGCCGTGGGCCTCCACCGCGTCGACATCGCCGGGCGCCAGCCCGGCGTCGGCCAGTGCGTGGCGGATCAGGCGTTCCTGCGAGGGGCCGTTGGGTGCGTGCAGGCCGTTGCTCGCGCCGTCGTTGTTCTGCGCGGAGCCGCGCACCACGGCCAGTACCTCATGGCCGTGGCGGCGTGCGTCGGAGAGGCGTTCCACGACGACCAGGCCGCCGCCCTCGCCCCAGCCGGTGCCGTCCGCTTCCTCGGCGAAGGCACGGCACCGGCCGTCCGGCGCCGCTCCGGCACCTTCCGGCAGCACAAACGGCTTGGCCAGCACGGTCACCCCGCCCGCCAGCGCCACCCGGCACTCCCCGTCGCGTACCGCCTGGCAGGCCAGATGGAGCGCCACCGCCGACGAGGAACATCCGGTGTCCGTGGTGAACGCCGGTCCTTCCAGGCCCAGTGCGTACGCGATCCTCCCCGAGGTGAACAGCGCGCCGATGCTGGAACCCAGATGGGGCCCGCTGCTCTCCGGCACCGCCGAGTCAGCGGTGACGTACGGCTGGTGGAAGGCCCCCATATAGACGCCCACGCGCCGGCCGCGCAGCGAGTCCGGGGCGATCCGGGCGTCCTCCAGCGCTTCCCAGGCGAGTTCCAGGAGGATCCGCTGCTGCGGGTCCATCACCAGGGCCTCTTCCGGGGTGATGCCGAAGAGTTCGGCGTCGAAGGCGGACGCCTCCCGCAGGAAGCCGCCCTCGCGCAGGACGCGGAGCCCCGGTATCCGGGCCGCCTCAGCCTCGAGATCCGAGGCGTCCCAGCCCCGGTCCGCGGGCAGCGGGCCGATCGATTCGGTGCCGTCGGCGAGCAGTCGCCAGAGCCGTTCCGGGCTGTCCGCGCCGGGAAGCCGGCAGCTCATGCCCACGATGACGACGGGGTCGTCCTCGTCTGCGGCGGCATCTGGCCGGGCGGGCTCCACGGCTTTCCGCTCCGCGGCCTGGTCGCCGAAGAGTTCGGTGACCAGGCGGGCGCTCAGTGCCGATGGTGTCGGATGGTCGAAGACCAGGGTCGGGGGCAGCCGCAGACCGGTGGCCTGGTTGAGACGGTTGCGCAGTTCGACGGCGGTGAGCGAATCGAACCCCAGATCCTTGAAGGCCCCGTGCGGAGCCAGGCTGCCGGGGTCGTCGTGCCGCAGTACCGCGCAGGCGGTGCGGCGTACCAGGTCGAGGAGCCTGCGGTGGCGCTGCGCCCTGGGCAGCCGGGCCAGCCGGCGCACGAACTGCTCGCTGTCGCCCCCGCCTTCGGAGCCCGCGGCCCGGCCCACGGCCGACGGGGCGAGTCCGCGAAGCAGCGCGGATACGGTGCCCGGCGTGTGCTCGGTCCTGAGGCTTTCGAGGTCCAGGTGAACGGGGACCAGGAGCGCATTGTCCGCAGCGCCCGGGCCGGACGCCGCGGACAGACAGGCGTCGAACAGCGTCAGCGCCTCCTCGGTCCGCAGCGGCAGGGCTCCGGCGCGCACCATGCGAGCCAGGTCCGTGTGGCTGAACCCCTCCCGCATCCCGCTCGCTTCGGCCCACAGTCCCCAGGCCAGGGAGAGTCCGGCACGTCCGGTCGCCCGCCGCCGCGCGGCGAGAGCATCGAGGAACGCGTTGGCGGCGGCGTAGTTGGCCTGCCCCGGGTTGCCGAAGAGTCCGGCGCCGCCGGAGAAGACGACGAACGCGTCCAGGTCGAGGCCGACGGTCAGCTCATGGAGGTTCAGCGCGCCGCGCACCTTGGGACGCAGGACACGCTCCAGCCGCTCCTGTGTGAGCGACTCCAGGACCCCGTCGTCCAGGACACCCGCCGCGTGCACCACTCCGGTCAGCGGATGCGCGGCGGGAATCGAGCCGAGGAGGCGCCGCAGCTGGTCCCGGTCGACGACATCGCACGCGGCCACGGTTGCCTCGGCCCCCAGGCCGTTCAGCTCCGCGACCAGTCCGGCCGCGCCCGGTGCGGCGGCGCCGCGGCGTCCGGTGAGGACGAGACGGCGGATGCCGTGGTGGGTGACCAGATGCCGGGCCACCAGGCGCCCCAGGGTTCCGGTACCGCCGGTGATCAGCACCGTACCCGCCGGATCGAGCGGCCCCTCTGCGCCGGACGACGGGCGCAGTCCGGCGCGCACGAGACGGGGCACGTACACGCCGTTGCCGCGCACGGCGACCTGGGGTTCGCCGGAGGCGAGTGCGGACCACAGTGTCCCGGTGACGTTCCGCGAAGGCTCATCGCCGAGATCCAGCAGGCGTACGCGGCCGGGGTGTTCCGACTGCGCCGAGCGCAGCATCCCCCACAGCGCACCACCCGCCAGGTCGGGCACCGTGTCCTGGCCGGGCCGCGCCGCCACGGCGCCGTGGGTGACGAGGACGAGGGTGCTGTCGGCGAGGCGGGAGTCCGCCAGCCAGCCCTGGAGCAGCGCGAGCGCGGATGCGGCCGCGGTCGAGGTCGCGTGCGCGTCGTCGGGCTTCTCCTGGAGCGGTGGCCTCGTCAGCGTGGTGAGCACCAGCTCGGGTACGGGCTCTCCGCCGTCCAGCGCGCCGGTGAGAGCCGCCAGGTCGGGCAGGGCACGAGCGCCGAGGGCGGTCAGCTCGTCCAAGCCTTCGCCGAGGACTCCCCAACTGCCGGGCCTGGACGCCTCGTCGTACGGCAGCGGTGTCCAGCCGACCCGGAAGAGCGAGTCGCGGCGGACGGACCTGGTGGTGGTGTGCTCCGGCGCCCCGGCGGCCGCGGTCCGCACCGAGCGGGCGGTGAGGACCGGCTGCCCCAGAGCGTCGTCGGCGCGCAGCGAGAACTCCGTGTCCGGTCCGGTGCGCTTCAGGGTGAGGTGCAGGCGTACGGACGTGGCGTGGGATCCGTGCAGGGTGACGTCCCGCCAGTGGCCTGCGTCGGCGACGGCGGGCAGCGGATCTGAACCGCCGTCCGCGGACGAGACGGCGGAGACCGCCTGCAGGGCCGCGTCCAGGAGCGCCGGGTGCAGTCCGAAGCCTTCGGCCCCAGCGGCGTCCGGGGTACGGGCCTCGCCACTCACCTCGGCCTCGGCGAAGAGCTCGGTGCGGCCGTCCGTCGTCCGCCGCCAGAGCGCCCGCAGCGTACGGGCCGCCGGTCCGTACGAGACGTGCGGGGCGTCGCCGACTTCGGGTGCTTCGGGGGCGGCGTCGGGCACCGGCACATCCAGGGGTTCGGCGTCGCCCGGTGGCCAGTCCTCGCTCGTCTGCGGTTCGGCGCCGGCGGCCGGGGCGAGGACGCCGTGGGCGTGGGCCGTCCACTCGGTGGTGTCGGTGGCGCCACCATCCGGGCCCGGCTGCGGCTCCCGCTGCGGACGCGCGTATACGGTGAACCGCCGCAGGCCGTCCGTGTCCGGCGGGCCGACGGTGAGCTGCAGCCGTACGCCTCCCAGGGGGACCGGTAGCGGTGAGGTGACGATGAGTTCCGCGATCCGGCCGCAGCCCACCTTGTGGGCGGCGGCGAGGGCGAGCTCGGCGAAGAGCGCGGCCGGAGCGGTCGCGCGGCCGCCCACCTTCCTGTCGCCGAGCCAGGGTTCGGCCTCAGGACGTCCGTGGAGTACGCCGGTGAAGGTGGTGCGTTCCTCGTCGGCCGCCGCGAAGACGGCGCCGAGTACCGGGTGTGCGGCCGTCTCCAGTCCCAGTGCGGAGGGTTCGGCGCTCCGCCGGGCCCGGCCCAGCCAGAAGCGCTGCCGGTGGAAGGCGTACGTCGGCAGCTCCACCTCCCGTACGCCGAGACCGCCGTAGACCGTGTCCCAGGCGGGTCTGACGCCGGCGATCCACGCCTCACCGAGTGAGGTGAGCAGCCGGTCGAGGCCTCCGTCCCCGCGGCGCAGCGAGCCGATGACCGCCGCGGGCCGGCCCGCGAACTCGGCCGTCTCCAGGGTCGCGGGGCCGAGCACCGGATGCACGCTGGTCTCGATGAACACCGCGTGCCCCTGGCCGAGCGCCGCGTCCACGGCCTGGTGGTACAGGACCGGTTCGCGCAACACGGAGTACCAGAACTCGGCGTCGAGCGTCGTGCCGGCGTCGATCAGGCCTCCGGCCCTGGCCGAGTAGAACGGCAGGGAGCAGCGGCCGGGCCGCAGCACCCGCAGCTCGGCGAGGAGTTCGTCGCGCACCTGCTCGATCTGGGCCGAGTGCCCGGCGACATCGGTCTTGAGCTGTCTGGCCCGCAGCCCTTCCGCCTGGCACACGGCGAAGAACTCCTCGGCCGCCTCGCGCTCGCCCGAGACCACCGTGGTGCCCGGCCCGTTGACCACGGCGACGGACATCCGTCCTGCCCAGTCCGCGATGCGCCGCTCCGCCTCCGGCCGTGGCAGGTCCACCGACACCATGCCGCCCTGTCCCGTCAGGCGGCGGTGCAGCAGTCTGGCGCGTACCGTCACCACACGCGCGGCGTCCTTTAGGGACAGCGCACCGGCGATATGGGCCGCCGCTGCCTCGCCCTGGGAGTGGCCGAGAACGGCTGCCGGTGCGATCCCGTAGGACTGCCACAGCCGGGCCAGGGCCACCATGACGGCGAAGAGCGCCGGCTGCACCACGTCGATCCGGTCCAGTGGCGGGGCGTCGGGCGCACCCCTGAGCACTTCGAGCAGACGCCAGTCCACCAGCGCGTCGACCGCCTCGGCGCAAGCGTCGAGATGGCCGGCGAACAGCGGTGACGCGTCGTACAGTTCGGTCGCCATGCCCAGCCACTGTGCGCCCTGTCCGGGGAAGACGAAGACCGGACGGCTGTCGTCGCGCAGCACTGAGCCCTCGGTCACACCGGGTGCGGGCCGCCCTTCGGCCAGCGCGCGCAGGCCGTCGAGGAACCCCGCGCGGTTCCCGGCGACGAGGACAGCGCGCCGGGGCAGAGCGGCGCGCGTGGTCGCCAGCGAATGGCCGACGTCGGCCAGGCCCAGTCCGGGCCGTGCCTCGACATGCGCGAGGAGCCGCCGTGCCTGCCGACGCAGCGCGGTCTCGCCGTGCGCCGCGAGGGTCCACGGCAGCGCGGCCGGCAGGGTGTCAGCGCCCTTGGCAGGGGCGGCGACCGGGTCGCCCTCGGCGAGGATCACATGGGCGTTGGTACCGCTGATGCCGAACGCGGAGACGGCGGCCCGCCGTTCGCCCGCGCCCGGTTTTCGCCAGGGACGTTCCTCGGTCAGCAGCCGTACGTTCCCCGCGTCCCAGTCGATATGCGGTGAGGGCTCGTCCACGTGCAGGGTCCGCGGCAGGATCCGGTGCCGCATGGCCATCACCGCCTTGATCACGCCCGCGAGTCCGGCCGCCATCTGGCTGTGCCCGATATTGGACTTCACCGAGCCCAGCCACAGGGGCGCGTCGTCCGGGCGCCGCTGTGCGCCGTAGACGGCCTGCAGGGCCCGTACCTCCATCGGATCGCCCAGCTGGGTCCCGGTGCCGTGCGCCTCAAGGAGGTCGACCTCGCCGGGCGCGACACGGGCGTCGGCCAGCGCCGCCTCGATCACCTCGCGCTGTGCCTGTGCGCTCGGTGCGGTCAGGCCGTTGCTGGCACCGTCCTGGTTCACCGCGAGGCCACGGATCACCGCGAGTACCGGGCGCCCCTCGCGCCGGGCGTCGGAGAGCCGCTGCACGGCGAGCATCCCCGCTCCTTCGGCGAGGCCGAGGCCGTCCGCTCCCTTGGCGAACGCCTTGCACCGGCCGTCCGGCGCGAGCGCGCCGAGGTGCCGGAAGGACGCCAGGCCCATCGGGGACGGCAGCACCATCGCGCCTCCCACCAGGGCGAGGGAGCAATCGCCGCGCCGCAGCGAGGTGACGGCGGTGTGCAGCGCCACCAGCGCCGATGAGCAGGCCGTGTCCAGGGTGAGGGCGGGACCGCGCAGGCCGAGGGTGTAGGCGATCCGGCCGGAAGCGACGCTGGTGACCCCACCGGTGATCAGATACTGCGCCAGCTCCGCCGGGATGTCGGTGGCGGCGTTTAGATAGTGGGAGTTGGCCGCGCCGATGAACACTCCCGTACGGCTGCCGCGCAGCGAGAGCGGGTCCCTTCCCGAGCGCTCCAGCGCCTCCCAGGCGATCTCCAGGAGAATCCGCTGCTGGGGGTCCATGGCCACCGCCTCGCGTGGCGGAATACCGAAGGGCGCGGGGTCGAACTCGGGGGCGTCCGGCAGGAATCCGCCCCGGCTCACCGCGCTCTTGGCGGGGTCGTCCGGGTCGTAGTAGTCGTCCCGGCGCCAGCCCCTGTTCTCCGGGAACTCGTCGATGGCATCCGTACCGGAACGCACCAACTGCCACAGCGCTTCAGGTGAGTTGGCGCCGCCGGGATAGCGGCAGGCCATACCGGTGATCGCCACCGGTTCCGAAGCGGCGGCCCGCAGATCCGCCAGCCGCTGTTCGAGGCCGCTGTTCTCCAGCAGTGCCGCGCGCAGGGCCTCGACGAGTTGCTCGGGAGACGTGTTCACACTGGGTCCTTTTCCGGTGAGCACCGCGTGCCGCCGTACCGCGTGACGCGGCCGGAGGGTTAACGGAGTTCCGTGGCGGGGGCGTTGACGAGGACGGCGCCGTTCCCGGCCGGGTGGAGGTTGTCGTGCATCAGCTGATGCGCCTCGCCGATCTCCTCGAACGGCACGGCACGGGAGAGACAGGGGTCGAGCTGCCCCTGTGCGGCGAGGTTGGTCACGGCCCGGTACTGCCGGGTGTTGGCTCCGTGCGAGCCCTGCAGCCGCTTCTGCCGCATCCACAGGTACCGCAGGTCGATGTCGGCGTGGTACCCGCTGGTGGCTCCGCAGGTCACCACCATGCCGTCGTTGGCGCAGAGATAGAGCGAGGTGGACATGGTGTCCTGGCCCGGGTGCTCGAGGACCAGCCGTGGTGGCCTTCGCTCGCCGAGGACCTCCCAGAACTTCCGGCCGAACGCCTTGGCGCCGGCCTGCCAGGCGCGGAACGCCGCCGGGTCGTTGAGATCGGCGACCCGGCCCCAGTGGTCGAACTCTTGGCGGTTGATGACACCGTGGGCGCCCAGCTTGAGGCAGTGGTCGGCCTTGGCGGGATCGGAGACGACCGCGATGGGAATGCCGCCGCGCAGCCGGGTGATCTGGATCGCCATCGATCCCAGGCCGCCCGATCCGCCCCAGATGAGCACCGGATCACCGGGGTTGACGGTGTGCGGGGGCCAGCCGCAGAGCTGGCGGTAGACGGTGGCCGCGGTCAGCTGGAAGGCGGCGGCCTCGGCCCAGGACAGCCTGCCGGGCTTGGGGTGCAGCTGGAAGTCCTCCACCACGGTGAACTGCGCGAAGGTGCCGTAGTTGGTCTCGTAACCCATCGCCAGCGCGCTGTCCGATGTCATCGGATCGGCTCCGAGCCGGATGTCCTCGGCCCGCTCGTCCCACAGCGTCGCAGCGAGCACCACCTCGTCGCCCGGTGCGACGCGGGTGACATCCTCGCCGACCGCCCAGACGATCCCGGCGCCCTCGGAGCCCCCGATATGGAAGTCCTCCGTCTGGCCGCAGGCGTTGCGGGCCGCGATGACGTCGACGGGGTTGCCGCGTGCGGCGAAGACGCTGTTGTAGTTGAGTCCGGCGGCCATCACCAGGACCAGGACCTGGGAGCGGCCGGGACGGGGCGTGGGCAGGATCTCCTGCCGGAACGCCTCGCGCGGCTGACCGTAACGCTCTCTGCGGATCACCGCGGCGTGCATCAGCGGGGGCACCTCGCCCAGCGGCGGGGTCTCTCCGAGCGGGCAGACCTCGTCAGACACGTATTCCTCCGGTGTGTTCTTCGGCTTCCTCGGTCGTCATCGCTGAAGTTCCTTCACCCGGGCCACCACGGCCCCCGCACCGTCCTCTCCCGCGATACGCCGGGCGACCTCACGGGCCCGCCCGGCGTAGTGCTCCTCGGTGGTCAGCCGCCTGACCCGGTCCGCCAGTTGCCCCGGATTCAGGTCCTGGAGCGGCAGGTGGCCGGGGCCCACCCCGAGCCGGGCCGCCCTGCGTGCCCAGAAGAACTGGTCGAGCATGCTCGGCACGGCCATCGACGGGACGCCGGCGCGCAGCGCGGCGGCGGTGGTGCCCGCTCCCGCGTGGTGCACCGCCGCACGGGTCCTGGGCAGCAGCCAGGAGTGGGATACCTGCGTCACCGAGTACACCTCGTCGTCCCTGAACGACGCGTCGCTCCAGCCCGCCTGCACCACGGCCCGCAGGCCGTTGCGCCGCACCGCGGCGTCCAGCACCGCCCTCAGATCCACGTCCACGGAGCCCACCTCGGCGGGGCCGAAGTCCAGGAACACGGGCGGCGGTCCGGCGTCGAGGAAGTCCCGCAGCTCCTGCCGGGGCTGCCACATCCCTGGTTCGGCCGGCCACCAGTAGCCGACGACTTCCAGCTCGTCGCGCCAGTGCGCGGGACGCGGCAGCACGGTGGGGCTGAAGCCGTGCAGGACGGGCCAGCGGCGCGCGGCCTGCTCGCGATGGATGGCGGCGGGTGTCCTGAGTTCTGGCAGCCGGTGGGAGCGCCGCAGGTCGTTGACCGCGCCGAGGACCGGTCTGAGCAGCAAGGCGCGGACCGTACGGGTCAGGGTGCGGTTGACGAGCGGGCCGAGGCTGCGTCCCCGCGCGAACATGACCTGGAACTCCCCGGTGGGTTCGACCGCGTTGAGGTGCAGCCCCATGCTGGGGATGCCCAGACATTCCGCCACGTGGTACGCCACCGGCATCATGTGCGAGGCAAGCAGCAGGTCCGCGTCGCGCGCGCTCTCCATCGCCGTTTCCAGGAGCACGGGCGCATGGGCACGCATCCGCTGGGCGTAGACGCGGGCGCTGCCCAGCGTGGAGTCGTCCGCCTGCGCGGAGACCGGGAGGTCGGGCAGCACCCGGAAGCCGAGCCCGCATCCCTCGACCAGTGCGCGGTGCTGCTCGTGGGTGGCGATGGTGACCGTATGTCCGTCCTCGGCCAGGCGGACGCCGACTCCGGTGAGCGGAGCCACGTCTCCTGTGGTGCCGAAGGTGACGACAGTGATACGCATCGCGGTCAGCCCTTCCTGCCGTCGAGCGCGAGACGGATCAAAGAGGCGGGGTCCATCGAGGTGATGTCCGCACCGCGGTCGTCGGCGCCGGAGGTGGGCGGCCCGTCGGTCGGGTCCTGTGCGGCACCGGCCGGGTGGAGCTCGCCGATCAGATGGCCGGCGAGCTCGGTGATGGTGGGGTGCTCGTAGATCAGGGTGGCCGGCAGGTCGAGTCCGGTCAGGTCCCGCAGCCGGTTCCGCAGATTCACGGCGGCCATCGAGTCGAAGCCGAGGTCGGTGAAGGAACGGTCGTCCTCGATCGCTGCCGGATCGCCGTGGCCGAGCACATCGGCCACCTCCGTACGGAGGTCGGTACGGGCCGCCGCCGTCCGTTCGGCGGCCGGCAGTCGGGCCAGCCGGTCGGCGAGCACGGGCCGCACCGAGGTGGCCGGTGGCTCCGTGGCGGCGGCCGCCTCGTGGGCCGTGGCGAGCGGGGCGAGCAGCGGACTGGACCGCAGGGCGGTGAAGCCCGGCAGAAAGGTCGCCCAGTCCACGTCGGCGAGCACGGGGCAGGTCTCCCCGCCGCCGAGGGCGTGGGCCAGCGCGGTGACGGCGAGTCCGGGGTCGAGACGGGGCAGACCCAGCTGGCGCATGAACGCCGCGGCGTCCTTGTCGCTCGCCATGCCGATCTCGCCCCAGGGGCCCCACGCGACCGAGGTGGCCGGCTTTCCCTCGGCGCGCCGGCGTTGCGCCAGCCCGTCCAGGTAGGCGTTTCCGGCCGCGTAAGCGGCTTGCTTGCCACCGCCCCAGACGGCCGAGACCGAGGAGAACAACGCGAACACCTCCAGCTCGGAGGTGCCGGTGGCCTCGGTGCCGTCGAGAAGCTCGTCGAGGTACGCGGCGCCGAGGACCTTCCCGGAGACAATCCGCGCGTACTCGTCGAGGCCGGTGGCGGTGAGGCCGCCGAACTGGCCCGTACCGGCGGCGTGCAGCACGGCGGTCAGTGGCTCTGAGGTGCCGGTGGCCTCCGCCACCGCCGCCGCCACCGCGTCCCTGTCGGTCATGTCGCAGCTGAGAACGGTGGTCTTGGCGCCGAGCGCGGAGAGGTCCGCCTCCAGTTCGGCGGCGCCGGGGGCGTGCGGTCCGCGGCGGCTGGTGAGCACAAGGCGCGCGGCGCCGTTCCCGGCCGCCCAGCGGGCCACGGCGGCGCCGATGCCGCCGGTACCTCCGGTGATCAGTACGGTGCCGTGGGGGCGCCAGGCCACGAGCTCCGGGCCGCCGTCCCGTTCGTCTTCTCCCGCGTACCGGTTCAGCCTGCGGGTGAGGATCCGGCCGGAGCGGAGGGCGAGTTGGTCCTCGTCGTCGTCTCGGGACAGGTTCGCGGCCAGCTGCCGTACGTCGGCGGCAGCGGGGTGTTCCGGCAGGTCCACGAGACCGCCCCAGATGCCGGGCTGCTCCAGCGCCACGGCGCGGCCGAGACCCCACACCTGGGTCTGCCGGGGATGGGGAAGCGGTTCGCCGTCGGTGCTGACCGCGCCGCCGGTCACGGCCCACAGCCGGGCCGGGCGCCGCGCCTGGGTGAGGGCCCGCACCAGGGTGAGGGTGGCGGCCATGCCGGCGGTCACCGCCGCGTGCCGCAAATGCGGACGCTCGTCGAGGGCCAGCAGTGAGACCACACCGGCCAGTTCGCCGTGTCCGCCCGCCGGCGGGGAGGCGCTGGTCTCCGCACCCGTCGTGAGGGCGTCGAGCCGTCGGGCGAGGTGCGCGGCGCCCGTGCCGTCCGTGTGGTCGGGGTCGGTCACCGTGCCGTCGAGTTCCCAGCGCACCACCGTTGTGTGTCCGTCCGGGCCGGTGAGGGCATCGGTCAACTCGTCGGCCAGGGCGCGGAAGTGTGGGTCGGTGAGCGGTGGCGCCACCAGCAGCCAGGTACCGGTGCCGGCACTCGTTCCAGCGGGCGGGGCGGCCTGCTCCCAGGTGATCCGATAGCGCCAGTCATCGGTCAGCTCCCGCTCACGCCGGCGTCGGCGCCAGGCGGCGAGCGCGGGCAGCGTTTCGGCGAGCGGCCGGGCGTCCGCGCCGGTGATACGCGCGAGTTCCGCGGCGTCGCCGCGCTCCACCGCGTCCCAGAACGCGGTGTCCGTCCTGTCCGGTGCCCGCGTGCCCGCGGCCGGTGCGGCCTCCTGTCCGCGCAGCACGTCGGCCCAGTAGCGCTTGTGCTGGAAGGCGTAGGTGGGCAGTTCGACAGGCTGTGCTCCCGTACCGGCGAACACCGCCGACCACTCCAGGGGTGTGCCGTTGGTGTACAGGGCGCTCAACGCCCGCATCAGCGCCTTGGGTTCGTCCTGGCCCTTGCGCAGGGCCGGTATCACCGTGCGGTTGGCGGAGGCCGCTGCGCCCGGCAGGTCCGTCAGGCACTCCTCGACCGCCGCGCTGAGCTCCGCCCCGGGACCCAGCTCCACGAAGCACCGCACGCCCTGCGCGGCGAGGAACGTCACGCCGTCGTGGAACCGTACGGCCTCCCGGACATGGCGCACCCAGTACTCGGGGGCGCAGACCTCGTCCGCGGTGACCGTACGGCCGGTCAGGTTGGACAGCAGCGGAATCCTCGGCGGCGCCCAGCTCATCCCGCGTGCCACGGTCAGGAAGGACTCCAGCATCGGCTCCATCAGCGCGGAGTGGAAGGCGTGGCTGACGGTCAGGCGCTTCGTCCTGCGGCCGAGCGCGGCGAAGCGCGCCACCGCCTCGTCCACGGCTTCCTCCGCACCCGAAAGCACCAGGGAAGTGGGCCCGTTCACCGCGGCGACGGACAGCGGGGCCGAGGCGGCGGCCAGTACCGACGCGGCCTCCTCCTCGGTGGCCTGCACGGCGGCCATCGCTCCGCCGGGGGGCAGGTCCTGCATCAGACGCCCGCGGGCCGCGACCAGGCGACAGGCGTCGCCGAGCGAGAGCACGCCCGCCACATGGGCGGCGGTGATCTCTCCGATGGAGTGGCCGCCGACGAAGTCCGTCCGCAGGCCCCAGGACTCCATCAGCCGGAACAGCGCCGTCTCCAGCGCGAACAGCGCCGCCTGGGCGTACTCGGTCCGGTGCAGGTGCCCGGCGCCGGGACCGGACGGCCCGCTCCCGGCAGCCACCACCCGGCGCAGCGGCCGGTCCAGGTGGCGGTCGAGTTCGCGGCATACGGCGGCGTAGTGCTCGGCGAACGCGGGGAAGGCGGCCGCGAGTTCCTCGCCCATCCCGGCGCGCTGTGCGCCCTGTCCGCTGAACAGTACGGCGAGTCGGTCGTCGGGCGGCCCGGCGGCGGCGCGCAGCACGCCGGGCGGCCGCTCGGCCCCTTCGGCGAGCTGCGCCAGTGTGCGCAGCGCGTCCGCGCGGGTGGACGGGACGAATGCGGCGCGGTGGCGCAGCGGGCTGCGGGTGGTGGCGAGGGCGTAGCCGATGTCGAGCGGCCCGGGGGCCTCCGGTGCGTCCCGCTCGACCGTGGAGAGGTGGTCGTGCAACCGCTCGGCCTGGGCGCGGAGTCCGGCGGCGGTCGCCGAGGAAAGCAGCCATGGTCTCGGCGCTGGAGCCGCGGACGATGCCGGAGCCGCGGACAGTGCCGGAGCCGCGGACGGTTCCGCCGGCCTTTCGGCGGCGACGGCGTCCTTGGAGCTTTCGCCGCTCCCGAAATTCTCGCCGCTGTTGGACCTCTCGCCGCTCCTGGACTTCTCGGCGTCACCGCCGTCCGCCGGTGCCGGCGGCTCTTCCAGAATCACGTGGGCGTTGGTGCCGCTGATGCCGAAGGCCGAGACACCGGCCCGGCGCGGACGGTCGCCGGACGGCCAGGGCCGGGCTTCGGTCAGCAGTTCCACGGGTCCGGAAGCCCAGTCCACGGCAGGGTTCGGCTCGTCCATGTGGAGCGTTTTCGGCAGCACTCCGTGCCGCATGCCCAGCACCATCTTGATCAGCCCGAGCGCGCCGGCCGCGGCCGTGGTGTGACCGATGTTGGACTTCAGGGATCCCAGCTGGAGCTTGGGCAGAGCGGGAGCGCGGTCCGCGAACGCCGCCATGAGGGCCCGGCCCTCGATGGGGTCGCCGAGCGCGGTCGCCGTGCCGTGCGCCTCGATGGCGTCGATGTCGTCGCTGCGGAGCCCCGCCTCGGCCAGCGCCGCAGCGATGACGCGTTCCTGCGCCGGTCCGCTGGGCGCGGTCAGTCCGCTGCTCGCGCCGTCCTGGTTCACGGCCGAACCCCTGATCACCGCGAGGATCCGACGGCCTTTGCGCCGCGCATCGGAGAGCGGTTCGACCAGCAGAAGTCCCACGCCCTCGGCCCAGTTGGTGCCGTCGGCCGCCTTGGCGAAGGGCTTGCACCGGCCGTCCCCGGCGAGCCCCCGCTGCCTGCTGAACTCGACATACGCCTCCGCGAGCGCCATCACCGCCACCCCGCCGACGATCGCCGCCGAGCAGTCGCCGTTGCGCAACGCCTGGCCGGCCAGATGCAGCGCCACCAAGGAGGAGGAGCAGGCGGTGTCCACCGTCACGGCCGGGCCCTGCAGTCCGAGCGTGTAGGCGACGCGGCCGGAGATCACGCTGGTGACGCTGCCGGTGATGCCATAGCCCTCGAGATGGCTGCCGACCGTCTCGTAACCCGTGTTCGTCGCACCGATGAACACGCCCGTGTCACTGCCTTTGAGGGACATCGGCGCGATGCCGGCGCGTTCGAGCAGTTCCCAGGACGTCTCGAGCACCTGCCGGTGCTGGGGGCACATCGCCTCCGCCTCGCGGGGGCCGATGCCGAAGAGGTCCGCGTCGAAGTGCCCGGCGTCGTCCAGGAATCCGGCCTCCTGGACATACGTGGTGCCCGGGTGGTCCGGGTCGGGATGGAAGAGCGAGTCCAGGTCCCAGTTGCGGTCACGCGGAAAGGGCACGACCGCGTCCCGCTCGGAGACCAGCAGCTCCCAGAGTCCCTCGGGAGAGGTGACACCACCGGGGGTGCGGCAGGCGATGCCGGTGATCGCCAGCGGTTCCCGGTGGCGCGCCTCGACGCTCCGCAGGCGCTGCCGGGTCTCTCGCAGCTCGTGCGCCGCGCGCTTGAGATAGCTGCGCAGCTGTACTTCCGTTGCGGCCATGGGGCTCGCTGCCTTCCTGAAACACCGGGACGGTCTGGAAAACACCGGTACGGCGAGGGCGCCGACCGGATCCGGCAGTGCTGTGTCGACGGGGGGCGCAGCGCTCAGCCGGCGCCGTTCCCTGATTCGGCGTCGAGGAACGCGAAGAGCTCCTCGTCGCTTGCGGAGTCCAGGTCCGCCGTGGCCGCCGCGGGGTTCTCGCCCTCGACGTGCCGCTGTGGCGCGTCGTCGGCGAGTCTCCCCAGGAGGGCCCGCAGCCGCTTGGCCGTCAGGGCTCGTTCCGCATCGTCCGCGCAGAGGCCGGCGACCGCTCGTTCCAGGGCGCCGAGGTGGTCCCGTACGGTGCTCTCCGCCCGGTCCTGCGGGGCCAGGGAGCGCAGGAGGAAGCCGGCGAGCGCCGCCACCGTGGGGTGTTCGAAGGTGACGGTGACCGGCAGCCGCACACCGGTGGCGGCGCCGAGCCGGTTGCGGAGCTCGATCGCGGTCAGGGAGTCGAGGCCCTGGTCGGTGAAGCCCCGTTCGGGGTCCACCGCGTCCGGCGAGGCATGGCCCAGTACAGCGGCGGCATGACTGCGCACCAGGTCTCGCAGGATCCAGTCGTGCTCCGCCGCCGGAGCCTGGGCGAGCCGCTGGGCCAGCGCAGTCGAGCTGTCCGGCGTGGTCGCTCCGGCGCCGGCCGCGCCCTGGGCGGCCGAGCGGGACGGGGCGCGCACCAGGCCGCGCAGCAGCGGCGGCAGGGCGCCGGACTCCGCCCGCTCCCGCAGCCGGCGGGCGTCCAGACGCAGTGGGGCGAGGACGACGTTCTCGGGCAGGGCGGCGTGGGCCAGGGCCTCGTCGAAGAGCCGCAGCCCGTCCTCGGCGGTGAACGGGTGGATCGACAGGCGGGCCAGACGTTTGCGGTCGGCGGAGTCCAACTGCCCCGTCATACCGCTGCCGTCCGCCCAGAGACCCCAGGCCAGCGAGAGCGCAGGGAGCCCGGCGGCGCGGCGCCACTGGGCCAGCGCGTCCAGGAAGGTGTTGGCGGCCGCGTAGTTGGCCTGCCCCGGACTGCCGCAAAGACCGGCCATCGAGGAGAACAGGACGAACTGGGAAGGGTCGTGATGTGCCGTCAGCTCGTGCAGGAGCAGGGCCGCATCAGCCTTCGGGCGCATGACGCGGGCCACGCGCTCGGGGGTGAGCGAGCCGAGGGTGCCGTCGTCCAGGACGCCGGCGGCGTGCACCACGGC
Organism: Streptomyces sp. NPDC059850; assembly: GCF_042731515.1. Lineage (NCBI taxonomy): Bacteria > Bacillati > Actinomycetota > Actinomycetes > Kitasatosporales > Streptomycetaceae > Streptomyces > Streptomyces sp. NPDC059850. The sequence continues at coordinate 179,508 of NZ_JBHWJI010000003.1, forward strand.
GGTGAGCGGGTGTGCGGCGGGTATGCCGCCGAGCAGCGCGGTGAGGGCTGCCCGGTCGGAGGTGTCGCAGGCGGCGACGGAGACCTCGGCGCCCGACCCGGTGAGTTCGGCGACGAGTTGCTCCGCACCGTCGGCGGCCGGGCCGCGGCGGCTGGTGAGCAGCAGTCTGCGGACCCCGTGCTCGGTGACGAGATGACGGGCGATCAGCGCGCCGACCGTTCCGGTGCCGCCGGTGATCAGGGTGGTGCCGTCGGCCGGCCAGGGCCGGGGCCGGTCGGGCGGTGGCTCGGTGATCCGGGCCAGCCGTGGGACGAGCGGCTGTCCCGCACGCAGGGCGAGCTGCGGCTCGGCGGCGGCCGACGCGGTGTGCACGGCGCGGGCGAGCCCCTGGGCGGACTTCTCCGACGCGTCGAGGTCGACGAGCAGCAGCCGTCCGGGGTGCTCGGACTGTGCCGAGCGCACCAGACCGCTGATCGCCGCCGCGCTCGGTGAGACGGTCTCGCCGGGGCTGCCCGGCTCCGGTACGGCGCCGTGGGTCACCACCACGAGACGGGTGTCGGCCACCGCGTCTTCGGCCAGCCAGTCCCGCAGTACGGCCAGCATCCGCTGGGTCCCCTCCAGGGCCGCCGCGGCAAGATCCGCTGCCGGAAGCCGGGAGGTGGGGTGACCGGCGGGCGCGGAGCCGGTGGGCGCGGAGCCGGAGGCCGAAGACCCGGACGACAAGGAACCGGAGGACGAGAAACCGGAGGCCCAAAGTCCGTCCGACCCGCCGGACACGTCGTCGGACACGACATGCAGCACAACCGCCCCAGGCGGCGCAGCCCCGCCGCGGACGGCGGCCAACAGTGCGCTCACCTCCCCCGGAGACGTCAGATCGACCCAGTTCGCCTCGTCCGGCGCGGCCGTCCCTTCCGGAGCCGGTGAAGGCAGCGGAACCCACTGCGTGCGGAAGACCCCGGTCCCCTCTCGCCGCGCCCTCCGCACGGTCCCGGCGAGCAGCTCGGCGGGCATCGCACGCACTGCCAGGGACTCGACCGATGCGACGGGCGCGCCCGTCGCATCGGCCAGGGCCAGGGACAGCGAGCCCGTCCCGGCCGGGGTGATCCTGACGCGCACCGCGGTGGCCCCGGTGGCGTGCACGCTGAGGCCGCTCCAGCTGAACGGCAGCAGCGGTTCGCGGATCTCTCCGTCGGCGTCCGGCAGCCAGGGCTGCAGCGCCGCGTCAAGGAGCGCCGGGTGGACCACGAAGCGGGCGGCCTGGTCCTCATGGCCGTCCGGCAGGCAGACCTCGGCATAGACGTCCGTACCGTCCCGCCAGAGGGCGCATACGCCCTGGAAGAGCGGCCCGTAGTGGTAACCGGCGTCCGCGAGGCGGGAGTAGAAGAAGTCCACCGGTACGGGCTCGGCGCCCGGCGGAGGCCAGGACTCCGGTTGCCACAGCGGTGTTCCCGGCGCGGCGGCGAGCGCGCCCGACGCGTGCCGCGTCCACGGCTCGTCCGGCACCGCACCGTCGGCGCGGGACCAGACAGTCACTGCCCGAAGGCCCTGCGCATCCGCCCCGCCGACCCGTACCTGGATCCGTACGCCGCCCTCCTCGGGGAGGATCAGCGGGCGCTCCACGGTGAGTTCGTCGAGCCGCCGGCAGCCCAGTTCGTCGCCGGCGCGGATCGCCAGCTCCGCGAAGGCCGTTCCCGGGAACAGCACCGACTCGCCCACGGCGTGGTCGGCGAGCCAGGGGTGCGTGGTCCCCGACAGATATCCGCTGAGCAGCACGCCGTCGTCCGCCGCCAGCGGTGACGACGTGGTCAGCAGGGGATGGTCGACGCCGTCGAGTCCGGCGGTGGCCAGTTCGGGGGCCGCCGTCCGGCCGCTGAGCCAGTAGCGCTGCCGCTGAAAGGCGTAGGTGGGCAGGAGAGCCGGGTCCATCCGCTCGCCTTCGGGGGGACACAACCGTGCCCAGTCCACCGGGACGCCGCGGGTGAACGCCTCGGCAAGCGAGGTGAGAAAGCGCCGGGTGCCGCCCTCGTGCCGGCGCAGCGACCCCAGCACCGCCCCCGCCTCGACGCCCGCGGCCTCGAGGACGGATTCCGCGCCCGCCGCGAGGACCGGGTGCGGGCTGCACTCGATCAGGGTGGTGTGGCCGTCGGCCGCCAGCGCGCCGAGCGCTTCGTCGAAGCGCACGGTCTGCCGGAGGTTGGTGTACCAGTACTCCGCGTCCAGGGCAGCGGTGTCCAGGAAGCCGCCGGTGACCGTGGAGCAGAACGGTATGGAGCTTGTGCGCGGCCGCAGCCCGTCCAGAACCTGCGGCAGCCGCTCGCGGAGCACCGCCACACTCGCGGAGTGCGAGGCGTAGTCCACAGGGATGCGCTTGGCCTGGACCCCGTCCCGCTCGCAGTCGGCGAGGAACTCCTCCACCGCGTCCAGCGGTCCCGCCACCACCGTGGCCGCGGGGCCGTTGACGGCGGCCGGTGAGAGGTCGTCGGCCCAGGGTGCGATCCGTTCACGTACCGCGTCGGCGGGCAGCGGCACCGACACCATGCCGCCCGCTCCGGCGAGTTCGTCGAGGACCAGTTTGCTGCGGAGCACCACGACCTTCGCCGCGTCGTCGAGCGTCAGGGCGCCGCTGACACAGGCGGCCGCGATCTCGCCCTGAGAGTGGCCGACCACCGCCGACGGGGTCACTCCGCAGGCCCGCCACAGACCCGCGAGCGCGGTCATCACCACGAAGAGCAGGGGCTGCACCACGTCGACCCGGTCCATGGACGGCGCCTGCGGCTCCTCGCGCAGCACGGCCAGGACGGACCAGTCGGTGTGCACCTCCACGGCCCCTGCGGCCTTGTCGAACTCGGCGGCGAACGCGGGCGACTCGCCGTACAGCCGCAGTGCCATGCCGGCCCACTGCGAGCCCTGCCCCGGGAAGACGAAGACCGGGTCCGGAGCCACGGGCGGTGCGGTGCCCCGGACGATCGCCGGGTGGCTCTCGCCGCTCGCCAGCGACCTCAGCAGATCAGCCTCTTGTGACGGCTCGGCCAGCACTACGGCCCGGCTCGCCAGTTCAGCCCGGCCCCGGGCGAACGCCGCGGCGACGGTGGCCGCCGGCCATGCGCTCAGGTCCGCCCCGTCCCCGCCACCGGTCAGCGCGTCCGCCAGCCGGCCGGCCTGTCCGCGCAGCGCCGCGTCGCTGTGCCCGCTGATCACCAGAGGGCGGGGCGCCGCGGTCAGGATCGGACGGCCGGCGGTCTGTTCCGGCTCCCGCCGGATCCGGTTGTCGTACGTCCCGTTGTCGGATGTCCCGTTGCCGTACGCCCCGTTGCCATACCTCCCGACCGGTTCAGGAGCCTGCTCGAGGATCACATGGGCGTTGGTGCCGCTGATTCCGAACGAGGAGACGCCGGCCCGGCGCGGCCGACCCGTCTGCGGCCACTTGGTGCGCTCCGTCAGTACCGAGACCTGCCCCGCCGCCCAGTCGGCCTTGCCGGACACGGCGTCCACGTGCAGCGTCTTGGGCAGGACCCCGTGGCGCAGCGCCATCACCATCTTGATCACGCTGGTGGCTCCGGCGGCGGCCTGGGTGTGCCCCGTGTTGGACTTCACCGAGCCGAGCAACAGGGGCCGGTCTGCCGGACGTTGCCCTCCGTGGACGGCGATCAGCGCCTGTGCCTCGGTCGGGTCGCCCAGCGGGGTGCCGGTGCCATGGCCGTCCATGGCGTCCACGTCCTCGGGCCGCAGGCCCGCGTCGGCGAGCGCCGCGCGCAGGACCCGCTCCTGGGCAGAAGCGCTGGGCGCGGTCAGTCCGTTGCTCGCCCCGTCCTGATTGAGCGCCGAGCCGCGCACCAGCGCCAGGACCGGGTGGCCGAGCCGCCGGGCGTCAAAGAGCCGTTCGAGGACGAGCATGCTCGCGCCCTCGGCGAGGCCGAAGCCGTCGGCGCCGTCCGAGTACGCCTTGCAGCGTCCGTCCGCCGCGAGCGCCCGCATCCGGCTGAACAGGACCAGATAGCCGGGCTCCGGCATCACGGTGGCGCCGCCGGCGAGCGCGAGCGAGCACTCGCCGCGGCGCAGCGCGGTGACGGCCAGATGCAGCGCGGTCAGCGAGGAGGAGCACGCGGTGTCCACGGTGATCGCCGGGCCTTCCAGGCCCAACGCGTAGGAGATGCGGCCCGACGCCACGCTGGGAGTCGTGCCGGTGAGCAGTTGCGCCTCGAGGCCGCCGGGGGCCTCGGCGGTTGTGGGCCCGTACTGCTGGTAGATCAGTCCCGCGTAGACACCGGTACGGCTGCCGCGCAGGGAGTCGGGGGCGATGCCGGCCCGCTCCAGCGCTTCCCAGGAGACTTCGAGGAGCAGTCGCTGCTGTGGATCCACCGCCCGGGCCTCGCGTGGACTGATTCCGAAGAGCGCCGGGTCGAACTGGTCGGCGTCGTGGAGGAATCCGCCCTCGCGCTGATAGAAGGTGCCGGTCTTCGCGGCGTCGGGATCGAGGAGTCGCCCGGTGTCCCAGCCCCGCCCCGTGGGCAAGTCGCCGACGAGATCATCGCCGTCGAGCAGGGACCGCCATAATTCCTCCGGAGACTCAATTCCGCCAGGCAACCGGCAGGCCGCCGCGACAATTGCGATGGGGTCGTCGGCCTGAATTTCCGCTCTATCGGCAGCATTCGCCGCAGAAAGCGTGACCCCGGCAGGTAAGTTCTCGTCATCCCGCAAAACGCGATCCCCCGCGTGATGTAATGCGCTGACCATTATGTCCGGAAGGAAAGTCGCGACAGCACGGAATACGGATTGCCCAATAGGGCGCACAAGCGCGTCGCTTCCCTCTGGCAATGCTTGATCCAGAGTCGAACACTAGGCCAGCTCTAGAACAAGAGTCAACCTCCCCTGGACGGCCGCGAGTTCCGCGAAATCCCCGGCAAGGGCGGCCCGAATGCATGAGTTGGCGCGAAATGCATGGGTCGCACCAGGGTTCACCGGAGGACAAATGCCGCCCTTCCGGTCAGGCTTGGGGAGTTATTGCAGGTGAGCGATTCGGGCTCGCCTCAAACGCCGGAGGGGATGAATCTTGTCATGCGTCCAAAACCACATCCGACACCGGCACCGACTGACCCTCGATCCACTGCGTGAATTCTGATCACGGGTGTCGGGCGGGTTCCGGGTGCTTCTGATGATGGAGCGATCGGGGCGGTGTGGCGTGGTACTCGTTGAGCAGTCCGCCGAGTACCTGCGTGCGCCTGACCGTGGCAGCGGCCAGGGGGACGTCGTTCGGGTCGTCGTCTGGGGCACGTAGACCCAGGCTGCGGTGGGCGCGTCCCGCGTTGTAGTGCTCGGCATACGTGGTGAGGACCGTACGCAGGTGTCGTTCGCCGGTGATGAGGAGGCGGTCGGTGCACTCTGCGCGGACTGTGCGTATCCATCGTTCGGCGAACGCGTTGGACCGGGGACTTTACGGCGGAGTCGGGATGACGGCTGTGCCGTTGCCGGCGAAGACGTCGTCGAATGCGGCCGTGAACTTGCTGTCCCGGTCACGGATGAGGAACCGGAAGCACCCACCCCTGTCGCCGAGGTCCATGAGCAGATTGCGGGCGAGTTGAGTGACCCATGCGCCGGCCGGGTGGGCGGTGACGCCCAGGACGTGAACGCGCCGGGTGGCAGTCTCCATGACGAAGAAGACGTAGAGGCGTTTGAGGAAGACAGTGTCCACGTGCATGAAATCGCAGGCCAGAAGCGTGTGGGCCTGGGCCCGGAGGAAGGTACGCCAGGTCTGCTGGGATGCACGCTGCGGTGCGGGCGGCAGGCCGGCGCGGCGCAGGACGCGCCGGATCGTGGCGGCGGCAACCCGATGGCCAAGCCGTCGTAGCTCACCTTGGATTCTGACGTATCCCCAGGTCGGGTTCTCTCGCGCCAGGCGCTGGATGAGCGCCGCAATCTCTTCTGCCAGCGGTGGCCGGCCGGGTCCGACCGCCGTTTGACGCCACTTCCAGCGCACGAGACGGCGGTGCCAGGCCAGCAGCGTCCCCGGGGTAACCAGCCGATGGCGGCGCAAGACGGATGGCAGGTGCCGTGCGAGAGCGGAGAGCACGGCACGATCAGCCCATGAAAGCCGCGGCCGCCCTACCTGCCGGCGAAGCACAGCAACCTCATGACGAAGCGCCAGGATCTCGGCGTTACTCACGGCGGTCGACCGGCCCAGCAAAAGAATCTGTCGCCGTGTTTCGGGATATCGAAGTCGACCGCGCACCGCCGGTTCCTGATCTGGTCGCGGGCCGGGGTGTGGGGCCGGCCGCACGAGGCGGTGCTGCACCGACTCGATGACGCCGGCCTCATCGACGTCTCGCGCGTGGTCCTCGACTCCGCTCACGTGAGGGCTAGAAATGGGGGCGAACTCAAGGTCCGGGACCCCCTTTTTCGTGTCGATGTGGCTGCCGTCGATCACCGCCCGGGACCAATCGATCTCGTTTGCCGCGTTCAGCTGGGCAAGCAGGATCCGATGCAGATCGTCGAACACCCCGGCGTTGATCCACCGCTTGATCCGCCGCCAGCACGTCATGCCTGACCTGAAGCCGAGTTCCTGCGGAAGGTCTTCCCAGCCGATCCCGGTATGCAGCACGTACAAGATGCCCTGCAGGCACTGCCGATCCGGCACCGGCCGCGGACCGGGCGCCTTCATCGGGCCACGGCGGAAGCAACGGCTCGAGAAGCTCCCACAACTGATCATTTAGCAGATCGCGTGAGCAGCTCTTTAACGTTCGTCTCAGGTTCGCTCGGTAGGAAGTAGGCATGCAGATAAGCGATGCACCCCGTACGCAGGAGACTAGACCCCCTGAAGCATCTCGCAGACGGATGCCGTACGGATACCTCACCACACAAACGCCTGAAGAGAGGGACTGACATGAAGCCCATGGGACGCCGCGGCTTTCTCACCGCCAGCACGGCACTTGGCATTGGTGCCGGCTTGTCCACGCACGCCATTGTCTCGGAAGCGAGCGAGAACGAGACTTCGGACAAGACTTCTGACATTTCACGGCGGGACCAGGACCTGCCCTTCATTGGCACGGAGGAGACCTTTTCGACTCCCACGTTGTTGAAGCTGAACTCCATCAATCAGGATCACATAGCGTTCCTTGAGGAAATTGGTCTTTCGGATCTAGGCCAACGCCGCATCGGCGATATGGATGCGGGGGGACTCAACGTTCAAATCCTCTCTGCTCATACACCCTCCGTGCAAAATGTCCCTGGGCAACGGGGCATCGACCTTGCCTATCGCCTTAACCGGCAACTTGTAGACGGGCCAATCGCCAAATATCCGGGCCGCTTCAAGGCTTTCGCCACCTTGCCCTTGCAGAGCCCGGAGGCGGCGGCGGACGAACTGGAACGCTCGGTTCGGGAAGATGGCTTCTTGGGCGCACTGACCAACGGACACATCGCGAAGAAGTATCTCGATCATCCCGATTTCGAGCCTGTGCTGGCACGTGCCGTTGCTCTCGATGTGCCGATCTACCTGCATCCCGGCTATCCAGCTGACGAGGTCTTCAAGATCTACTACAGCACCACACGGTCTAAATACACGGAAGAGTACCAAGACTACATTTTCAGTGGGTCTGGATATGGCTGGCACCAGGAGGTGCTGACCCAATGCATTCGGATGATCGCGTACGGGGTTTTCGACAGATTCCCCAAACTGAAAATCATCATCGGCCACATGGGCGAAGGTCTTCCCTTCTACTACGAGCGGATCGTCAATGACATGGGCGAGCCGACCAAAGACTCGCTCGAGAAGCCCATCGGGCAATACTTCCAGGACAACTTCTGGGTCACAACCAGCGCATTCCCCCAGACCGAACTGCTCGATCTCCTGCTGAAGTACATAAGCGTGGATCGAGTGATGTTCGCAACCGACTACCCGTTCGCGGACATAAAGGAGCAGACCGACTGGTTCCGCGGAGTCGACTTGCCGCGCGAAGACAAGGAAAAGATTGCGTTCCGAAATGCAGAGAAACTGTTCAGAATGAAAGTGCCCGTGAAGTGATACGCCAGCATCGGCCGGAGCGAAAGAATGCTTTGCTGTAAGGCGAGAGTGCGGCCGAAGTATGCGATGCGCGGCTGCCCCATAACGCGGTCTCATACAGGCTCTTCTAAGAGGATGTCTTACGTGCTCGTGTGGTGAGCTGCGGCATCATTGCTGCTTGTGGGTGTCGATCTGTCGCAGCGGCTGGTTCCTGACGGTCTGTGGGAGCTGGTCGTACCGTTGCTGCCGTCGTTCAACTCCCGTCCGCAGGGCGGCGGGACCGCTCCGTGTGACGAGCGGGCCGTGTTCACGGCGGTCGTGTATGTGCTGACCAGCGGGTGCGCCTGGCGACATCTGCCGGAGACGTTCGGCGTCTCGCCCGCGACCGCGCATCGCACCTCGCCCGTTCAGGCAGTCGTAGAAGTCACCACGGAAGCGTGACAGCGTTCCGAACGCCTCACGCCGGTCCCCCTGTTGCAGCACACTCTTCTCCACGGCCTCGGTCTGGTCAGGTGCGTCCTTGGTCGGAGCACATGATCAGGCCGAGGTCACCCGCGCGTCCGGCGAATGCCCAGGTGAGCGACCCAGTTCGAGGCGCATTTCGACCTCGTCAGATAAACGACAAGATTAGGGCTTGCTATGCACGGAAACGGCATACGTCCCGTCGGTGTAAGGGTCGCGAGCCCACGTCGCGTACCTGGCTTCCATGGTGAGCCCCACCGCACGGCAGTGCGCGTCGTAGTCGTCCAGGGTGTAACCGCGGTCCAGAGCGAAACCCGCGACGAGACGCCCAGCCGGACGCACATGAGCCGCCGCCCCAGCCACCAGAGCCGGTTCCGTCCCCGGTGGGGTGAACAGAGGGACATTGCCCGCCAGCACCACGACATCGAATGACAACCCCAGGTCGAGGTTGATCAGATCCCGCAAGTACCAGCGGATCTCCGGGGCCAGCCGCCGGGCGGTGGCGAGCATCGACTCATCGGTGTCCACACCCGCCACGTCGATCCCGTGACGGGCCAGCTCGATGGCCACCCGGCCGGTACCACAACCCGCATCGAGGACCGTGGTGGGCTGGAAGGAACGGACCAGCGCGGCCTCACCGTGGATGTCCCCTCCTTCGGCGGCGATGCGGTCGAACCGGGACTGGTACTCATCACCGTTCCACATCATGCGGCCAGAGTGTCACATGCGCGAATGCGCGCGACCATACGGGCAGCGAGCGAGTCCGGCCGCTTCCGGAATCCGCCCGAGGAAGCCGTCGTCAGCCTCACTCACCCCCCTCGATGGCTGCTTGGCACACTATTTAGCGTTGATCATCCGCGCACACGCCAAGTGCCGCGCTACCGCACTTGTCGCGGGTGCCCGAGCCAGTCCAGCCCGGCCCAGCGCGGCCATGCCGCGTCGCACTCGATCAGAAGGGGTGCGGGCCGGGTCGTCCGCAGGTAGTACCCAACACCCGTGTCTCGCCGGGCGGGAAGCGCGCGTGCCGCGGGCGTACGCCTTGCGCTTGAGCTGGAGCGTGGACCACGTCGGTGAAGAGGCGCGACCCACGGGCTTCGTCTCCGGCCGCGATGACGAGTTCGTGGCATGCACGGCGAAGCCCTACACCGGGGTGCGGTGGGGCGAGATCGTCGGCCTGGAGCCGACGTACGTCCGGCCTACCTCCATACGCATCGAGGCCCAGCTGTACGAACCGGACTCGGGGGAACTACTCCACTGCCCGCCGAAGGACGACTCCTACCGAGACGTCGATACGCCTGCGTGGCTGACTCGCCTGGTCACACAGCATGTAGTTCGCACCGAGCCGTCGGCGTGCGCCTGTCATCGGCGCCGGTTCGTGTCCCGCGGGCGCGGCCCGGCCGGTGGGGGCGCCCGGCGACCGGGGCCGACGCTGGCGGATGTGGCCGAACCGGCTGGGGTGTCCACGGGCACGGTGTCGAACGTGTTGAACCGGCCGGAGCGGGTGGCCGAGCACACACGGGTGCGGGTGGAGAAGGCGGTCGCCGAGTTGGGGTTCGTGCGGCGGACCGGGACGACCGGGGACGGTGTGCACTGGCGCCGCAGCGGGTGTCGTCTGGGCCGTGGCCGGGCCTGCCAGTGCCGGGCCGGAATTCGCAGGGCCGGGCAGCTGCGTGCTGGGTGCCCATCAAGGACGGGCTGACGCGGCACGGGCTGCGGCATGGGCACAAGGTGCTGATGGACGAGCTGGGCACGCCTAAGGTACTGGCCGACCAGCGCATGAGGCACACGGACAGTTCGGTGTCGGCGAACTACTCGCACGTCACTACCGAGATGCGGGTAAGGCTGTGCGAGCAGCTGACCGAGGTGTGGGAAGCGGCGCTGTCGGCGCGGCTGGCGCTGTGTCGGACGTCGGCGGTGCCGGTACTGGAGAGGCTGCTTCGGGAGCACGAGGCGGCGCTGGAAGAGAGTTCCAAGGTCATCTCCCATTTGGCTCCCAGGAGGCCCCCAGCATGACTCAGGGGCCCGTCTCCGTGATGGAGATGGGCCCCTGGCCTGCGATAACACCGTCGGGACGACAGGATTTGAACCTGCGACCCCTTGACCCCCAGTCAAGTGCGAACGCCGAATTCCCCGGAATTGCGGCGCTTTCTACTGACGAAATACGTGCAGTAACGCCTGAGTTGTGCGGGGTCGCGCACACCGTGTGGTCCCCAAATGGTCCCCACGATAATGCCTCCATAAGCCAGCTTCGCTTCCACTTCCATCATGCACCGCTTGGCAACATCCGACAAGAACCCACCACTGGGGCCGGGAAGTGAACGCCACCGGCACAAGCCGACACGTCAATGCCCGTGCCGACGCGATCCAGGGCGAGATACTCAACGAGTTCCCGCTATGCAGCATGACGTGCAACGATGACTTTTCGAGCGGCACAACCCCCGCCGAGGGAGTCATCTGGTCAGCCGACGCTCGTCCAGCGGGAGGAGTCCGCCGCGCTGCGCTCGATGGCCCGTATCACGTACTGGACCTGGAGGCCGTCGGCGAACGACGGACGCGGGTCGCTCCCGTCCTCCGCCACCGCTGTCAGGAAGTCGTGGACCTGGTGGACGAAGGCGTGCTCGTAGCCCAGGCCGTGACCGGGCGGCCACCAGGCACCCAGGTAGGGGTGAGCGGGCTCGGTGACCAGGATCCGGCGGAATCCCGCTTCCGTTTCCGGGTGGGCCGCGTCGTACAGCAGGAGCTCGTTCATTGATTCGAAGTCGAAGGCGAGCGATCCCCGTGACCCGTTCACCTCTATCCGCATCGCGTTCTTGCGTCCCGTGGCGAAGCGGGTCGCTTCGACCACGACGAGTCCACCCCCTGCGAGCCGACCGGTGAACGCGGTCGCATCGTCTACGGTCACCCGACCACGCCGGTCCCCGGCCCGAGCCGAGAGCCCGCTGGATTCCGCCGGCAGGGGGCGCTCGGTGACGAACGTGGCCTGCGTCGCCGACACTCCGGTGAGCCGCTCTCCGGTCAGGTGCTGGAGGAGGTCGATGACGTGCGACCCGAGGTCCCCCAGGGCGCCGGAGCCGGCCTGTTCCTTGCGCAGCCGCCACACCAGCGGGAACTCGGGGTCGACGATCCAGTCCTGGAGGTACTGGGCCCTGACGTGCCGCACCTCGCCGATCCGGCCCTCGGCGATCAGGCGGGCGGCGTGTGCCAGTGCGGGCACGCGCCGGTTGTTGAAGCCGACCATCGACCGGACGCCGGCCCGTGCGGCGACCCGCGCGGCGGCGGCCATGCGCTCGGCCTCCTCGGCCGTATTGGCGAGGGGCTTCTCGCACAGCACGTGTTTGCCGGCGGACAGGGCGGCGACCGCGATGTCGGCGTGGGAGTCGCCGGGGGTGCAGATATCGACGATGTCGACGTCGTCGCGCCGTACCACCTCCTGCCAGTCGGCCGCCCAGTCACCCCACCCCAGCCGCTCGGCCGCCCGCGCCGCGCCCTTCGGGTCACGGCCGCAGACGACGGTCATGTCGATGTCGAAGGGCAGGTCGAACACTCGGGGCGCGGTGCGCCATGCCTGGGAGTGCACGGCTCCCATGAACGAGTGGCCGATCATGGCCACCCCGAGGCGGGGGCGGCCGGTACCGGGGTCAGGAGCAGGGCGAGGCACGGGGTCCCCTCTCGGTAGGGCGTCAGGCTGAAGCCGCGGCGGGCGGTGGCTGGTGCTGCGGGACGAGGGCACCGCGAACCGACGGCCAGCCAGTAAGGGCGGCACGTACGTCGGCGCGGGTTTCCTCGCGCAGGGCCGCCGCGTACGCCTGATCGAGCACGTCGTCGACGAGCACGCGCTGTCCGGTCCGGGCCGACTGCACCGCCGCCTCGACCATCGCCAGGCTCATGGTGTTCTCGTGCACCTCGCCCATGGGTGTGCTGCCCGTCCGCAGCGACTCGACGAAGGCCCACAACGCTCCTCCGATGTCGGAGTACGGGGAGCGGGGCCGCTCAGCCGGTTCTACGTCGGCGACGAGCATGGGCTCGTTGTCGCCGTCCCACAGCGCCGAACCCTTCTCGCCGCTCGCCCGCCACGTGCCGTTCCACGACGTCTCGGCGCCCGGACTGCACCAACTGCCGTTGTACGCGTAGCGTGTTCCGCCCTCCATCTCGAAGACGGCGCTCGCGGCGGCGTCGCCGTCGTACCAGCTCCACGGCGGGTTGTACGCCTGGCAGTAGGCGGAGACCGGGTCCGCGCCGAGCAGGAATCGGGCCGAGTCGAAGGCGTGGATCGCCATGTCGATCAGCAGCGGGTACGCCATCTCCTCGCGGAAGCCGCCGAAGCGCGGAGCCTTGAAGAACTCGGTCGTCAGCGTGCCGATCGCACCGAGTTCCCCCAGCATCCCGTGCAGGGCGAACAGTTGGGGGTTCCAGCGCCGTGACTGGCTCACCATGAACAACTCGCCGCTCACCTCGGACGCGGCCGCGAGGGACAGGGAGCGGGCCAGGGTGTCCGCGCTCGGCTTCTCGCCGAGGACGGGCAGCCCGGCGAACAGCGCGGCGGTGGTGATGGGGTGGTGCGCCACCGGAACCGTCACGTTGACGCATGCCTGGGCGCCGGTGTCGGCCGCGAGCGCGACGGCGTCGGAGCCGACCGGAAGGTCCGGCCGCCCCAGGCCGGCGGCGGATCGGCGGGCGGCGTCCAGATCGAGGTCGACGATGCCGACGAGCTCGGTCTCGGGCGTGGCGGTGACGGTGGCCAGCCACCGCTGTCCCATGGAGCCGGCACCGACCACCACCACGCGCAGGGGGTTCTCGGGCCCGCAGGGAATCGTCCGGTGGGTCATCGAAGCGGCCCCGTGTAGGACCTGCCGTCGAAGAAGTCGTCGGTGTCGTAGCGCAGCAGCTCCGGGTAGCCACGCTCAGGCCGGTCCGTGCGAGCCCACTGCACGCCGTTGGCGATCACCCGGCGAATGTCCTTGTTGTGGTAGACCGGGTAGTCCTGGTCGCCGGGGCTGAAGTAGAAGATCCTGCCGTGGCCGCGGCGGAACGTGCAGCCGCTGCGCATCACCTCACCGCCCGTGAACGAGCTGACGAATACCAGCTCGTCCGGTACGGGGATGTCGAAGAACTCGCCGTACATCTCGTCCTCGTCGACGATGAGCGGATGCGGGACTCCCTGGGCGATCGGGTGCGTGGGATTCACCGTCCACACCAGCTCGCGGTCGTGCTCGTTGCGCCACCGCAGGGTGCAGCTGGTGCCCATGAGCTTGACGAAGATCTTCGACCAGTGGCCGGAGTGGAGCACCACCAGGCCCATGCCCGACAGCACGTGCCGGTGCACCCGTTCCACGACCTCGTCGGATACCTCGGCATGGGCGGCGTGTCCCCACCAGGTGAGGACATCGGTCCCGGCGAGCACCTCCTCGGTCAGGCCGTGCTCGGGGTCGTCCAGCGTCGCCGTGCGGACGGTGCAGGCGTCGCCGAGGTTCTCCTTGATGCCCTCGGCGATCGTGGTGTGCATGCCCTGTGGGTAGATCTCCGCCACGTGCTCCTCGATCTTCTCGTGGCGGTTCTCGCCCCACACGGTCACGTGGATCGGGGCCGAGGGCTGTGCGGAAGACATGGTCACAGTGGTGTTCTGCCTTTCTCCGAAGTCGCCCGGAGGGCGGGTCATTTAACGGCTCCGCCGGTCACGCCGGCGCCGATATAGCGCTGTGCCACCAGGAGCAGCACGAGAGCCGGGACCGAGGCGAGGGTTGCGGTGGCCATCACCGCGTTCCAGTCGCTCGTGTGGATGCCGAGGTACTGGTAGAGGCCGAGCGTGACGGGGCGGACGGCCTCGGTCGTCGTCAGGGTCAGCGCGAAGAGGAAGTCGCTCCAGGTGAACAGGAAGGTGAACAGCCCCGCCGTGATGAGGGCGTTCCTGCTCATCGGCAGGACGATCGAGACGAACGCCCGGACATTGCCCGCCCCGTCCACCCGGGCCGCCTCGACCACCGAGGACGGGATGCTGCCCATGAAGGCCCGCAAGATGAGGATCGCGAAGGGGATGCCGTTGTGTGAGTCGGCCAGGATCAGTCCGGTGATCGAGTTGAGCAGCCCGAGGTCGTTGTACGCGCTGTAGAGGGCGTTGGCCACGACGATGCCGGGGATCATTTGGCTGATCAGGATCCCGAACAGCACCGGGCCGACCCAGCGCGCTTTGACGCGGGCGAGTGCGTACGCGGCCGGGCTCGCGACGATCAGGCTGAACACCACACTTCCCACTGACACGATCAGGCTGGTCAGGAGGTTGGGCCCCTGTTGGCTCAGCGCGGTGGCGTAGCCGTCGAGGTTCAGTCGCGTGGGGAACCAGGGCGTGCTCACAGCGGTGTTGGCCGGCTGGAGGGAGACGTTGACCATCCAGTAGACCGGGAACAGCATCACGGCAAGGATCAGCGCGCCGACTGCGGTGTGCCCCCACGGCCGCCGAGAGTGCCGCCGGTGGACAGATGTGTGCGTGATGGATGACATGACGGCCTCACTGCTCGACGGTGCGCCGGTTCGCACGCAGGTAGAGGACGGCGAAGACCAGCGAGATGCCGATGAGGATGTTGCCGAGCGCGGCGCCCTGCCCGAAGTCGAACTGCTGGAAGGAGAGTTGGTAGGACTGGCTGGCGATGGTCTGCGTCGCGTTCGCCGGGCCGCCGTTGGTGAGCCCGAGGATCACGTCGAGCACCTTGACCGTATAGACCACGCCGAGGACGAGCACCACGCTGACCACGGGGCGCAGCAGGGGCCAGGTCACGTGCCGGAACGCCCGCCAGCCCGTCGCCCCGTCCAAGGCCGCCGCCTCGTACAGCTCCTCGGGGATGTCCTGCAGTCCTCCGTAGAGGATCGCGACGTTGAAGGGGATCCCGATCCAGATGTTGACCATGATCACCGCGATCAGCGCCAGCGAGGTGCTGGTCAGCCAGCCGGGACGGTCCTGTACCAGGTGCAGGGCACCGAGGAACCGGTTGAGCACGCCGTTGTCCTGGTCGAGGATCCAGCGCCACACCGCGCTGGAGACGATCAGCGGCACCAGCCACGGCAGCAGTAGCAGGGAGCGCATGACACCGTTCAGCGGGAACCTGCGGCGGAAGAACAGCGCGATCGCCAGGCCGGTGAGGAACTGCCCCGCGATCGAACCCACGGTGAACAGCACCGTGTTGAGGAGTGCCTTGTCGAAGACGGCGGAAGACACGACCGCCGTGTAGTTGGCGAACCCGGCCCATGGCGCCTGGCCGGTGTAGAAGGTGGCCGTCGTGTAGTGCTGGAACCCCATGACGACGTTCTTCACCACCGGGTAGCCGAAGAAGGCCACCATGTAGGCCAGGGCCGGAATCAGGAACAGAAGGAGGGACGAGTGCTGTCGGCCGCGCCTGGACCGCCACCAGGATCGCTTCCAGGGTGTTCTGCCGGGCGGGGCAGGGGACTTGGGCGCCGCCTGCCGCACGGCCTCAGGGCCTACGGGGTGCTTGTCGTTCCGGGGCAGTCCGCGGCGGGTGAGGGCGGAGGCATTGCCCACGGCCCGGGCCGCCCGCCGTGCATCAGCCATCCTGTGCCCGCTTCAATGCCTGCGCCGGAGTCGCGCCCTGGGTGAGCGCGGTCTGGATCGCGGTGTAGATCCTGGTAGCGGCCTTCGGCCAGTCCTTGCCCAACTCACCGGTGCGGGCCCGGGCGTCACGCACCTGTTGGATGAACGCCTTCATCTTGGGCTGTTCTGCGGCAAACTTGTCCATCAGCACGGTCTTCGTCGGCACGGTCTGGCGCTGCGAGGCCAGCGACAAATGGTTCTTGTCGGAGTTGAGGCACGCGACGACCTTGGCCGCCTTGGCCTGGCGCTCCGCGTTGCCGGTCCGCGGGACCGTCCATGTCTCACCGCCCAGAGGGACGACCGGGGGGCCGCCGGCCTTGCGTACCGGAATCTGCACGACGCCGTAGTGCAGACTCTTCTCCTTGTCCAGGACCGGGAACTGCCAGGGGCCGTTGATCATCATGGCCGCGTTGCCCGCTTTGAATTGGTCATTGACGTCGGCCTGGCCCCAGTTGACCACCGACTTCGAGGCGGACCCGTTCTTGACAAGGTCCACCCACAACTGAAGGGCCTGCGCAACCTCGGGGGTGGCTATGTTCTTCTCATCGCCGCCGTTGGACCACATGAACGGCAGGAACTGCCACGTTCCCTCGCGGGTGGCCGGTGCGGAGAAGGCGATGCCGTACCTCTTGCCCGACGTGAGCTTCTTGGCGGCCGACTTGAGCTCGTCCCACGTAGCGGGCGGCTTGATCCCCGCCCGGTCCAGTATGTCCTTGTTGTAGAACAGGCCGACCGTGTTGGTCACCGGCTGCAGGCCGTACAGCTTGCCCTGGTAGGTGGAGGCGTCCACCACTCCCTTGGCGTATCCGTCCGCCGACAGGCCGAAGTCACCGAGCGGAGCGAGGGCGCCGGCGGCGGCGATCTGCTGCAGGTCGGGGTTGTCGAGCATCAGCACGTCCGGCAGTGTCCGCGACGACGCCTGCTGCAGCACCTTGGAGATGAGGGAGGCGCCGGGTACGGCCTCTCGCTCGATCTTCACTCCGTTCCGCTGCCCGCACGCGTCCAGGACCTTCGCGTAGACCTGCTTGTCGGGCTGATCGACGTAGGAGTCCATCACCCGCAGCGTGCCGGCACCGCCGGACGATCCGGCATTCGAGCCACAGGCGCTCAGGGAGAGCGGCGCCAGGAGCGCCAGGGCCACCGTCAGTGTCGTTCTGCTGAGGAATTCTCGTCGTTGAGCCATCTTCGTTCTCTCTTCGGTCGGCGCTGTCTCGGGCGGACCGCGCGGGGGTGTCGATACGTATCGACAGCAATCAGGTGTCACCCCCCTTGACGCGAACAGTTGAGGATCAGCGGACAGGCAGGCTGGTCTGACGCACGGTCAGACGCGGGGTCACCAGTTCAATGGTCGAAAGGGTGGGCACGCTCTCGCGGTTCAGCAGCCGGAACAGGATCCTCATCGCACGGCGCGAGACGTCCCTGGGTTCCAGCGAGATGTTGGTGACGGGGGGTGTGGAGGTCTCGGCCGTCCGATCCGTGCACAGTCCGATGACGGACAGGTCGCGGCCCGGAACCAGCCCGCGGTCCAGCAGGCTCTGCAGCGTCGGCTGGATCAACTGGTAATCGGGGACGACGAGGCCGAGCCGGCCTCTCCCGCCGCCGGGCTCGGGTTCCGCGAGCACCTGGTCCAGGGCGGCCTCAGCCCCGGCACGGGTGGTGTCCGGCGGTCTCACCGCGGCGTAGGCGATGCCGTGTGTGGCGGCCGAGTCCTCGGCTCCCCGCAGGAAACGACGGACGAAATTGACGTCACGCGCCATCACGTCACGCGGGTAACCGAGCATGACGACGCGGTCGTGCGCGGAGGCGGCCAACTCGTCCACCGCCATGCGCCCCGCCAGGGTGTAGTCCATGTCGACGCAGTACAGGCCCGCGGGATCGTCCGGCACGCCGATCAGGATGACGGGCACGCTCAGCCCGGCCGCCACAGGGATGCGCGGGTCCTTCGCCCCGACCTCCATCAGCACGATCGCGTCGCACAGGGACTGGTCGCTGAGCCGGGTGAGGCCCTCGGCGCCCTCGTCCTCGGTGGCCAGGATGACGTTGTGGTCCTCTTCCCGGGCGCACTTGGTGATCGTCTCGATGAAGGGCAGCACCGCCGTCATATCGGCCCCCGGCGCGAACGGCACGACCAGACCGATGAATTTGCTGCGCTGACTCGCCAGCGCCCGTGCACCCGCGTTGGGCTGGAACCCCAACGTCTGGATCGCCTCCTCGACCCGACGCCGGGTCTCGGGGGAGATCGAGCGGCGTCCGCTCATGACATAGGAGACCGTGCTCTGGGAGACGCCCGCCAACCGGGCCACATCCCGGCTTGTCACCATGCGGGGCACCTCCCTCGGTGTCGATGCGTATCGACTGACTGGGACGAGACTGTAAGGACGGGCCGCACGCAACGGCAAGTGCCGTGCACGAAAAAGTTGCGCCGAGCTCGGCGGCCGCTACCACGACCTCCGCTCGGTATCGCCGACGCCTCCGTCATGACCGCGGCGGAGCGCCTGGACACTCCCAAGATCGCAACCCTCGACGCCCGCCGCTTCCCGCCGTCGCCTCCCCACGATTCAGGCACTTCGAGATCCTCTAGCACCTCAGCCCTGCGCCTGCCCGGATGCCGCGTCTGACAACGGCCATCAGGCACCGGCTGGTCGGCGACTTCGGCGACATGCTCACCCAGCAGACCGGCGTCCTCCTGCCCGCCTGGATCAAGGCCCCCGTCGAGGCGGTGTGCTTGCCGAGAATGCCATCCGCCCTGGCCAGAGGTCTGCACCGGGACTGGCCGGTCGTCGGCCTCGTCGCTCGAGTCGGCGCTCTGGCGTAGCCGGTGGGCCTCGCGTCGTGATGATCGAGCAGCCGTGCGGGAACTGCCGCCACGTGATGTCGTCTGCCTCCGGGGCGCCGGAGGTATGTGCAGGCGTCTGAGGAATCGCCCTGGATCCGCTTGTCCCCCCACATTGGGTGTCACCGCCCTGATCGGCCACCTCACTCAAACGAACTGCACCCAACTTTTCCTGCACGACACTTGCCGTGGTGTGCGGCCCGTCCCTACAGTCGCGTCCCAGTCAGTCGATACGCATCGACACCGAGGGAGGTGCCCCGCATGGTGAAAAGCCGGGATGCGGCCCGGTTGGCGGGCGTCTCCCAGAGCACGGTCTCCTATGTCATGAGCGGACGCCGCTCGATCTGGACCGAGGGACGGTTCCGGGTCGCGGTCTGTCCGTCATCGGATTGTGTACGGACCGGGCGGCCGAGACCTCCACACCCCCGTCACCAACCTCTCGCTGGAACCCAGGGACGTCTCGCGCCGTGATGAGGATCCTGTTCCGACCACTGAACCGCGAGAGCGTGCCCAACACTTCGACCATTGAACCGGTGATCCCACGCCTGACCGTGCGTCAGGCCAGCCTGCCTGTCCACTGATCCCCACTGTTCGCATCAAGGGGGATGACATCTGATTGCTGTCGATACGCATCGACACCCCCGCGCGGTCCGTTCGAGACAGCGCCGACCGAAGAGAGAACGAAGATGCCTCTCAGCCTGCAACAGCGTGAAAACGTTTAAACGTTTGCAGTCGTTCTCCGCTATCCCCCGATCCACAGAGCGAAGGCCCGCGATGTCCGCAACATGCCGTCCCCCCACCCCGTTCTCGCCCTCGCGCCGGCGTTTGCTCGCTTCGTTCGGCGCACTGGGTCTGGGCGCTGCCACCGCAGGGTGCGCCACTCCAAAGGCCGCCGCCGACGACACGGTGACGCTCGGCTTCCAGTGGTGGGGCCCCGACGATGCCAATGTGGCCACCACCAAGGCGCTGCGGATCTTCGAGCGCCGCCATCCGAACATCAAGGTGGCGACCTCCTTCACCGGGTACGCCGCCTACTTCCAGCGGCTCGCCACCCAAGTGGCGGCAGGAGGCGGCCCCGACATTCTGCAAATGGACTACTACCAAATGCGGTCCTACGCCGACTACGGGCTGCTCGCGAACCTCGACGGCCCCGAGTTCTCCGCCCTCTCCCTGGACCAGGTGCCCGCCGCCTATGTGAACGCCAACCGCCTGGGTGGCAAGCTGTACGCGGTACCGACGGGGCTCACGACGCAGGCCCTGTTCGTCGATCCCACCCTGTGGCGCAAGGCCGGGGTCGGCCTCCCGAAGAAGGGGTGGACCTGGGACGACCTCCTGGACGACGTCGGCCCCACCCTGAAGCGGGCCATACCCGGCCGAAGCCCGCTCACCGACTTCGGCGGCTACAGCGAGACTTTCAACGTATGGCTCGCCCAGCGGGGCAAGTCGATCTACAAGGCCGACACCTCACTCGGCTTCACCACGGCCGATCTCGCCGCGTTCTGGGAGCTGACGTCGCGGCTGCGGGACAAGGGCATCTTCACCCCGCCCAACATCACCGCTTCTTACGACGGCTCGATCGAGAGCTCTCCGCTGGTACGGAAGATCTCCACGGCCGAGTTCAAGCTCACCTCCTCGGTCACGCCCTACTTCGAGGCATACGGCGAGGTCGTCGCCGTGCCGTTCCCCACCGTGTCCTCCGGGGCACCGCTCGGCCTGACCGCGGGCGCGGGGATGATGTGCGTACAGCAGCGCTGCGCGCACAAGCGGGAGGCCGCGCTGCTGCTCGACTTCATGCTCAACGACCTCGAGGGGGGACGCGCGCTCGGTGTGGTCCGCGGTCTCCCGCCGAACGAGCCGAACCTCACTCGCCTTGCCCCCGGCTTCAGCAAGGACAACCGCATGATCTACGACTACGTCAAGGCATGCGAGAAGGACTTCGCCTCGTCTCCGCTGCCTCCGCCCGGCTCCGACGAGGACAAGCTGGCGTTCAAGAGCGTCTACCAGGACGTGATCTTCGGCAAGCAGGGCGTACGGGCAGCGGCCGCCCAGATGATGGAAAAGTTCCATACGACCGTGCCGGAGGGCTGAGCCATGATCATCCGCGAATTGCGGGTCACTCCCATCGCCTTCTCCGACCCCCCGCTGCTCAACGCCGATGGAGTACACCAGCCTCACGCCCTGCGCGCGGTCGTCGAGCTGATCGTGGACGACGGCCATGGCGGCGAGGTGACCGGTCTCGGCGAATGCGCCGGCCATGCCTGGCAGCTCGACTGGCTGACCCTCGCCGGTACACACATGGCGGGCATCCACGTCTTCGATACGGCCGCGGTCGGCCGGGTCGTCGGCGCGCTGCTGGCCGGCCGGGCAGACGGCGTCGACTACGGTCCCGATGCGCAGTGGCGGCGCTGGGCCGACCGCACGAGCCCGCCCGAATCGCGCGGCCCCGCCCCGATCCCCGCGCCCGCCGTCGACGTACGGCGCGTGTACGCGGCGATCGAGGTCGCGTGCCTGGACGCACAGGGCAAACTGTCGGGCGTACCGGTCGTCGATCTCCTGGGCGGCCGGGTGCGTGATGCCGTGCCCTACAGCGCGTACCTCTTCTACAAGTGGGAGCAGCACCCGGAACGGGAGGGCGCTCCAGCGATCGGGGACGAGTGGGGCGCCGCGCTGGACCCGGACGGCATCGTCGCCCAGGCGCGGCGCATGGTGGACCGGTACGGTTTCCGCTCGCTCAAGCTCAAGGGCGGGGTCTTCCCGCCGGACGAGGAGATCGCGGCCATCCACGCGCTGCGCGCGGCGTTCCCCGGACACCCGCTCCGTATCGACCCGAACACCGCGTGGACCCTTCAGACCTCCCTCACGGCGGCCCGCGAACTCGAGGGAGTCCTCGAATACCTGGAGGACCCGGTGGCCGGGGTCGAGGACATGGGCGCCCTCGCCACGCAGACCTCGATCCCGCTCGCCACGAACATGTGCGTGACCTCGCTGGAGACCATGCGCCCCGCCCTCGACCACGGCGCCGTGCGGATCGTGCTCGCCGACCACCACCTCTGGGGCGGGCTGCGGGGCACCGCCGCGCTGGGTGACGTCTGCAAGGCCGTCGGCTGGGGACTGTCGATGCACTCGAACTCGCACCTGGGAATCAGTCTCGCGGCGATGACCCACGTGGCCGCTGCCACGGAGCACCTGGACCACGCGTGCGACACCCACTACCCGTGGAACGCCGAGGACGACGTGGTGGCGCCCGGCGCGCTGTCCTTCGTCGACGGAGCCGTGCCAGTGCCCCAGGGCCCCGGGCTCGGGGTGGAGCTCGACCGCGCTGCGCTGGACCGCCTGCACGCGACATACCTGAGCCTGGGGCGCGAGCACCGGCACGACACGATCTACATGAGGACCGTCGAGCCGGATTTCGACCCGACGCTGCCGCGCTGGTAGACCCACCACCGCGGCGCCGCCGCAAGGAGTATGGCCGCGCCGCTGCGCGGGCGCCCGCTCCACACGGCCGTCGGCCATGTGCTGTCGATACGTATCGACACCCTTGCGCGGTCTGCCCGAGACAGCACCGATCGAAGAAAGAACGAAGATGGCTCAACGACCAGCATTCCTCAGCAGAACGACACCGACGGTGGCCCAGGCGACCGCGCCACCCCGTCCCATTCCCCGCCCCGGCGGCGACCTCACCGACGCCGTTCCCGAGGTGCGGCGCCGCCGCCGTTCAACGGTGCTGTCGGCACACGTCTTCCTGGCGCCCTGGCTGATCGGCGCGGTCGTCCTAACCCTCGGCCCGATGCTCGCCTCGCTCTATCTGTCGTTCACCGACTACGACCTCTTCTCGAAGCCGAACTGGGTGGGGCTGGCCAACTACCGCTACATGCTGGAGGACGACCGGTTCCTCACTTCGGTGGGGGTCACCCTGAAGTTCGTCCTCATAGGTGCCCCTCTCAAGCTCGCGGCCGCCCTCGCCGTGGCGCTGCTGCTGAACCGCGCCCGCCGTGGAGTCGGCCTGTACCGCGCCGCTTTCTACGCTCCGTCACTGCTCGGCGCGAGCGTCAGTGTCGCCCTGGTGTGGCGGTCGCTGTTCGCCACCGGCGGTCTCACCGACCGTTCCCTGGCGTTCTTCGGCCTCGACATCGGCGGTTTCACCGACAATCCGGACTACGCTCTGTATCCGCTCATCATGCTCACCATCTGGCAGTTCGGCGCGCCCATGGTGATCTTTCTGGCCGGGCTGAAGCAGATCCCGAAGGAGCTGTACGAGGCGTCCTCGATCGATGGAGCGAGCCGGATCCGTACCTTCTTCTCCATCACCCTGCCGATGCTGACGCCCGTCCTCTTCTTCAACCTGGTCCTGGAGATCATCCAGTCCTTCCAATCCTTCACCTCCGCGTTCGTCGTCAGCGACGGCACCGGCGGCCCGTCGGACTCGACGCTCTTCTACTCGCTGTACCTGTACCAACAGGCATTCACCAACTTCCACATGGGATACGCCTCCGCGATGGCGTGGGTCCTGCTGGCCGTCATCGCACTGGTCACGTTCCTCGTCTTCCGCAGCTCCCGGCTGTGGGTCTTCTACGGACAGGAGGAGGCGTCATGACGACCGCGCCGTCCCCGGCCCCCGCCACCGCTCCCGCCACCACCGCCGATCCACCGCTGCGCTCCGCGGTGTGGCACATCGTCTGCGTGGTGCTCGGACTCGTGCTGCTCTACCCGGTGTTGTGGCTGGTCACCGCGTCGGTGAAGTCCGGCACCGAGATCATCTCGAATCTGAGCCCGATCCCGAAGGTCTTCACCCCGGGCAACTACACCCAGGCCGCCGAGGGCATCAGCGGCATCGCCCTGTGGCGGCTCTTCGGCAACTCGCTGCTCATCTCCACCGGCGCGGTCATCGGCAACGTGCTGTCCTGCTCCCTGGCCGCGTACGCCTTCGCCAGGCTCCGCTTCCGGGGCCGCGGCCTCTACTTCGCGGTGATGATCGGCACGCTGATGCTGCCGATGCACGTCGTGCTGATCCCGCAGTACATCATCTTCCAGAAGCTCGGCATGGTCGGCACCTTCCTGCCGCTGATCCTGCCGAAGTTCCTGGCCACCGAGGCGTTCTTCGTCTTCCTGATCGTCCAGTTCATCCGCTCGCTGCCGCGCGAACTGGATGAGGCGGCGGTCATCGACGGCTGCGGGCCGTACCGCACCTTCGGGTACGTCATCATGCCGCTGCTCAAACCGGCCCTGGTCACCACGACGATCTTCTCGTTCATCTGGAGCTGGAACGACTTCCTCTCCCAGCTCATGTACCTCGCCGACCCGCAGGACTACACGCTCCAGCTGGGCTTGCGGATGTTCGTCGACCAGTCGGGCGGCTCCGCGTTCGGGCCGATGTTCGCGATGTCGGTGCTCACGCTCGTACCCGTTCTGCTGTTCTTCCTCGCCTTCCAGCGTCTGCTGGTCGAGGGCGTGCACACCTCCGGGCTCAAGGGATAGGGGGCGGGCACGTGCGCCGTACCTGGTTCGCTCCGTTCGCCGACTGCCTGCTGCTCGGTGTGTTCCTGCTGCTCGCCTCGCTCCCGGTGGTCACCGCCTACCCCGCGCTGGTGGCCGGCTGCACGGTCCTGCGCGAGCAGGCACACGGGGGAGCAGGAGTAGCGCCACGTCACTTCCTGGCGGCGATGTACCGGGTGCTGCGTTCGGGCCCCGCCGTCTGGCTCGCGCCCACCGGGGCGCTGGCCCTGCTGTGGCTGGACACACTCGCCCTGGATGCCCATGGGTCGGGCGCCGGTGTGGCCTTCGCCGTCGCGACAGCCGCGCTCGCCGCCCTGGGGCTGCGGTGTGCCGCGGCCTGGCGGGACGGGCTGCGCTGGCGCACCGTGCTCGCGGCGGCGTTCCGGTCGGTGCCGGGACAGCCGCTCGCCCTCGTACTGCTGGCCGGGTCCACGGCCGCCGCCGCCGTCCTGCTGACCATGTCCCCCGTCCTCCTGCTGATCGTCCTCGGACCACTCGCGTTCGCCGCGACCGCCGCCGACTCCTGGCGCCCGCTCCCCCCTCGTACTCACTGAACCGTTCCTATGGACTGAGCGGGAGTGAGGGCGTGGTACCAGGACTCGTGCTCAGCCGCGTGTCCCGAACGGTGCTGGACACTCCCCCAGCTACCGCTGGGAGGTACCCCCTGGTCGCCCGCTTTCACTCCACGTCCGGGCGGCACGACTCGTGATCGTGGTCCGGGGATGCAGGGGCGGGTCTCCTCACGCCCTCGGGTATCCGGCCTGGCCTGGGTGGTCCGATGCCCCACCACATCGCTCTGGTGTGGTGGGGGTGGTGCCGTCCGTCGCCTGATCGGGTGCCCGAAGGCGCGCATTCCGATCGCCACGGCTGCCACTTCGTGACGCGTGGTCGTGCGGGTTGTGGTGGCCAGCGGTTTCTGCCAGTGCTGGGCACCCCGTAGAGGTGTAGGCGGGGTCGACGGCGACGATCGTGATGCCCTGCTCGGCGGCCATCGACACCAGCCTCGCCTTGAGCTTCGCGGTCGAGAAACGGGAGAGCAGCCGCCGGAAGCGCTTGTTCCGGCCGTGCCGTTCCTGACTGGTGTGTCGTCCGAAAAATCGAGGTCCTCGATCGCGATCGCTGCGTCGCCGGTGCGGCGGGTGTGGTGCAGCACGTCGGCGTCCGGGCACCTCATCGGCATTTCGGCCGCAGCCTGGTCCCGCTGGCGCTCGATCCGTCCGCCCCGCACCGCAGCTATGCTTTCGCCGAGGGCGGGTTCGCAGTCGAGAGGAACAGCAACTGGAGCGCGCGCCCTTCCCGTACGACCGGAAGGCTGACCTGCAGGGTGCTGCGCTGGCTCGCGGACACTGCCGACGTCTTCCCCTCGTCCGAGGACCCGAGAATCCCCGACGTCGATCTGCCAGCCCCGGCGCCGCACGCATGGTGGAGCGAGATCCGGTGTCCGATACCCTGCACGGGTAGCGTGACCAGAACGTCGCAGTCCGTGTGAGGAGGCCGAAATGCCGTCGGGGAGCCGCGTGACGCTGGCGGATGTGGCGGCGGACGCGGGGGTGTCGCGGTCGACGGCCTCACTGGTGCTGAGGGGCGGCGGCCGTCTCTCGGACGCCACCCGCCGGAAGGTCACGACATCCATGGAACGGCTGGGGTATGTCTACCACCGGGGTGCCGCCTCGCTGCGCCTCCAGCGCAGCGAGGCGGTGGGGCTGCTCGTCACCGACATCACCCACCCCTTCTTCGCGGAGATGGCCCTCGGTCTCGAGCGGGCGCTGGAGCGCCATGCTCTGGTGACGATGGTGTCGAACACCTTCGACGCGGTGGCCCGGCAGGACCGGTTGCTGACCACATTGCTGGAGCGCCAGATCGACGGCCTGGTACTGGTCCCCGCGCAGGGTAGCGACGCCGGACTGCTGGACCGGCTGGACCGGCTGCGCGTGCCGTACCTGCTGACCACGCGGTACCTGCCCGGCGAGGCGGCGCCCTATCTGGGACCGGACGATCTCCTGGGCGGTGAGCTGGCGGCCGGCCATCTCATCGAGCACGGCGCCACCCGGATGGCGTACCTCGGCGGTCCGGAGAACGCGGTCGCGCGAAAGGACCGCGTGGCGGGATTCCGCCGGAGGATCGCACAGGCGGGCCCGGACGTTCGGATCGTGGCGGACCTGCCCGGTGCGACCAGCGCCGAGGGCGGACGGGAACTTGGACGCCTGCTGCTGGAACGGGAGGAATTTCCCGACGGCATCATCTGTCACAGCGACACCATCGCGTTCGGACTCTACCGTGTGCTGCGGGACCTCGCGCCGGGCCGGCTGGCCGAGGTGCGCGTCATCGGATTCGACGATCTGGCGGTCGCCGACTTCTGGGAGCCACCGCTGACCAGCGTGTCCGTGCACCCGCAGCACCTGGGGGAACTGGCGGCCGAGACGCTGCACAACGCCATGGCCGTCGGCGAGCGGCCGACCGGTGAAGTGAAAGTCCGCCCCGAATTGGTCGTACGGCGATCCTGCGGCTGCGGGAGCCTCTGACCGTCCGCCTTCGACCGGGGCCGTGACCGAGCGACCCCGTGGAGGGCTGTCGGTCAGCCGACCAGCACCCAGGCGGTGGCGAACACACCCGTGGACGCGGCCAGCGCACCGACCGAGGCGAGCACCCACGGTGGCGGCGGACGCTCACCGCGGCGCAGGCCGCGCGCCACCAGCACAGCGGCCGCGGTGCATATGGCGCACCCGGAGACCGCCCAGATGAGGACGGACGGCCGCGCCAACACCTCGTGGACGAGCAACAGCGCTCCCACCGCCGATGACAGCGCGGTACGGCGCCACGCCAGCTCCGTACGCTCTGGCTGTAGCCCCGGATCCGGAGCCGCTCGGCTGGACAATCCGCTCGGCGGCCCCGCGGCCCCCGTCACCCCGTGCCTCCCACCCACACGAGGACGGTGGTGAACACCCCGACCGTACACAGGACTCCGGCGAGTACCGCGGTCGTTCGTGAGGGCGGCAGCGGCGCCTGCCGGGACAGCGCCCGCTGGACCTTGCGCCAGCGCGGGTATGCCCCGGCGCTGATCACAACCGCCAGCAGTGTGCACGCCACCGCGAGCAATTCGCGAGCATGCGGGACCTGGAAGGAGGGCACGAGCTGACGCACGGCGACCCCGGCGGCCAGCAGGCTGATGCCGGTGCGGATCCAGGCCAGGAAGGTCCGTTCGTTGGCGAGCGTGAAGCGATAGTCCGGTTCCGTGCCTTCCTCGGCCTCCGGACGCCGACGGTCCGTCATGCCGTGCTCCGAGCTGGTTCCACGGAGCCACCGACGGTACGGAACCCGCAGTTGCCCATCGAGGAGTCCGGAGTGTTCGAGGATCGTGCCGCCGCGCGGTAACGGTTGCAGTACGAGTCGTGGCACAGGTAGGAGCCACCACGCATCACCCTGGTCTCGCCCCGGCGCGGACCGGCGGGGTTGTCCACCGGGGAGGACCGGTAGTAGGTGGCGGAGAACCAGTCGGCGCACCACTCCCATACGTTGCCGACTGTCTGCCACAGGCCGTAGCCATTGGGCAGGTACGACCGCACTGGGCAGGTGGTCATGTAACCGTCTTCCCGCGTGTTGTGGACGGGGAAGTCGCCCTGCCAGATGTTGCACCGCCACGCGCCGCCGGGGTGCAACTCGTCGCCCCATGGGTAGCGGGCGCCGACCAGACCGCCTCGCGCGGCGTACTCCCACTGTGCTTCCGTCGGCAGACGGCGCCCTGCCCACTGGCAATAGGCGGCGGCGTCGTGCCAGGACACATGGGTGACGGGATGGTCGGGCGTGTGAAGCGCTTCTGACTCCCGTCCGCCCGGATGCCGCCAGTCGGCCCCGCGGACCGCAAGCCACCAGGGCGCGTCCTCCGAGGAACCGGCGATGTCGGATCGAGGGGCGCGCACGGCGAGGTGGAAGACCGCGGACCACCCGTATCGTTCGGCGTCCGTGCGGTATCCGGTGGCGTTGGCGAAGGCAGCGAAGTCGGCAACCGTCACCGAGGTGGCGTCGATGTCGAAGGCGGTCAGCTCCACCCGGTGCACCGGTGTCTCCCCGTCCGCCCGGTGGCCGTCGCCGTGCGCGTCGCCCATCGAGAGTCGTCCCGCGGGGATCCTCATCTGCTCGATCCCGTGCGTACCGCTCCCCGACCAGGCCGGGGAGGTGTCGTCATGGCTCGCGGGCGGCGCCGCGGACGAGGGAGCACAGCATGGCCGCTGGTGTTCCTCCTGCCCCATCAGCCGTCGACTCCTGGTCGTACGCTCTTGGCAGTGGATGTCCCGGACCGCTGGGGATCGTCGTCCTGGTGGACGGCAGGGGAGGCGTCCAAGACGTGACCTCGGCCGGTCTCCGGCAAGACGTTCCGGATGAACACGGCTGCGATGACACACACGGCGGCGAAGAGGAAGAAGGACAGTGCGGCGCTGCTCTCCAGCAGAGTGGGGAAAGACTGGCTGACCGCGAAGTTCGCCAGCCAGTTGAGGACGAGCACCAGCCCGGTGGCCGAACCCCGGATCTCGGCGGGGAACAATTCGGAGATCACCACCCGTACGCAGACGCCCCAGGTGGCTGCGAACGAGGCCAGGAAGACGATCATGCAGATGAGAGTGAACCAGGCCGTCGCTGCGGAGTGCGATGTGAGCGCGGTGAATGCGCCCAGCACGGCCATGGCGGTGGCCATGACAGCGCAGCCGGTCATCAGCAGGGCCTTCCTGCCGACCCGGTCCACGATGGACAGGCCGACGAGGGTGAAGACCACATTGGCCGTGCCGATACCAAGGTTGGCCGCGACTGCCGCGTTGTCCCCGAAACCTGCGTGGACCAATGTGGTGGGGGCGAAATACAGGATCGAGTTCACACCGACGAACTGCACCAGCAGGGCCAGGCCCACCGCCCCGAACAGCGCCCGGCGGGAACCAGGAGCCGCCATCGTCCGCAGGGTGAAACCCAGACCCGGCTTCCGGTCGGCCATACGGAGCGCGCGGTCGAGTTCGGCCAGCTCCGTGTCGGCACCGGCCCCGCGCCCGAGCCGTATCAGCGAGGCCCGCGCCTCATCGGTCCTGCCGTGCAGGATCAGCCAGCGCGGAGTCTCGGGCAGGAAGACGATGCCGGCGCTCAGCACGAGGGCGGGTACCGCGGACAGTCCGAGCATCCACCGCCAGGCGTCGTACGGCTGGAGTGCGTAGCCCACGCCGTAGGACAGCAGAATGCCGAGCACGACCATCAGCTGGCCCAGCCCGCCGATGGCACCACGGTGCCGGGTCGGGGCCACTTCGACCAGATACACCGAGACCACCGCGGCGCTCGCCCCGACGCCGAGACCCATGACGAACCGGATGACGATCAGGGCCCACACATCGGAGGCGAAGCCCACCCCCAGACCGCCCGCGGCGAAGACGACTCCGGTGGCGAAGATGATCCAGCGGCGGCCGAAGCGGTCCGACAGCCAGCCGGCCACGCCGACACCGACCGCCGCACCCAGCAGCAGAGAGCTGACGATGAAACCTTGCAGGCCGGGGCCGATGCCCAGCTCCCTCTTGATGGACAACATGGCGACGCCGATCACGCCGGTGTCATAGCCGAAGAGGAGCTCGGCGAGGGCACCGAAGAGATAGACGGCCAGGGGGAACCGGGGTCTTGTGCGGTCGGTGGGAGACATCAGGCGTACGTCCTTGTTCTGGAGCGGCAGGAGAGGCCGCGGGAGAGGGCGGAAGTCACGATGGCGGCCAGGAGGGGACGGGGGCCGCCGATCAGGGGGAGACGGGAGGGAGCGCGGGCAGGGCGTCGAATGCCCGGGAACGGGCCGGTGGAAGCCCGATCGGTCCGGTCGCCAACGGATCGCAGGTGTCGGACATCCATCGGTCGAGCCGCTGCGCCAGCGCGCCACGGACCTTTTCGTAGCTGGGATCGTCGGCTACGTTCTCCTGCTCCCAGGGGTCCCGGCACAGGTCGTACAACTCCTCCTCCGGACGTGGCCGGAGGTGTCCGTCACCCAGGCCGCGCCGGGTGGGACTGTGTTCCAGGTCCTGGGACAAGCGGAGCATGGGACCGGAGACGAAGTTGCGGATGTACTTGTAGCGCTCGCTGCGCACGGCGCGCATCGGATCGTAGGAGTCGTGGTAGGTCTTCCCGGTGAACAGCAGCCGCTCGTCCTCACCGGGTGGCAGGATCGCCTGGTCATCGGAACCGGCCGCGGCGGGGGTCCCGCGCAGCAGCGGCAGCAGGCTCACACCCTCCAGACCGAGGTCCTGCGGCGGTTCCCCACCCGCAAGTTCGAGCAGGGTGGGCACTACGTCCAGATGGCTGACGAGGTCGGGCCGGGGGCCGGGGGGCACGCCCCAGGAAAGTGGCGGGCGGACGATCAGTGCCACGCCGGTGCCGGGGTCGTAGAGCGTCCCCTTGGCGCGTGGGAAGGCCGCGCCGTGGTCGGTGGTGAATACCACCATCGTGTTCCGCGGATCGACTATCTCGTCCACGCGTCGCAGCAGATGTCCGACGGCGGCGTCCATCTGGCGGATGGATCCGTAGAAGGCGGCGATGTCCTCCCGGGAGTGCTCGTTGTCCGGAAGATAGGCGGGTACCTCGACCTCGGCCGGGTCGGCGTGCTCATAGTCTTCGGCGGGCCATGGCCGGTGCACTTCCCACA
Source organism: Streptomyces sp. NPDC059850 (assembly GCF_042731515.1). NCBI lineage: Bacteria > Bacillati > Actinomycetota > Actinomycetes > Kitasatosporales > Streptomycetaceae > Streptomyces > Streptomyces sp. NPDC059850. The sequence goes on from NZ_JBHWJI010000003.1 coordinate 210,544, forward strand.
AGCCGACCGTGAGCAGGAACGGCGCGCGCTCGGATTGCGTGGCACGCTCGGCCAGCCAGCTCTCGGCGGCCTCGACCACCGGCCACGCGCGAGGCAGGAAGCCCACCCCGCCCACCTCACCGAAACCGAGGACGGCGGGATCGACGTTCTCATGCTGGAGCCCGATCAGGCTTGTGTCATAGCCGAGGGGCTCGAGCAGCTCGGGCAGCGTCGCGACACCCTTGCGGTACCGCCATGCATGATGCGCCAGCCCCATCACCCCATGACGGTGGGGTGACAGCCCAGTGAAGAGAGAACCGCGGGCCGGCGAGCACAGCGGCGCCGTGGCGAAGGCCCGCTCGAAGACCACGGACCGTTCGGCGAACCTCTGGAGGTTCGGACTCGGCACGCTCGTCTGTCCGTAGCACGACAGCCATCGGCCGAGATCATGGCAGTGGATGAGAACGACGTCTGGACGGGTGGGCGTCACGATCATCACCTTTGATCTTGCCCGCGCCAAGCAGGGCACTTGAATACACAACGTGACTGGTGGATCGATCCACCGCCGACACTGCATCACTCTGCGGAGTTCGCGTCAAGGGTTTGCTACGGCCGATCGAAAGTCGGAACGCAAGCCGCTGAAGTCCCTGTCCGACCTGAAGATCGCGGGTGGAGTGAAGTAACAGACGACGTCCGGCAGCGGCCCCGGCTGTGCCTGAGCCGGCGATGCGAGCGCTGCGCTTGCCGGAAATCTCATCCGTGTAGTCATGCGAAATGTCGGCACTCGTGGAGGATGCCGCCGAGGCGCTCGCGTCTGTCGGAGCACACCGACAGTTGCGCACCGGTAGTCGCGATCCCTCCCCGGAGGGCGGCGGCTCCGTAGAGGAACTGCGGGGTCTCACGTCCTGGCCTTGTGGGACCCGGCTGCGCCGGCCATGGCGGGCCTGCGTCGTATCGCGGCCTACCCGTGGGACGCGGGCTGGATCACCGAAGCCGAGTACCGTCCGGCGGATACCGGGCGCGTCATGGAGGCGACCCGGTTGACCAGCCCGCGCATGCGGACATCTCGCTCGGCGCGGCATCTGCCAGCAGCCGGGGCGGGATGACCTCATGCTCGTAGCGGCGCCACGCTTCCTTGCGCGTGTTTCTGCACGTCGACACCGAGGGCAGCAGCCGGCCGGTGGTTGCAGAACGAGCCCCGCGCACCGCCGCAGGACCGGTTGTTGTGGTTGTAGGCGAACGCGTAGGTGCCGACCGCGACCTACGAGACATGGACCCGCTCGATGCCCGAGCCACTGGACACCACGCTCTGCAAGCGTCCGTCGACCAGCTCGTCGAACGGGACCTTGGTGAGCTTGCGCGGCCGCGCGGGTGGCATCATCCGTGCCGCGCTCGACTTCTCCCAATCCGGCAATGCGCCATCTCCTATGCGGCAATGGGACTTCCGCACCGCGATGGCGGGACACCGCTGAACATGGTTCCGGCCACTGACATCGCTTGTCCCGGACGCGCACTCGGCCGCGTCAACACTGCTCGCGGAGTCTGAGGCGGGTTGGGCAGGCGAGCACGGGGCTACTTCCCGGTGCCGGCGAGGGCGCCCTTGACGAAGTACTTCTGCAAGAAGAGGTAGACGACGAGGATCGGCACGAGTCCGATGAGGGCCGCCCCTGCCGCGGCGCCGATGTTGTTGCTCTGCGTCGCGAAGAAGCTGGCCGCGGCGGGGGCGAGGGGGCGCATCTCCGGCGTGCTGGTGATGTACGAGCTCATCGCGAACTCGTTCCACACCTGCGTCGCGGTGACGATGGTGACCGTGGCCATCACCGGCTTCAGCGACGGCAGCACGATACGGGTGAAGGTGATGAACAGTCCCGCTCCGTCGATCGCCGCGGCCTCCTCGAGCGATACCGGCAGTCCCCGCATGAACTGGGTGAAAAGGAAGACGGCGAGGGGGAGTTGCAGGGTGGTGAGCACCAGGATGAGCCCGCCGTAGGTATTCAGCAGGCCGAGCCGGGCGAACATCGTGTACAGCGGCACGAGGATGCTGAGCGGCGGCACCATGAGCACGCCGAGAATGAGCAGTGAGACGAGCCGGTTCAGCCGGGTCCTCCGGCGCGCGAGGGGATATGCGGCCATCGACCCCACGATGCAGGTGAGGACGGTACTGGCGAACGTCACGAGCAACCCGTTTTCGAGCGCCCAGACCAGGTGCCCTCCGTTGAGCGCCGTCACGAGGTTGTCCGTGGTGGCGTGTGCGAAGGGCGGGAGCCAGAGGGACGAGGTGTCGGTACGCGCTTTGAAGGCGGTCGTGATGACGAGGTAGAACGGCGTCATCTGCACCAGGACGGCGATGGTGATGAACAGCCACTTCGCCGCTCCGGCCTTTCGTGATGCGTGCCGCGAGCGTTCGGACGCCATCATGCCTCCCTTCCCGCGCGATCCATGCGGGCGACGAGGAAGACCGAGACTACGGCGATCACCGCGAACAGCGCCACACCCATCGCGGAGGCGTAGCCCGCGGCCTGCTGACCGAAGTAGGTGCGGCCGATCAAGGTGGAGACGGACTGCGAGGCGTACCCGGGGCCGCCCGCGGTCAGGACCTGGATGACGTCGAACAGCTTGAGCCCCCCGATGAGATTGATGATCACGCTGGCCACGAACGCGGGCTTCAGCAGGGGAACGGTGACGGAACGGAGTAGCGCCCATCCGCGAGCGCCGTCCAACTCGGCGGCTTCGTACACCTCTTGCGGAATCTGTTGCAGACCCGCGAGGTAGATGACCATCGAGATGCCGACGAATTGCAGGGTGTTGATGACGACGATGATCGTGACCGCACCGGTGCCGCTGCTCAGCCAGGCGACGCGTGGCAGGGACAGGGCGGTCAGGACGTCGTTCAGCGCTCCGCGGTCGTACTGGAACAGGAGGTAGTACATCATCCCCATGACGACGGGGGCGACGAGCGCGGGCAGGTAGATCACGGCGCGGGCCAGCGCCTTCGCGCGGCTGACCCCGTCGAGGGCGAGCGCGAGACCGAGGCCGAGCACCTGCTGGAGGAAGGTGCAGCCGAACCCGTACAGCAGGGTGTTGAGCAGGGCGGTGCGGAATGTGTCGTCACCGAACAAGCGGGTGAAGTTCGCGAAGCCGACGAAAGTTCGGGAGGGCGAGTATCCGTCCCAGTTCGTGAAGGCCAGAGCGACCCCCTGCGCGAGGGGATAGAACACGAAGACGGCGAAGAGGGCGAGCGCCGGCACGTACATGAGGTTGACGAACCTGCCGCGGTGTCGCCGTCGGCGCCCGATGGCGGGGCCGCGGACGCCTGCCCTCACCGCGTCAATGGGGTGCCCGCTCATTTCTGCCCGTAGAGCGCGTAGTACTGCCGCTTCATCTGGTTCACGGCCGCGCCCACGGTGCCCTGGCCGGAGATCACGGAGTCGGTGGTCGCGACCATGGTGTTCCAGGAGCCGTTCGGGAGGTAGACCCGGTCGAAGTAGGGCTTGAGCGTCACGGAGCGGTTCGTGACGTAGGTGTGGAAGCTGGGCGCCAGCGAGCCGAAGTTCGTCTTCACGTTCGTCAGTCCCGCCGCCGATCCCGTCGCTTCCGCCAGTGCGGCCGCGTTTTCGGGCTTGGCCAGGAACTTCAGGAAGCCCAGCACTTCCTTCTTGTGGCCACTCGTCTTCGAGACACCGAACGAGTCGACGCCTTCGCCCCCGACGAGGTAGGGCTTGTCGCCGACCGTCGGCGGGATGGGGACGAAGCCCAGCTTGGCCTTCGGGTTGTACTGCCGGGCGGCGGTGAGAACCTGGTTCTGCATCAGCGCGAACCCGGCGGTGCCGCCCGCGAGCGCGCGGGCCATGTCGTCCTGCGATGCGGAGGAGTAGTCCTTGTTGAACCACCCCTTCTTCTCCCAGGACTTCACCCGTTCGAGGAGGCGGGTGTACGGCCCCGAGACGAATGTTCCGCTCTTCATCTTCGCCAGCTCTGAGCTGTTGTACGAGTCGATGGCGAGGTAGTCGGCGATGTGACCGGCCGGGCCCTGGTCCTTGCCGCTGGAGACGATGGGCGTGATGCCCTTCTCGGCCACGGCCTTCGCCGCAGCGTCGAACGCGCTCCATGTGGTGATCTTCGATGGATCGATGCCCGCTTTGGCGAGCACGTCCTTGTTGTAGGAGAGGCCGACGACGTCCGTCTCCCCGGGGAAGGCGAAGATCTGTCCCTTGCTGTCGCGCATGGCGGAGTTGAGCGACGGGTTCACATCCTTCGCCCACGGCTGGCTGTTCAGTGGCATGAGGAACTTGCTGTAGCGCAGCAGCGACCAGCCGTGCGTCGAGAACAGATCCGGGACGTTTCTCGATGCGAGCCGGACCTTCATCTGGTCCTCGTAGTTCACCGACTCCGCCGTGACCTTGATGGTCACGCCCGCCTGCTTCTCGTACGCGTCCACGAGTTTCGACATCACCTTGTACTGCGGGGTGTCGTTCCCCATGTTGAGGAAGAACTGGATCGACTCGCCTCCTGAGCCGCTCCCGCCGCGGCTGCATCCGGACGCGGCGAGCAGGATCGTCAGCGCTCCGAGGGCGGTGATCGCCTTGTGTCTGTGAAGAAGCCTCATCGCCTTGTCCTCTCATGGGTGCAGTGGCGTGATGTCCGAGTGAGTTCGTCAGCGTCAGGAGATCTCGTAAACCCGGGCCGAGGAGCCGGGGATGCCGGGACGCAGCCGGATCGTGCCGTCGGCGCCATCGGTGGCTTTCCACGGGGCGAGACGCCGGGGATACAGCTCGACCAGGTGTTCGGCGCGGATACCCGGGCCGAGGCGCATCGTCAGCTCGGCGTCCTCACCGCCGCGGTGCCAGACGTAGAGGAGGGTGCGCTCGGGGCCGGTCAGCGCGAGCGCGAAGGAGTCGGCGTACCACTCGGGGAGTCCCATCGGCCATCCCGGTACCGCGTCGGCGATCTGGTCACGGATGCGTTTGAACAGCGCGGTCGCGTCCTGGACGAGGGAGAGCTGCTCCGCGGTCATCCGGTCGAGGAAGCCGGACAGATACAGTCGGCCGCTGAGGCCGTTGACCATCGTGAACGCGATCTCCTCGTCACTCATCCACGCCTGCGGGTACGCCCAGTTACCGGCCTGCTCGGGCAGCATCTGCAGGGGCGCACCGGCGGCGATCGCGGGATAGAGCCGGAAATTCATCTGGTCCGAGGTGGACTGGAAGTCGAAGAGTTCGAGCATGGCGAAGTCCGCCCGCATGGCGCCGGAGCTACAGTTTTCGAACACGATGTGGGGATAGCGCCCGCGCAGGTCAGCGACCCACTGAAGGTGTGCCCGGTTGTGGCCGAGCAGCCCCGCTCCGGTGGAGAACGCGTCGTAGTCCGTCCCGGATCCGGGGGTCACGTTGTAGTCGAGCTTGAAGAAGCCGAGGTCGAAGGCGCCGATCAGACGGTCGAACACGGCATCGAGGTGCGCGCGGGCCGCAGGGTGGCGGAGGTCGAGGAAGTAGCGCTCGTGCTCCACCACTCGGCGTCCGTGCCGCTGGAGGAATGCCGCGTCGGGCAGCTGCCGGGCGACGGGGCTCAGCACTCCGACGACCTCGGGCTCCAGCCAGAGGCCGACCTTCATGCCCGCCTCCCGGACCGCGGTCACCACGCGGTCGAGCCCACCGTCGGGGAAACGTTTCTTCGAAGGGATCCACTCTCCGACCGTCGGCCACCAGTCGTGGAGATCCGTGTCGTCGTACCAGCCTGCGTCGATACAGAAACACTCCGCTCCGGCGCCAGCCGCGGCGTCGATGAGCGGCAACAGGCGCTCGGTCGTGGGGTCGCCGTTCAGGGTGTTCATGAAGTCGTTGAAGACCAGCAGCGAGCCGCGGTCCGCCTTCCGCTCACGGCGCAGCCAACGACGGTGCCGGGTCAGCTCCGCCATGACGCTCTCCAGGCCAGCGGCCGCCACCGCGAAGGACACCGGGACCGAGGTGAAGGCGGCGCCCGGCGCCAGCTCCTGAGACCAGTGGTGATCGAGGTCTTCCGGTCCCAGCAGGACCAGCGCGACGGAGTCCTCGCCCTCGCGCACGTTGCCGACCTCCCAGCGCCAACCACCGTTGTGCTCGATCTGCCAGGCCATCGAACGTCCGGTGCGCGCGTTTTCGAGAGCTCCTGTGGGCAGGTTCCTGACCGTCGACCAGGTGGACGTGGAGACCGCGGCGAAACCACCACGTCCCGGCTGATCGTGCAGTGCCGAATCGAAGTCGGCCAGCGCGGTCTGGCTCCAGAGCCGACGCGTGGACCAGCGGTTCTCCGCCAGTTGCTCTCCCGCGCCCGAGTGGAGCACCAGATCGCGGGTGGACTCCCCCGGCGCCACCACCGCTCCGGTGGCGAACGACGAGATCGCTTCCAGGACCACGGGCTCCGCGCCATCGTTCCGCACGCTGGTCTCCACACGCGCGGCCCGGATCCGCGGCGAGGCGATGAAGGTCGTGGTGACGCGCAGACCGGTCAGGGCGTCGGCCTGGACGATCCGCAGCCGCTCGCAGTCCTCTTCGGTCGCCGTGCTGTGCTCGACGTAGCGGAGGCGGGACCCGACGCCGCTGTTCGTGAAGCGGGGGGTGTTGAGCGCCCGCCCGTCGCCCGTGACGATCAGCTCGACCAGCGGTTGGCTCGCGCGCGTCACGGGCGCCGCCGCACCCGGCCCGAGGCCACTCAGCACGACGGGCCGGTCCTTGGCAGCGGTGAACGTCAGCGCCAGCAGACCAGGCTCCCACGCGAAACGGATGGGGGCGATCTCACCTTCGTCCAGGTCGTCCGTCGCTCGGTGCGGCGTGGCCGGTCCGGGGCACGTGCTCTCCACTCAAGGCTCCTTCGCGTCGCGTCGCCCGCAGTATGAAAACGTTGATCAAGCGAGGCATGAAAACGTTGATCAGACGAGCGTGCGGAGACAGTATGTCCTGCCTCAATGCGGCGCAAGACCCGAGACCGAACCGGCTCGGAGGATCAGTGACCAGCGGGCGGCGCGGTGCTCTCGCGCACGATGAGCCCGGACGACGTGGCTCCGGCCGCCTCCACGCCCCGCACAGGATCGATCAGCAGTTCGAACGCGGCTCTGCCTGCCCAGTCGAAATCGAGACGGTAGGTCGTGAGGCTGGGCACCCACGCACGAGCGAGCGGCTGATCGTCGATGCCGACGACGCTCACATCATCCGGTACGCGCCGTCCGGCCTCGTGCAGGCTGCGCATGACTCCGAATGCGAGCTCGTCGTTCCAGCAGAACACGGCGGTCACGGAGCGGTCGCGCGCCAGCGCCGCACCGGCGGCCAGGCCGGACTCCAGGGACCAGTCCGACCGGTGCACGGGCGGCACCGGCGCGTCGGCCTCGGTCAGCGCCTCGTTCCATCCGAGCTCCCGCCCCTGCGCGCCGCCGTGCGGTCCGGGAACGGTGACATGGTGCACCGTCGTGTGCCCCAGACCCAGGAGGTGCTGCGTGATCTCTTTGGCCGCGCGCCGATCGTCCACGAGGACGTGCGGAACCCCGGCCTCGACGTCGTCGCTGCTCGTCACGGTTGCGACCGGGACGGTGCCCAGTCGCGCCCTCAGGCGCTCGGCGTCGTACATGTGGTGATCGAGCACGATCACTCCGACGATCGGCTGTGCGAGGAGCACATCGAGCGCGGTTTCCGTACTCTCCGAGTCGGCGGGGTCGAGCACGGCGATGGCCACTACATGGCCGTTCCGCCGCGCCTGGTCCTCGATGCCCAGGATCATGCGGGCGAGGCCGTGGGCCAACGTGTCGTGAGTGACCACCCCGACGATCGGCTGCTGCCCCTGCACGAGGGCGCGTGCGGCACCGTTCGGCCGGTATCCGAGCTCCTTGATCGCCGCGAGCACCCGATCACGGGTGCTGTCCCGCACCGGGACCGAGCCGGTGAGCACGCGAGACACGGTCGGCAGAGACACCCGCGCCACCCGTGCGACATCGGCGATGGTCGGCGGTCTCTCTCGCTGCACGGGCATGTCCTAGAACCTACGGCATGACGAATCGTCCCGGGCATCCCCGCCGTCCTCCGCCGGTCAGGCGGCGTCCGCTCTTCCACGCTGCTCGGCGATGGAGAGGGCCCGGTACGGCAGCTCCCTCACCTATCACCGTCAATCGCCGGCGAGGCAGAGATGATCTCGCGGTGGCCGGCCCCAGCCGTGTGGAGCCCCACACCACACGGGGGCGAGGCTGCCCGCACGTGCGGCCCGTGGGCAGCGTCTCGTACGACGCGGTGCCACCGAGCACTTGGCGCCGCCGCGGCCGTTCGGCTGGGCGCTATAACGAGGTCGGCCTGAAACCGGGCCTTGTACCCAACGGGCTCCAAGCGGCGAGGTGCCGGCCGCAGGTATGGCACTCGATCCGGATGCGGGCGCCGACCGGGGCCTGTCGTTTAGATCATCCCGGCGGCGCGGGGGTCTGGTGCGCACATCCGCGGACCAGACCCCCTCGGGTCGGCCAAGAGATACCGCACTTCACAGCCGGGCTGATCCAGACGACGGCCCTGGTGCCGCGCAGCGGAAGTTCCGCCGATGAGTTTCCGGTGGTTGTGCGGTCTACCCGTCGACGAAGGGAGCACACCATGCGCAAGATCATCGTTTGCACGTTCCTGACGCTGGACGGCGTCATGCAGGCGCCGGGCGGTCCGGACGAGGACACTCAGAGCGGCTTCGAGCACGGCGGCTGGCAGAAGCCGGTGTCCGGCGACGAGGTCGGCGCGGCCATCGCCGGTTGGTACGAGTTCTCCGACGCGATGCTGCTCGGCCGCAAGACGTACGAGATCTTCGCGTCGTACTGGCCGACCGCCGATCCCGACAACCCGTTCACCCATCGGATGAACAGCATGCACAAGTACGTGGCGTCGCGGACCCTGACATCCGTCGAGTGGCAGAACTCCACGCTGCTGGAGGGCGACATCGTCGATGCCGTACGCAAGCTGAAAGCGTCCGACGGCGGCGACATCAACGTCGTGGGCAGTGGCGACCTCGCCCAGACCCTCATGCGGCACGGCCTCGTCGACGAGTACCGGCTGACCATCCATCCGGTGATCATCGGCACCGGCAAGCGGCTGTTCGCCGACGGAGCGATCCCCACTGCGCTGGAGCCGGTCAGCGTCTCGACGACGAAGGGCGGCACCATCGTCTGCGTCTACCGGCCGAACGGTAAGCCCAGCTACGACAGCTACTAAGCGGTTTGCGCTTTCCCCAGATGCCCGACAGATCTCCGCACTTGTCGCCATGAAGGGCAAAGCAGGCCGCGGCCGCGCCGTGCTCCGCCACCGGCTGGTGCGTACCGCCATGCGCACCCGGTCTGCCAACCCATCGGCGATAGTTGGCTGCGGTGAGGTGCGATGCACATCCCACCCAGCTCGGCTCTTCGAGCGGTACAGGTTCGCGGGAGCGCGGCCCAGGCCGTACGGGGTGTCAGCCGCACAGTTGTTGCATGGTGTGCAGGTGGATGCGGATGGCGTCGAGATAGTCGGCGATGTCGACGCGCTCGTCGGGCATGGTGTTGTAGCGTCCGCCCGGCCCACACACGACGCCCTGCATGTCGGCCCGGTGCTGAAGATGGGCCGCGTCTGTGCCGTAGAAGCAGTAGGGGCGGACGGCGCCGGTGCGCTGGGGCTCTCGGCGGACTGTGGCGAAGGCTCCGTTGACCGCCAGCACCACTGGCGATGCGGGATCGGTCTCGAACGGCGGGAAGTCGGGGAATCCCGTGGTGTTCCGGCTCTCTGTGACCACGGCCTCCAGCCCGGGGTATGCGCGGCAGACATCGGCGGCGACGGTCCGGATGTCGTTCAGGACACTCGTCACGTCCTGGCTCGGGGCGTAGCGTGCGGCGCCAAGGAGCGTGACGACGTCGGCGACCTGTGGTGGGCGGGAGTCGACTGTTTCGCGCCCCAGTCCGCCGCGGATCGCACCGACGTGTGCGCGGTTGACCGATTCGTATGCGGTGGTGGAGGCGCCGCCGAACGTCATCGTGTTGATCGCGGGGATCAGCGAGCATGCGGCGGTGATGGCGTCGATGGCCTCCTCACGCTTGGACATGTGCCGGGTGACGCCGGTCAGTTCGACGGTGAATTTGAGGGAGCCGGCGTGCAGGGTCATGGCTGCCAGGTCGGTCGGTTCGCAGTTGATGAAGTAGTCGGCTCGCAGGCCCGACTCGATCGCCCGCAGGGTGCCGATCCCGCCCTGTAGTTCGCCGACGACGAAGGTCAGGATGATGTCGCCGCGCAGACGGGTCGTGGAGCGAAGGAGTTCCTCAACGGCGACGAGGTAGGACGCGCAGCCGGCCTTCATGTTGGATACGCCCAGGCCGTAGATGAACTCGTCATCGACGAGTCCGCCCCACGGGTCCACGGTCCAGCCCTCGGTCGGGGGGTTGGTGTCGAGATGGCCGTTGAACATCAGGCTCTTTCCGCCGCCCGAGCCGCGCAGGCGGCCGATGGCGTTGAACCGGCCGGGGGACACTTCCTGTAGTTCACTCTCCAGGCCATGGGCGCGCATGCGCTCGACGAGCATGCGCGCCAGGACGCTTTCTCCCGTTGACTGTGTGCGGGTGTCGATCTTGATCATCTCGCTGAGGAGCCCCAATGCCCCGGCGCGGTCGGGTGAGATGGCTGCGAGCGAGTGGTGGTGGGGGGTGGTGGTCATGCTGGGGAGTGCTCCTTGACCGGGTGTGCCTCGTACGGGGGATCGGTACTCGCTCGCCGACTAAACGGTCGCGTTCCAGGAGTCGCTGAGGACCGCTTCGCGGGGCGGTGTGGCGCGCGGTGCCGTTTCGCGGAGGGTGAGGGCGACGATGACGAGGGCGATGGCGGCGACACCCACGATGTAGTACGCGGGAGCCAGCCGTGATCCCGTCTGGCTGATGAGCAGGGTGGCGAGGTAGGGGGCGGTGCCGCCGAAGACCATGTAGGCGAGGTTGTAGCCGATGGACGAGGCGGTGTAACGCAAGTTGGCGGGGAACATCTCGACCAGGAGTACTGCGACGGTGGGGCTCAGGGGGCCGACCGCGGCGACGAACAGGAGCTGACCGGCCAGTGCGGGGCCGAATCCGCCTGCTCCCGACAGCAGGAACGAAGGGATGGCGAGGACCGCCATCGCTGCTGCGGAGTAGAGCACGATGGCGCGGCGCCCGAAGCGGTCGGACATGCTGCCGAAGAAGGGGCTCAGCGCGATGGTGACGATGAAGCAGACGGCCGACGACCACAGCGCCTCGTTGCGCGGCAGGCCGGTCTCCTCGGACAGGTAGGTCGGCCAGTAAGTCTTGAGGACGTAGAAGGCGATCGAACTGAGAGAGACGATGGCGAAGATGATGGCGATGGGACGGCGCTGGGTGCGCAGGGTCTTCCCCAGCGGGGCGGATTCAACCTCGTTGTCCTCGGCCAGCGCCGTGAACACCGGGCTTTCCGCTGCCCGCAGCCTCAGGTAGAGGCCGCACAGGCCCAGGGGCAGCGACAGGAGGAACGGCAGTCGCCATCCCCACTCGCCCATCGCGGTGTTCCCGAGCACGGTGGTGAGCACGGCGACCAGGGCCACAGCCGCGAGGGATGCCGCGTTGGTCGAGATGGCGAGCACGCTGGCGTAGCGGCCACGCCTGTCGGCCGGTGCGGACTCGAGGATGAACGCGCTGGCGCCGGAGTATTCACCGCCCGCGGAGAAGCCCTGCACCAGGCGCAGGATGAGCAGCAGCAGTGGTGCGAACACTCCGATGCTGTCGTAGGTGGGCAGTACGCCGATCAGCGCTGTCGACCCGGACATGACGAGGACCACGATGGTGAGGGTGTGGCGGCGGCCCAGGCGGTCGCCCATGCGTCCGAAGTACACCGCGCCCAGGGGGCGCACGAAGAAGGTGACCGCGAAGATCCCGAAGGTCGACAGCAAGGCCGCGCTGCGGCTCTCGCCGGGGAAGAACTCGTCGGCGATGACCGTGGCAAGGAATCCGTAGAGCGCGAAGTCGAACCACTCCACGAAATTGCCCGCGCCACCGGCGAAAAGTGCGCGGCGTGCCTGTGGCGCGGCACGTGATACCTGGTCAGACATGAAATCTCCTGGGGTTGGGCCATGGCGGCAGGGCGCGTGCTGATGCTGTGGCTGCTGTCGCACCTGCTGCTTTATGCCGTTCACCATGCATTCACGGGTCGGCGCGGTCCAGTTCCAATAGTGAGGCCACTGTTACCCTTTTAGGCATGGATCCGACGTTGCAGCAGCTCAGGGTGTATTTGGTGGTGGCCGAGGAGCTGCATGTGGGTCGGGCGGCGGCCAGGCTGCACATGACGCAGCCCCCGGTGAGCCGACACCTCAAGGCCCTGGAAACGAGCCTCGGGGTGCGCCTGGTGGAGCGCTCCACCAGGCGCATGGCGCTGACTCCCGCAGGTGAGGTTCTGCGGGTGGAGGCCGAGGCCATGCTGGCGCGCTGGGACCGGATGGTCGACCAGGTGCGTGCCGAAGAAGCCGTCGCCGGCCACACCCTGCGCCTGGGCAGCGTGGAAGCCGTGGCCGTGGACGCCTTGCCGACGGCGATCGGCCTGCTGCGGGAGCGATGTCCGGAGGTCGAATGGGATCTGTGTGAAGGGCAGACCGCCGAGTTGCTGGAGGGACTACACACCGACCGATTCGACTGCGTCGCGGTCCGCGGACCGGTCCACACCGCGCCGGGGATCAGCACAGCGGTGATCTACGACGACGAGTTGGTCGCCGCGCTACCGGAATCACACTGGCTGACAGGACCGGAAATTTCCTTGCGGTCCCTCGCCGACGAAGACTTCATCGTCTACAACCGCAGGGCCCGCCTGGGCCTTCTGCCCGCGATTCTCGCCGCCTGCGGACAAGCCGGGTTCGCGCCCCGCATCCGCCACGACGCATCCGGTACAGAGCTCATGCTCGGCCTTGTCGCCGCCGGGGACGGAGTGGCCCTGGTGTCTTCGACGGCTGCACGGGCACCGCGTCACGGAGTGCGGTTCGCTTCCCTGGCGGGCCGTCCGGCTTCGTCCCCGATCCTGCTGGCCTGGCGCGCCAGCATGCCCGACGGCGTCGTCACACAGCTGGTGGACCTGCTCCGGAGCACCGCACTGCGCCGGCAGTGAGCGGCCTCAGCCGCTGGTGACGGTGGGGTGGGGGGATTCGTCGACGTGGAGGGTGAAGACGTCGGGGCGGGCGTAGTGGCCCGTGGTGTCGAGGTCGAAGCGGGCGCGGGCGAGGTCGTCGAGGTCGAGTTCGGCGGTCAGGATGCCCTCGCCGTCGCGCAGTGGCCCGGCCAGGACGTCGCCGAGCGGGGAGACGATGACGGAGCCGCCGCCGATCAGGACCGTGTCCGGGTCGTCGCCCTGGACAGGGCGGAGGTCGCTCGGCAGGGCGTCGCTGCGCAGGTACTGGTTGGCGCTGAGGACGAAACAGCGGCCCTCCAGCGCGATGTGCCGCATGGTGGCCTGCCAGGCGTCGCGGTCGTCGACGGTCGGTGCGCACCACAGGTCCACGCCCTTGGCGTACATCGCGGTGCGGAAGAGCGGCATGTAGTTCTCCCAGCAGATGGCCGCGCCGATGCGGGTGGCGCCGGTGTCGATGACGGGGAGGGTCGAGCCGTCGCCCTGGCCCCACAGATAGCGCTCGGCGGCGGTGGGCATCAGCTTGCGGTGCAGGCCCAGGTAGCCGTCGGGGCCGAAGAAGAGCGCGACGCAGTACAGCGTGCCGCCCTGGCGTTCGACCGCTCCGACCACGGCGTGGCATCCGAGCTCCCGGGTGACCGCGGCCAGCGCCTCGACCTCCGGGCCGGGGACCTCGATGGCCGCCGCGTGGTAGCGGCGGAACAGGTCGCGGCCGGCCGGGGTGCGGCTGCCCACCGTCATGTCGAAGTCCAGTCCCTTGGGATAGCCGCCGAGGAACGCCTCGGGGAGTACGACGACCTCGGCATTCCGGTGGATGGCGGCTTCGCGGATGAGTTCCTCGGCGCGAGCTACTGCCGTCGGCGTGTCGAACAACGGGGCGGCCGCTTGGGCGACGGCGACGGTCACGGTGCGGCGGGGTGCGGAAGAGGCGGACGTCATGCATCGACGTTAGGAACCTCACCGGACATACAGCAAACTAATCCTTGTGATGATCGACATTTACGAAACCGAATTCAGGAAGGCCGACCTCAACCTGCTGGTCGTCTTCGCCGCCCTGATGCGCGAGCGCAGCGTCACCCGGGCGGCCACCGCCCTGCACCTGAGCCAGGGCGCGGCCAGCGCCGCCCTCGGCCGGCTGCGCCGACTCTTCGACGACCCGCTGTTCACCCGCACCCGCGGCGGCATCGAGCCCACGCCCCGCGCCATCGAACTGGCCCGCCGCATCGAGCCCGCACTCGGGCTGATCCACGGCGCCGTGACCGACCAGGACCACTTCGACGCGGCCACCGCCCGGCGCACCTTCACCCTGGGCATGTCCGACGACCTGGAGGCCGCGCTGCTGCCTCGCCTGCTGACGGCCACCGCAGACCTGCCAGGCATCCGGCTCGCCGTACGGCAGGCCAACCGCAACACCGTCGCCGGCATGATCGACCGCGGCGAGATCGACCTCGGTGTGGCCGCCGCCCCCGCACACGGCGACGAACACCGCAGCCGGCACCTGTTCGCCTCCGGCTACACCTGCCTGTTCAACCCACGCCTCCTCCAGCTCGAGGCCCCGCTCACTGTGGACGCCTACCTGGCCCACCCGCACCTGCTGATCTCCTACGACGGCCGACGCGGCATCGTCGACGACGTCCTGGAAGCGCGTGGGCTCGATCGCCGTGTGATCGCCTCCACCACCCACTTCGCGGGAGCAGCGCTCCAGCTCGCCACGCTGCCCGCCCTGGCCACCCTCCCCACCCACGCCGCCATCGTCTACGCCGACATCGTGGGCCTGACGGCCTCCGCGCCACCGCTGCCGATGCCCGAGTACACCGTCAGCTCCCTCTGGCACGGAACCGTCACCGACGACCCCGCTCACGCCTGGCTCCGCCACTTGGTCGAGGACGCGACGCGTTACGCCCGCGGAGATCAGCAGTCCTGAGAGATACGACGGCGTCCAGCACCACGCGCCTTCACCTCCCATGGACGCCAGGCGCAGGTGCACGCAGCGCGTCAGGCTTGGCGCCGGGGCCGAAGTTCGGTACGTTCACGCCTATTTCCATCGAATCTACTCTTTCGATCCCGTGAACCGATGACCGTCACCTTGTCGATCAGCTGAGGGCGGTATCACCCTGGGCTTCCAGGACCTTGCGCAGACCCGAGGCGATCTGCTCGCACTCCTCCGGGGTCAGGACCGACAGAATCCGCTCGTAGTCCCGCAGGTGGGCGTCCATCGCCTGGTCGGCGAGGTCCTTGCCGTGCTCGGTGAGGCGGATCCGCACCGAGCGCCGGTCGGCGCTGTCGCGCACTCGCTCGACCAGCCCTTTCGCGCACTCGCCATTGGCACACGACAGCGCGGCGAAGCCGCCGGATCCTCGTGAGCTGTTGCGGCGCCATGGACTTCGCTGCACTCCGGGCCGATTGCGCTTGCTGGCCCTGCTGGCCGACACGGAGCGTCAACTCTCCGGTTCGGAGGCGCGCGAACACCTGATCCGGTCCGGAAAGGCGATCCACCACACGACGGTCTACCGCACGCTGGAAGCCCTCACGGCGGTTGGGCTGACGCACGCGGTCCACGGCCCCGGCGCGACGCGCTACGGCATCACCGGAGAGCCGCATCACCACACGGTGTGCCAGGAGTGCAGCCATGTCGCGGCCCTGGCGAGCAGGCATCTGACGGAGGCGGTGGGACGGATCGAGGAACTGACCGGGCTGCGGCCCGACTCCTCGGGCTCGCTGCTGGTCTTCGGCCGTTGCTCTCGTTGCGGCGGATGAACCGCCGGACGGGAGCGAGGCGTAAGCGTGTGCGGCGGCACCACGGTCAGCCCCGTTCGGTCGGAGCGGGCTCGGCCAGGCCCGCCGTCCACTTCTCCTCGATGCGTCCGACCTTCCACACCAGCAGGGCGATCGCCCAGGTGGCGAAGAACAGTCCGACGATGACGTATCCGATGATGTTGAGGTCGAGGCCGGAGACCCAGTCCCAGAAGGGGCCGTGCAGATCCGCCTTCTCGGCGATCAGACCCAGCAGCTCGACCGTGCCGATGATCAGCGCCACGGCCACCGACAGTCCGGTGATGGTGAGGTTGTAGTAGACCTTGCGGACCGGCTTGGAGAACGCCCAGCCGTAGGCGAAGTTCATGAACGAGCCGTCGATCGTGTCGAGCAGCGACATACCGGCGGCGAACAGCACCGGCAGACACAGGATCGCGTACCAGGGAAGCCCGGAGGCCGCGCCGGAGCCGGCGAGCACGAGGAGCGCGATCTCGGTCGCCGTGTCGAAACCGAGGCCGAACAGGAGTCCGAGCGGGTACATCTGCCATGGCCTGGTGATCGACTTCATCAGCCTGCCGAGGAGGCGGTTCATGAAGCCGCGGTTGTTGAGCTGTTCCTCCAGGGCGGCCTCGTCGAAGTGGCCGGACCGCATCCCGCGGAAGACCTTCCAGATCCCGGCCATGATCACGATGTTGATGATCGCGATGAGGTAGAGGAACGTCCCGGAGACGGTCGTACCGATCCAGCCGGTGACGCTGTGCAGCGTGGAGTCGTCGTTCTCCACCGGTCCCGCGAGCGCCTTGACGCCGAGGGAGAGCAGGAAGGCGAGCGCGAAGACGACGGTGGAGTGGCCGAGGGAGAACCAGAAGCCGACGGACAGCGGACGCTGCCCCTCGCTCATCAGCTTCCGCGTGGTGTTGTCGATGGCGGCGATGTGGTCGGCGTCGAAGGCGTGTCGCATGCCGAGCGTGTAGGCGGTGACACCGATGCCGACGCCGAATGTCTTGGTGCCCAGGCTGTAGTGCTCGGGCGCGACGATGACCACCAGCGTGAACCAGCCGATGATGTGCAGCGCCAGGATGAACGCGGCCATCCCGCCGAGGCTCCCCCACTCCTTTCGGGTCATGGACGTGCGGACTCGGTGCCACCTGTTTTCAGCCATGCCGTTCAGGTTTCTGCCAATAGATTGCAAGTACAAGCAGAAGGCGGCAAAGACCGCGTCAGGGTTCCGTTTCGGGTACACATCACTGGCCCGCTTATTGCACACTATGTGCAATAACCTATTGATTGCAGAAAGGGGCGGGCGTGAGTTCTCCGATCGTGCTCGGCATCGAGTCGTCGTGCGACGAGACCGGCGCGGGGCTCGTCCGGGACGGGCGGCTGCTGGGCCATGCGCTGGCGTCGAGCATGGACGAACACGCCCGCTACGGCGGTGTCGTCCCCGAGATCGCCTCCCGCGCGCATGTGCACGCGCTGCGGCCGGTCGTACAGCAGGCCCTCGACGAGGCGGGTCTGCGGATGTCCGACATCGGCGCGGTCGCCGTCACCACCGGGCCGGGGCTGTCCGGCGCGCTCCAGGTGGGTCTGGCCGGAGCGAAGGGCTTCGCCTACGCACTCGGCGTCCCGCTGTACGGCGTACATCACCTCGCCGGGCATGTAGCCGCCGACACCCTGGGACACGGTCCGCTGCCCGACCCCTGCATGGTGCTGATCGTCTCCGGCGGCCACACCTCGCTCCTTCTCGTACGCGATCTGGTCCGCGATCCGATCGTCCACCTCGGGGACACCCTGGACGACGCCGCCGGGGAGTGCTTCGACAAGGTCGCGCGGGTCTTCGGGCTGCCGTACCCGGGCGGTCCGGCCATCGACCGGACGGCGCGCGCGGGGGATCCGCGCGCTGTCCCCTTCCCGCGCCCGCTGGCCGGGGCGCCGGACCACCGGTACGACTTCTCCTTCTCCGGCCTGAAGACGGCCGCCGCCCGCTGGGCGGAGGGGCACGCGGGCCGCGAGCTGCCCGTGGCCGACGGCGCCGCCTCGCTCCAGGAGGCCGTGGCCGACGTACTGACCCGTAAGGCGGTGGCGGCCTGCGCCGAGCACGGGGTGGGGACGCTGGTCGTGGTCGGCGGCGTGGCCGCCAACTCGCGCGTACGGTCCCTGGCCGAGGAGCGCTGCCGGGCCGCCGGAATCGAGCTGCGCGTGCCGCCGCTGCGGCTGTGCACGGACAACGGCGCGATGATCGCCGCGGTCGGCGACCTCCTCGTCCGCGCGGGCGCCGATCCCGCCCCGCTCGACATGTCGATCGACCCATCGGCGCCACTGGAGTACGCGGCCCTGCACCCCGTGGCGACAGCGGCCAGGACGGTGGCGGCCTGATGGACATCCATGTCATCAAAGGCGCCGACCTGCTCGATCACGTCGCCGCCCTGCGCTCCGTCTACGTCGACGCCTTCTGCGCCCCGCCCTGGAACGAGGACGAGGAGAAGGCGGTGGCGTTCGTGGAGCGGCTCCCGGTGAACGTGGGCCGCCCCGGCTTCACCGCGGCCCTCGCCTTCGCGGGCCCGGAGGTCGTCGGCTTCGCCACCGCCTGGACCACCCTCTCCCCCTTCCCCACCGACCGCTGCTATCCCCAGGCCGCCGTCGGCCTCGGCCCCGACCGCACGATGGAGTGGCTGTGCGGGGCCCGCGAGATAGACGAGCTGGCCGTCCGCGCCGATGTCCGGGGCACCGGCCTCGCAGCCGAGCTGCTGGAGGCGGTCACCGCGGACGCTCCCGAGGGCCGCTCCTGGCTGCTCACCTCCGTTCAGTCGGCGCGGGCCATGTCCTTCTACCGCCGCCAGGGCTGGACCCAGGCCACCCATCCCTCCCCCGAGGGAAAGGGCATCGTCGTCTTCCTCAGCCCCCGTCACCCCGCCCGGCACTTGGCCCCCCAACCCTTGTGAGCACCCGGAGCCCCCTCTTGCGCACCGCCGAGATCCGCCGCCGCTTCCTCGACCTCTTCGCCGAGCGCGGACACACCGTCGTCCCCAGCGCCCCGCTGCCGACCCCCGACCCAACCCTGCTGTTCGTCAACGCGGGCATGGTCCCCTTCAAGCCGTATCTGACCGGCGAGGCACAGGCTCCCTGGCCGCGCGCGACGAGCGTGCAGAAGTGCGTGCGCACCCTGGACATCGAGGAGGTCGGCCGCACCACCCGGCACGGCTCCTTCTTCCAGATGAACGGCAACTTCTCCTTCGGCGACTACTTCAAGGAAGAGGCGATCGCCTTCGCCTGGGAGCTGTCCACCGCCTCCGCCGCGGACGGCGGTTACGGGCTGGACCCGGCGAAGATCTGGGTGACCGTGCACCACACCGACGACGAGGCGCGCGGCCTGTGGCGACGTATCGCCGGTCTGCCCGACGAGCGGATCGTGGCGCGCGGCGACGAGGACAACTACTGGTCCATGGGGGTGCCCGGCCCGTGCGGCCCCTGCTCGGAGCTGTACTACGACCGGGGCCCGCGGTTCGGCCGGGCGGGCGGCCCGGCGGTCGACGAGGATCGCTACATGGAGTTCTGGAACCTCGTCTTCATGCAGTACGAGCGCGGCGAGGGGTCCGGCAAGTCCGGCTATCCGATCCTCGGCGACCTCCCCCGCCGCAACATCGACACCGGCATGGGCCTGGAGCGCATGGCCACCCTCCTCCAGGGCGTCGACAACCTCTACGAGATCGACGAGACCCGCCCGATCCTCGACCGGGCGGCCGCGCTGGCCGGTGTCCGCTACGGCGCGGAGCCCGAGGCGGACGTACGCCTGCGGGTGGTCGCCGACCACGTCCGTACCGCCCTGATGCTGCTCGCCGACAGCGCCGCCCCCGGCAACGAGGGCCGCGGCTACGTCCTGCGGCGCATCCTGCGCCGGTCGGTCCGTTCGATGCGTCAACTCGGCTACGGAGACCCGGTATTGCCCGATCTGCTCGCCGTCGCCCGGGACTGCATGGCGCCCAGCTATCCGGAGGTCGCGGAAGTCTACGACCGGATCGCCGACCAGGCGGCCGGCGAGGAGGACGCCTTCCGCGCCACCCTCCGGCAGGGCACGACCGTCCTGGACACGGCGGTCGCCCAGGTCAAGGCGGACGGCGGGCACCAACTGCCCGGCGCACAGGCGTTCCTCCTCCACGACACCTACGGATTCCCCATCGACCTCACCCTGGAGATGGCCGCCGAGCAGGGCGTCGAGGTCGACCGCGACGGTTTTACGGCGCTGATGCGCGAGCAGCGCGAACGCGCCCGTGCCGACGCCCGCGCGCGCAAGTCCGGCGGTACGGACACCTCGGCCCTGCGCCCGGTGCTCGACGAGCACGGCCCCACCGACTGGCGGGCCTGGTCCACCCTGACCACCGACTCCCGTGTCCTCGCCCTGCTGTGCGCCTCCGGTCCGGTACCGGTGGCACACGAAGGCGAGATCGTCACCGTCGTCCTGGACCGCACCCCGTTCTACGCCGAGTCCGGCGGCCAGGACAGCGACGCCGGAAGCCTCTCCGGTACGTCCGTGGAAGCCGAAGTCCTCGACGTACAGCGCCCGTTGCCCGGTCTGGTGGCCCACCAGGTCCGTGTCACCGCCGGTGAACTCGCCGTCGGTGACGCGGTCCACGCGGCCGTCGACCCCGAGTGGCGGCTCGGCGCCCGCCAGGCCCACTCCGGCACCCACGTCCTGCACGCCGCCCTGCGCCAGATCCTCGGCCCCACCGCCCTGCAGTCCGGCTCCTACAACCGCCCCGGCCACCTCCGCCTCGACTTCCCCTGGCGCGGCGGGCTGTCCGCCACCGCCCGCAGCGAGATCGAGGAGGCCGCCAACCAGGCCCTGCGCCGCGACCTGCCCGTCGGCGTGCGCTGGATGACCCTGCCGGAGGCGAAGAAACTCGGCGCGCTCGCCCTCTTCGACGAGACGTACGGCGAGAAGGTCCGGGTCGTCGAAATCGGCGGCACCTGGTCTCGCGAGCTGTGCGGCGGCACCCACGTCGAGCGTGCCGCACAGATCGGTGTGGTCGCGCTGACCTCGGAGTCGTCGGTCGGCGCGGGCATGCGCCGGCTGGAGGCGGCGGTCGGCGTCGAAGGCTTCGGCTACCTGGCCCGCGAACGCGATCTGGTGTCCCGGATCGCCGAGCAACTCCAGGCGCCACACGCCGAACTCCCGGGCCGCATCGCCGGGTTGCTCGACCGGCTGAAGTCCGCCGACCGGGAGAACCAGAGGCTCCGGCAGCGGGCCACCCAGGCACGGGCCGCCGACATCGCCGCCCGAGCCGAGGACGCGCACGGGCTACTGATCGCCACCGCGACGGCCGACGAGGGCGCCGACGCGGCCAGGGCGCTCGCGACCGCCGTACGGGATTTGCTGCCGTCGGACCGCCCCGGCGTGGCGGCGGTCGGCACGGTGTCCGGCGGCACCGCGGTCGTCGTCGTGGCCGTCAACCCGGCCGCACGGGCCGCCGCGCAGGACGCCTCCGCCCTGGTGAAGCGGCTTCTGGACGGCCGGGGCGGAGGCTCGCCGGACCTGGCGCAGGGCGGCGGCCTGCCCGCCGGGCGGCTGGCGGAGACGCTCGCGGCCGTGCCCGGCCTGATCACCGGGGCCTGATTCGGGCGGGTGTGCGGGTCCGCGTCCGGTCGGGGGTACGCGGACCCGGCCACCTGTGGTGGCATCCCATGGGTGGCGGCCCGGTTGTACTCCCGCCGAGCCCCAACCGGCCCGCGTGCCGCACAGCACGAGCGCATCGCGGGGCATGTTGCTGACCGCGGATGCGGCGGCATATACCAGGCAAGCTGCACGGGAGCAGCGTGTGCCGGGGTCGGCGGTCCGGAGTCTCCTCAGGTGCCGAGGTCTTCGATGATCTCCCTCACTTGGCGATTCAGCGAGAGGGCCCAGCACATGGACAATGGCGCCAGCCGGGCGACAGCCGCTCCCAGCCACTCCGGGTCCCCCAGACGGTGCAGCGCCCTCGCTTCGGACGTCTTCCGGAACAGCTCTTTCACCAGGTAGACATGGTTACCCAAGTAGGGGCGCTCGTGATGGGTGTAGTTCACCGACCAGGGCTCGTACGGATGGCGGACGAGCCCGCCCACGGAGCAGCCGCTGGGGCCGGTATCCATATGGTGGCCGCCGCCGAGCACGCCCAGCACGCCCATGGTGCGGGTGGCTTGCCACGCCTTATAGGTGGCTCGGATGTGCAGCTCCATGAACCTGGCCCACGGGATGATGGAGAGTGGTTCCGGCCCTCCGGGCTGATGGTGCTCCATGCCCTCGGGGGTGAGGACCAGGCACGAGCCGCCCTCCCGCATCGGGCCGCCGATGATCCAGCGGTCCCCGACCAGTTCCAGTGGGCCCAGGTACTCCGTCATGACTCCCCGCCGGTCGTGTGTTCGCCTGCGCGGCGCCGGTCCGCGGGTCTTCCCACGGGGCCCCGCACCTCGGGAAGGCGGTCCGAGGGCGACGGCTCACCACCTGTTCGCGGACGTGCCCGGCGGGCTGGAGGCGGTGGTTCAACCGCCGTTGCAGCCTGACGCCGACCCAGCCCGCCCCCGCCACCGCCGGCAGCACGGCGACGCGCAGCCAGTGCCGGTCGGACAGCGCGTCCCCGGCGAGCGCGACAACCCAGGCCAGCGCGATACCCGACACGACCACCGCGGTGAACGGCGTACCGGCGGTGTCGGCGCGGACTCCGTCTCCCCCGCGAGCCCCGACGCCGACACCGCCGGTCCACTGCACCAGCCGGTATCCGGCAACGACGAGGAGCGCGACGCTGAACAGGACGGCGAGCAGCCCAGGCGCGGTACGCAAGAACTCGGCCACAGCGCCTCCCCCGATGCCCCGTCTTCCCGTCTCCCCGACTCGGTGCGGGCTCATCGTGGCACCGCGGCTCCGATCCGCGCATTGCCGGAACCCGGCAATCTTTACGCGTTCCTGACGGCCTGGAAACGCCGGAACCGAACGGGCCGAACGGGCCGGGCGGCACCTACAGCGGGTTCGACGGCCACCCCAGCAGCCGGGCCCCCATGGCCGCCGTCTCCAGGGTGAAGCGCTGCAACGCGTCGCCCGGGTCGTAACCGGTCAGGTCCTTGATGCGCGCCAGCCGGTAGGAGAGCGTGCGGACGCCGATGCTCAGCCGTCTGGCCGCCTCGGCGTTGACGTAGGCCGCCGCCGCGCACGCGGTGAGCGTCTCCAGGAGCGGCCCGGCCCCGCCCCGGGCCCGGGTGAGCGGGCCGAGCACCGTGCGCACCAGGTCGGACATGGCAGCACGGTCCCGCAGGAGCACCGGAAAGACCAGCAGGTCGGCGGCGCGCAGAACGGGACCGGGCAGCTCAAGACGGTCGGCGAGCCCCAGGGCGTCCAGAGCCTCCTCGTAACTTCGCACCACGCCACCGGCCCCGACGTGCTCACGGCCGACGGCCACCCGCCGTGCCCCTGCCGGCCCGCTGCCGGGCCCTTGCACCCAGCCGACGAAGGCGTCCAGGATCGCGCGCTCACGCTCACCGCCGGCCGCGACGCACACCAGCCGCCCGTCCTTCGTCGTCAGCAGCACATCGTGCTCACCGAACCGGGCGATCACCTCCCGCTCGACCCGGCGCACGACCGGATGGACGACGTCGTACGGCTCCTCCCCTTCCGCGACCGCCACGGCGTGACTCCCCGCCAGCCGCAGTCCGAACCGCTCCGCCCGCTCGGCCAACCGCCCCAGGTCGCTGCGCCCGTACAGCAGATCGTCGACGAACTCCCGGCGTGCTGCCTCCTCCTGCCGCACCGCCAGGCGCTGCGCCCGCTCGTGCCCCTCGCCGAGGGCGGCGACGGCGGTGTCCACGGCGCCGAGCAACGCGTCGGCGGTACGGACCCTCGCTGCCGCGTCGGACGCCCGGACCGCACCGGGCAGCGAACCCCACAGCCTGCGGGTCTCGCCCAGGTACAGCGTGATCAGTTGCCGCAGTCCGTATCCGGCCTCGGCCGCCCTCTCCCCCAGCTCGCGCAGCTCGTCCAGCTCGGAGCGGCGCAGCAGCCGACCGGTATCGGAGACGTCGACGAGCATCCGCGCGTAGCCACCGAGGAAGTCGGCGGGCATCCGGTCCTGTCTCATCGGTCCGCTCCCTGTGGTCCGTGGGTTCCGCCCGTGTCCAGTGCGATCACCCGCCAGGAGCCCAGGGTGAATGCCTCGGCGACGGTACCGCCTTCCATCTGGGGGTGGGCGGGCCGTCGGCCCTGCGGAACGTTGATGCCACATGCTACGGAGGCGCGTCGCCGTGGGGGTCGGCCGGAATCGGGGAGGGACCGACCCCCGTTGGCGTCGGCTGTTACTGCTTGGGCATCAGCACGCTGTCGATGATGTAGACGTTGGCGTTGGCGGTCTTCACGTTGCCGCAGACCACGTTCGCGGAGTCGTTGACCTGGTAGGACTCACCGGATCCCGAGGTGGTCAGCTTGGACTTCTCCAGGGTCGGGAAGGAGCCGTTGGCCAGGTCCTTCGGGGCGAGCTTCTTGCCCACGACATGGTGCGTGAGGATCTTCGTCAGCTGGGCCTTGTCGTTCAGGACCTTGTCCAGGTCGGCCTTGGGGATCTTGTCGAAGGCGTCGTTGGTCGGTGCGAACACCGTGATGTTCTCGGCGTTGTTGAGCGTGTCGACCAGACCCGCCTTCTTGACCGCGGTGACGAGCGTCGAGAGGGCGGGGTTGTGGGAAGCGGCGGTGGCGACGGGGTCCTTGGCCATGCCGTCGAAGGAACCGGCCCCGTTCTTGGGCACCGACGCGCAGGCCGGGCCGAACGGCTTGGCCATGGTGGCCATGTCGTCCGAGGCGGTCTTGCTCTCCTTGGCCGACGGCGCCGAGGAGTTCGAGGACTTCGAGCCGGAGGCGCTGTCGTCGCTGTCGCTGCCCGAGCAGGCCGTCAGGGCCAGCGGCAGCAGCGCGGCCGTGGCCAGAACCAGGGATGCGCGGCGGGTGCGGCGGGAGGTGGTGTTCATGTCTGCTCCTTGTGTTCGTTGGTGTGGTGCGGAGTCGCGACAGGGAAGTCGCGACGGGGAAAGGGGAAGGGCTGGTCAGTCGACGGTGACCACCACCGAATGCCACCCGCTGGCGCCGTCGGGGATGGTGCGGGTCCGCTTCTGGGTCTGGGTGCGGCCCGTGCGGTCGGTGGCGCGGACGGTGAGGGTGTGGCCGCCGGGGGTGGCCTGCCAGGGGAAGGACCACTGGCGCCAGGTGTCCCGGGTGTCCTCCGCGGCCAGATCGGCCTCGCGCCAAGGTCCGTCGTCCACCCGGACCTCGACCTTGTCGATCCCGCGGTGCTGGGCCCAGGCCACCCCGGCGACCATCACCGGGCCGGACTTGGGGCGCGCGAAGGGCTTGGGGGTGTCGATCCGCGACTCGGTCTTGACCGGCGCCCGGCGCGCCCAGTTCCGCTTCACCCAGTACGGGTCGTAGTCGTCGAACGTCGTCAGTTCGAGTTCCTTGATCCACTTACAGGCGGAGACGAACCCGTACAGGCCCGGCACCACCATCCGCGCCGGGAAGCCGTGCGCGAACGGCAGCGGCTCTCCGTTCATCCCGAGGGCGAGCAGCGCGTCGCGGCCGTCCATCACGTCGTCGACCGGGGTGCCGATCGTCATCCCGTCCACCGACCTCGCCACCAGTTGGTCGGCCGGGCCGCCCTTGGACGGGGGTTCCACGCCGCATGCGGTCAGCAGATCGGCCAGGCGTACCCCGATCCATCGGGCGTTGCCCGCGTACGGTCCGCCGACCTCGTTCGAGACACAGGTCAAGGTGATGTCGCGCTCGATCAGGGGCATCCGCAGCAGGTCCTGATAGGAGAGCGTCATCTCGCGGGTGACGCCCCTGCCGTGGATGCGCAGGCTCCAGGAGGTGGCGTCGACCCGGGGCACGACCAGGGCGGTGTCGACCCGGTAGAAGTCGTGGTTGGGCGTGATGAACGGGCTGATGCCCTTGATGCGGAGCACGGCGCGCTTGGGTATGGGCGCCGCCGCCGAGGCGGCGGCGGGCAGGACGATCCGGTTGCGGGAGGCGATCGCGTTCCGGCCGTGTGCGGCGTTGAGTGAGCGGCCCAGCGCGCCCGCTCCCGTCGACGCGGCCGCGGCGGCGGTCGCGGCGATGACGAAGCCGCGCCGGTCCCATCCCGGCCGGTCGTCTGCACCGGCGGGGGAATCGATCGGCGCCGCCGGGCCGGTGTCCGTCGCGTCGCGCTCTCGTACGGGCCCCCGGGCAGTGGCCAGACGGCCGCAAGGGGGCAGGCGTCCGGCCAGCCAGTGGAGGAGCGCCGCGCCCGCCACGGCGCCGGCCACCGACGGCAGCGCGTCGGTGGCGCTCGTGGAGTCGGGCCGGCCGGTCGCCGCCAGCGCGCCGACGAGACCGAACAGCAGGACCCCGGCCGCGCCGGTGCGCCGATGGCGAGCGGCCACGGCTCCGAGGGCGATCGCGAGGAGGGTGAGTACGGCGAGGATGCCCAGCTGGAGTACGAGCTTGTCGTCCGTACCGAAGTGGCGGATCGCCCAGTCCTTCACCGAGGACGGGGTCTGGTCGATCGCCGCGCCACCCACCGCGACCACCGGGCCCGCCTCGGGACGCACCCCGGCCGACACCAGCTCGGCCACCGTGAGCGCGGCGTAGCCCGCCAGCAGACCGCTCAACGGGCCCAGCCCGGCAAACCGCAGCACTTTCCGGCGCCTTGATGTCGTCAGTTCATCGCTCACACGACACATCCGGAGCCGTGACCAGCGCGGATTGGTTCCTCACCCCTTCGAGGGAAAAGAAATTCCCCCACCAATCCAAGGGACCGGTAACTCCGAAGTATTTCGGCTCCAGCCCATCCGAAAACGCTCCCGAATTACCTACGGAATGACGCGGATGAGGCCCCGCGGAAATGATCTACGGAGGCGAAGTGCACGATGGTCCGGCCCGACCAATCCGCTGCGCGCCCGGCGCCGAAGCACTTGCTGATCAGACCCACAATCCGGAGGTGTCCATGCGTGTAGCGGCACGCGGCGACCGATCGGCGGCACCGGGTCCCGGTGCGCTGGAGTCGTTGCTCGAACGGGTAGCGCGGGGCGACGAAGAGGCGTTCGAGACGGTGTACTCGATGGTGGCCGGCGCGGTCCTGGGCCTCGTGCGCAAGGTGGTGCGCGACCCGGCCCAGTCGGAGGAGGTGGCGCAGGAGGCTCTCATCGACGTCTGGCGTTACGCCGCCCGGTTCGACCCGGACCTCGGCAGCGCCATGACGTGGATCATCACGCTGGCGCACAGACGTGCCGTGGACCGGGTGCGCTCCGCGCAGGCCGCGACGGACCGCGAGCACAAGGTCGCGGCCCGGGACTACAGCCCCCTGTTCGACGAGGTCAGCGAGCGGGTGGAGCGGCGCCTGGAGCGTGAGCAGGTCCGCCGCTGTCTGGATCAGCTCACCGAGTTGCAGCGGGAGTCCGTGACGCTCGCCTACTACCGCGGCTACACGTACCGGGAGACCGCCGAGCTGCTGGGGGCGGCGCTGGGGACCGTCAAGACACGGCTGCGGGACGGGCTGATCCGTCTTCGCGACTGCCTGGGGGTGCCGTCATGACCACGGAGGATCTGCACACGCTGACGGGCGCCTACGCGCTCGACGCGCTGACCGGGCGCGAGGCGGCGGATTTCGAACGCCATCTGGCCGGGTGCGACACCTGCGCGCAGGAGGTCCGGGAGCTGCGGGCGACCGCGGCCCGGCTGGCGCGGGCGGTCGCGGAGGAACCGCCCGCCCGGCTCCGGGCGAAGGTGATGGCGGCGCTGCCCGAGGTCCGGCAGCTTCCGCCGGAGGTCCGCAAGGCGCCGGTGGTGTCCCTGGCGGCCCGGCGTCGGTGGCTGCGGATGCCGTATCTGGTGACCGCGGCCTGTCTGGCACTGACGGTGGTGGCGGGCGGCCTGGTCCTGGACGCCCGGCACGACGCCGACGGGCAGCGGGCCCGGACCGACCGTGCCGAGCGCCGGGCGGACGGGCTGAGCGCGCTGATGGCGGCGCCGGACGCCACCTTCCGTTCCACCGCGCTCAAGGGCGGCGGCAACGGCACGGTGGTCGTCTCCCGGCGGCTGGGCCGGGCGGCGTTCGTCTACCACGGCCTGCCGACGCTGCGAAAGGCCGGCGTCTACGAGCTGTGGTACAGCCGCGACGGCGCGATGGTCCCCGCCGGGCTCCTCGAACCCGGCCGGGCCACGGGCGCGGTGTTCCTCACCGGCGGCCCGCACGGGGCGGACGGTGTCGGCGTCACGGCGGAACCGAAGGGGGGTTCCGCCAAGCCGACCAGTGCGCCGCTGGCCGTCGTGCCTCTGTGACCTGCGGGCCTGCGGACACGCGGGCCCGCAGACCGCTCCGTTTCCCGACCAATCCGCTCCGCCCTCGCCCCCGAACCCCTGGAGATCGGACCAGCAGGCGCCGCGTGTGCGCCCGGGGATGAGGGTGAGGAGGCCATGGCTGTGGAGCAGCGACGAGTGGCTGTGGTGGGTAGCGGCGTAGCGGGCCTGACCGCCGCGTACGTCCTGAGACGGGCGTACGAGGTGACGCTGTACGAGGCCGACGACCGGCTCGGCGGACATGCCCATACGCATGACCTGGCCGGGCGGGACGGCCGCCCGGTGCGCGTGGACAGCGGGTTCATCGTCCACAACGGGCGGACCTACCCGTGGCTGCTGCGGCTCTTCCGGGAGCTGGGCGTGGCCACGCAGGACGCGGAGATGAGCATGTCGGTCCGGTGCGACGGCTGCGGGCTCCAGTACGCGGGCGCGCGGGGAGCCACCGGGCTCTTCGCCCGGCCGAGCAACGCGCTGAGCGGGCGTTATCTGCGGATGCTGACCGAGATCCCCGCCTTCCACCGCGCCGCCCGCACCACGCTCGCGGCGGACCCGGGGGATGCACTCACCCTGCGGCGGTTCCTGACCGAAGGCGGCTTCTCGGACTACTTCGTGACGCACTTCGTCACCCCGCTGGTCTCCGCGGTGTGGTCGTGCGCCGCCGAGACGGCGATGCGGTATCCGGCCGCGTATCTGTTCCGGTTCCTGGACCACCACGGGCTGCTGTCGGTCACGGGATCGCCGCGCTGGAAGACGGTGACGGGCGGCTCGGCGGAGTACGTCGACCGGGTCGTCAAGCAGCTCACCTCCGTCCGTGCGGGCACCCCCGTCGCGGCGGTGCGCCGTTTCGCCGACCGCGCCGAGGTGGTGACGAGGGACGCCACCACCGAGGAGTACGACGCGGTGGTGCTTGCGGTTCACCCCGATCAGGCACTGCGGCTGCTCGCCGATCCCACCGAGGACGAACGGCGGGTGCTCGGCGCCTTCCCGTACTCGCGCAACCCCACCGTGCTGCACACCGACACCACGGTGCTGCCGCCCGCGCGGGCGGCCCGTGGATCGTGGAACCTCCGGATGCCCGCCTGCCACGCCCCCGCCGACAAGGTGCAGGTCAACTACCACATGAACCGTCTGCAACGGCTGGACGCCGCCGAGGACTTCATCGTCTCCCTCAACGCCGACGGACTGGTCGAGGAGTCGAAGGTGCTGGCCCGGATGGTCTACGAACACCCCGTCTACACCCCCGAATCGGTCGCCGCCCAGCAGCGGCTGCCGGACCTGAACACCGCCGTCACCGCCTACGCGGGCGCCTACCACGGCTGGGGCTTCCACGAGGACGGCTGCCGGTCCGGGGTCGAGGCGGCGGCCGCGCTGGGAGTGCGCTGGTGACGTCCGTACCGGCGCCGGGGCCGCGGGCACCCGCGCTCTACGAGTGCGTGGTCGGCCATGCCCGCACCGCACCGCTGCGGCACACCTTCCGGCACCGTACCTACCTGTGGCTGGTCGACCTGGACACCATGCCGGCACTGCCCCGCGCGCTGCGCTTCCTGGCCCGCTTCGACGCCGCTGACCACTTCGACGGAGCCACCGGGGCCGCTGGAGCTACTGGGGCCACTGGAGCCACCATCCGCCAGGGCCTGGACGCCTTCCTGGCCGACCGCGGGGTGCACCTCGACGGCGGGCGGGTGGTGATGCTGGCACACGCCCGGGTCCTGGGGCATGTATTCAACCCGCTCACCCTGTACTGGTGCTACCGGCGGGACGGCACACCGGCCTGTGTCGTGGCGGAGGTCCACAACACCTACGGCGAACGCCACTGCTACCTGCTGCACACCGACGAGCACGGGTGTGCCGAGGTGCCTAAGGAGTTCTACGTCTCGCCGTTCTTCCCGGTCGACGGCGCCTACCGGATGCGGCTGCCGGAACCGGGCGAGCGGCTGGACCTGACGGTGTCCCTGCGGCGCGGCGGGACGCGGCCGTTCACCGCGACCGTGCGCGGCACCCGCAGACCGGCCACCGTCCGGTCGCTGCTGGCCGCCGCGGTGCGGCACCCGTGGTCGACGGCGGCGGTGTCCGCCGGGATACGTCGGCATGGCATCCGCCTCTTCCTGCGCCGCCTGCCGATCCAGCCCCGCCCCCGCCACCGTCCACAGACCCCGTCCCGTCCCCGTGATCAGGAGATTTCGTGACCACCTCCGCCCCGAGCACCGCCAGCGCTGTCGACACCGCCGATGCCGTCCGCCACCGCGCACACGCGCTCCCCCACCCCGCGCCGGTCGACGCGTCCCGATGGCCGGATGTGGCGCGGGCGCCGCGCCTTTCGCGGACCCGCGCGGCCATCGCCAGGCTGATCGTGCGGCGGGCGTTCGCCCGGCTGCCGCTCCGGGTGCAGTGGGGCGACGGCCCGGTCACCGGCTCCGCGGGTCCGGTGCTGCGGATACGTGACCCGCACGCGTTCTTCCGCCGGATCGGCGCCGACGGGCTCATCGGCTTCGGGGAATCCCGTATGGCCGGGGAGTGGGACGCCGACGACCTGGTGGGCGTGCTGACCGTCCTCGCCGCCCACGTCACGGACCTGGTCCCCGCGCCGTTGCAGCGGCTACGCGGAAGATGGGCACAGCGGCAGCCGGGCACGGAGCGCAACACGCTCCAGGGCGCGAGGGAGAACATCCACCGCCACTACGACCTGTCCAACGACCTCTTCGCGCTCTTCCTCGACGCCACCATGACCTACTCCTCGGCGATCTTCCGCAACCTCCCCGCGAACCGGGACGACCTGGCCGGGGCGCAGCGCCGCAAGATCGACAGACTGCTGGACCTCGCGGACGTCGGCCCGGATACGCGCCTGCTGGAGATCGGCACCGGCTGGGGCGAACTGGCCCTGCGGGCAGCCGCACGCGGAGCCAGGGTGGTCACCGTGACGCTGTCCCGGGAGCAACGTGATCTGGCCGTCCGGCGCATCGCGGAGGCGGGCCACGCGGACCGGGTCTCGGTCCGGCTGTGCGACTACCGGGAAGTGGACGGCTCGTACGACGCCGTGGTCAGCGTGGAGATGATCGAGGCCGTCGGCGAGGAGTACTGGCCCGTCTACTTCCGCCATCTGCACCGTCTGCTCGCCCCCGGCGGGCGGATCGCGCTCCAGGCGATCACCATCGCGCACGACCGGATGCTCGCCACCCGTGGCGACTACACCTGGATCCACAAGTACGTCTTCCCTGGCGGGATCATCCCCTCCGTACGGGCGATCGAGCAGGTCGCGGCGGACACCGGGCTGCGGATCGCGCGGGCGGACGCCTACGCGGAGCACTACGCGGAAACCCTGCGGCTGTGGCGCGAGCGCTTCACCAGCCGGGCCGGGCACCTGGCGGAACTGGGGTTCGACGAGACGTTCCGCCGGATGTGGGAGTTCTACCTCGCCTACTGCGAGGCCGGATTCCGCGCCCGCTACCTGGACGTACACCAACTGCTGCTGACCGGCGCCGGGATGCCGGTCGCCCTGACCGAGGACGGAGGTGCCCGGTGACCCCCGTCGCGAACCGGCTCGCCCAGCTACTCGAAACCCACTTCGCGGGAACCCTGCCGGTGCGGCTGCGCGCCTGGGACGGCAGCGAGGCCGGGCCGCCCGGGGCGCCCGTGGTCGTCGTATGCTCCCGCCGCGCGCTGCGCCGTCTGCTGTGGCAGCCGGACGAACTCGGGCTGGCGCAGGCGTACATCGCGGGCGACCTGGACATCGACGGCGACCTGGCCGAAGGGCTCAGCCGCGTATGGGCATCGGTACGGGAGCGCGGGCTGCGCCCCGGCTCCCCGCGCCCCGCCGACCTGGCCAGGGCGTTCACCGCCGCGGTGCGGCTCGGCGCCGTGGGGCCTCGGCCCGCCCCGCCCGGCGCGCCGCGGGCCCGGCTGCGCGGCGCCCTGCACAGCACCGCCCGGGACCGTGCCGCCATCAGCCACCACTACGACCTGTCCAACGACTTCTACGCCCTGCTGCTGGACGAGTCGATGGCCTACTCCTGCGCCTACTGGACCCGCCCCGAGGACGCGTCGTACGGGCTGGCGGACGCCCAGCGGGACAAGCTGGAGCTGATCTGCCGCAAGCTCGCGCTCACCCCCGGCGCGCGCCTGCTCGACGTCGGCTGCGGCTGGGGCTCGCTGTCCCTGTACGCGGCGGCCGAGTTCAAGGCCCGGGTCACCGCCGTCACCCTCTCCCGCGAGCAGCGCGACTACGTGATGGCCCGCGCCCGGGAGCAGGGGCTCGGCGATCTGGTCGACGTCCAGCTGCGGCACTACCGCGAGTTCGCGGGTGGCGGATACGACGCGGTGTGCGCCGTCGAGATGGGCGAGCACGTCGGCGACGCCGAATACCCCGCCTTCGCCGCCCGCCTCCACGGGCTGCTGCGCCCCCGCGGGCGGCTGCTGATCCAGCAGATGTCCCGGGGCGCCGATGCCCCAGGCGGGGGCGCGTTCATCGAGTCGTACATCGCCCCGGACATGCACATGCGCCCGCTCGGCGAGACCGTCGGCCTGCTGGAGGGAGCCGGGTTCGAGGTACGGGCGGTGGAGTCGCTGCGCGAGCACTACGCCCGCACCATCGCCGCATGGCACCGCACCCTCGAAGAACGGTGGGACCGCTTCGTGGCACTGGTCGGAGAACCGACCGCCCGCGTCTGGCGGCTGTATCTCGCGGGCAGCGCACTGGCCTTCGGCGAGCGCCGGATGGGGGTGGACCAGCTCCTCGCCGTACGCCCCACGCCGGAGGGAGACTCGGGCATGGCGGCTTCGACTCCCCTCGGCTGGTACGAGGAAGGGGCCCGCCGGTGAGCGGATTCCCGTGGCCGCCCTTCGCCACCAACCTCGCCGTGACGGCCGCGGTGGCCCTGGCCGTCATGCTCGCCACCTTCGCCGTCGCCGTCGTCACAGGGACGCACCGGGTGGTGGACGTGGCCTGGGGCGTGGCGTTCACCGCCGTGGCCCTGGCCACCTACGCGCTCTCGGCCGGTCACGGAGACGATGGGCGCAGGCTGCTGGTCACCGTGGCGACGGCGGTGTGGGGGATGCGGCTCGCCGTCCACATAGCCTGGCGTGCCCGCGGAACCGGCGAGGACCCGCGCTACGAACGGCTGCTGGCCAAAAGCTCCGGAAGCCGCCACCTCTACGCCCTGCGCATGGTGTACCTGCTCCAGGGGCTGCTGGTCTGGCTGGTCTCGCTGCCCGTCCAGGCCGCCCAGTACACGGCGGTTCCGCTCGGCCCGTCAGCCGTCGCGGGCGGTGCGCTGTGGGCGACCGGGATGTTCTTCGAGGCCACCGGTGACTTTCAGCTAGCCCGCTTCAAGGCGGACCCCGCGAACCGGGGGCGGATCATGGACCGCGGCCTGTGGGCCTGGACCCGGCACCCGAACTACTTCGGCGACTTCCTCGTGTGGTGGGGCCTGTTCACCCTGGCCTGCGGCAGCTGGCAGCCCGCCGCCGTATCGGTCGTCTCGCCCCTGGTGATGTCATACCTGTTGACGCGGGGCAGCGGACAGCGGCTGTTGGAGAACTACCTGGCCGACCGCCCCGGATACGCCGAGTACACCGCTCGGACCAGCGGATTCTTCCCGCTGCCGCCACACCGGGGCACGCCCGGGAGGGGAACGGAACGATGAGCGAAGACGACCTTGTGGGCCCCGCGTCACCGGGCCCCGACCACGCCCAGCCCGTACCCCACCGCCCGCTCACCGTGCACACCCTGCCGCCCGCCCCGCGCGCCGCGGTGGTCCTCCTCCACGGAGGACGCGCTGACGGCCTCGCCCCACCCCCACCGCTCAACCTCCCGGCCCTGCGAATGAGCCCCTTCCGCACCGCGATATCGCGCTCTCTGGGCCGAAGCGGCCTTGTCCTCGCATCCGTGCGCTACCGGTGCCGAGGATGGAACGGACCACGCGCCGACGCCGCACACGACGCCCGAGGCGCCCTCGACGCACTCACCGGACCCGCCCCCGGCCTGCCGGTCGTCCTGGTCGGCCACTCCATGGGCGGCCGCGCGGCGCTCCTGGCCGGGGGACACCCCTCCGTACTGGGCATCGTCGCACTCGCCCCATGGTGTCCACCGGACGAACCGGTCACCCACCTACACGGCAAAACCATCGCCGTCCTCCACGACGAACACGACCGGATCACCAGGGCCGACCACTCCTGGCTCTTCGCCGAGCGGGCCCGGCACGCAGGCGCCCAGATCCACACGATCGCCATGCCACACGGCGGCCACACCATGCTCCGCGACGCCCGCCACTGGCACCGGCTCACCGCGGACCTGGTCGGAGCCATCCTGGACGGGACCGCCCATACCGCCCCCGGGAACGGCGGGTCGCGCCACCGGAGCGGCCGTTCCTGGTCATGAATCCACGCGCCGTCGACGAGGGGCCGGGCGTGGTCGGTGGCGACGGCACCCAGGCGGTCCGGTCGGGGAAACGCGGACCCGGCCCGCAGGATGGCGGCCCGGTTCGACCCCCGCCGAGCCTCAACCGGCCCCGCGCCGACTGCCTACGCGACGGCCGTCATGGTGGCGAACACGACGACGTTGTTGGGGTAGTAGTGCCGATCCGCGTCGAACGTGCCGCCGCACGTGACCAGGCGCAGCCCCGCGTGGTCGAGGTTCTTGTAGATCTCCAGCGTGGGGAAGTCCTTCTTCGGATACTCCTCGACGCGGTCCACCGTGAACGTGGCCGTCCTGCCGTCCGCGCGGGACACCTCGACGGTGTCCCCGGCCTTCATCGTCTTGAGCTTCTTGAAGACGGCGTCCGCGCCGTTCCAGGTCACGTGCCCGGCAATGACGGCGGGCCCCTGGGAGCCGGGAGTGGGCCCGGGCTCGTACCAGCCCGCGAGATCCGGGTCCTTCGGGGTCGTCATCGCCCCCTGCTTGTTCTGTCCCAGCGTCTCCAGATCGCTCGTCACGCCGAGGGAGGGGATGGTGACCCGCTGCGGCACCGACCTGTCGAGGGCCGCGACGGCCTTTCCGCCACCCGAGCCCGGTTCCTGCGTCTGACCAGCCGCCGTGGGCTGACCCTGGCCGGTCCCCGACGCGGAGGTGTCCTGGCCGCCGCAGGCGGTGAGCAGCAGGGCTGCCATGGCGGTCGCGACCACGGGGACGAGGGCGCGCCGCACCCCGGCCCGTGTGCTCAGCGTCGAGCGGTTCACACGGCACCTCCGACCTTCGCCGCCGCGGCACCGGACGCCGTCCGCCGCCGTACGACGAACAGCGCGCCGGCCACCGCCACCGAGGCCGCACCAGCCGCGGCGATCACGACACCCGGGGAGACGCCCGCCCCGTCGGCTCCGCTGCCGGTCTCGATCCCGCCGACGGGGACGGACCCGACGGCCGCGCCCTTGACGACACCGCAGTTGGTCGGAGCGGTCGCCTCCTGCGGGAGTTTCGAGTCGAGTTCGCTCTTGCCCGCGCCCTCGAAGTCGAACTTGTCGTTGTTGTTGGGGTCGATGCCGTGCTGCACGATGTGCAGGTCCTTGATGTGGTCCACCACGTCCTGTGAGACGGGGATGGTCCGCTTGTAGGAGACCTTGCCCTCCGCGTCCGCCACCGGCATCCGGTCCACGGCCAGGCCGCTGCCCGCCGCGTCGGTGTCTCCCGAGACGGTGAGCGAGATGTTGATGTCGCCGTAGTGGACCGTGGCCTCGGTGTTGTTGAGGATCCCGTCGCCGTTGGTGTCGGCGCTGTCGTCCGGGCACTGGAAGTCGTGCCCCTCGGTCGACCCGTGCAGATGCTGCGCCGAGGGCTGACCGGGCACCATGCCCTCGGACTTGATCCACACGGTGAGCTCCTTGCCGCGCAGGCTCAGCAGGGCCGTCCCCTTGGAGTTGGAGTTGTTCAGCTGCTCCAGGTCGATCTGGTAGGCCGGGGTGTCCTCCGCCGCGAATACCGGGGACGATCCGGCCATGGTGAGGAGGGCTGCGGCAGGCAGAGCGGCAAGCACCGCGGCGCGGCCGGTTCGCTTGAGCGTCACGTTCGTTCCTGTTCCGCGGCCTCCGGACGGGGACAGCCGCATGTCGCACGGATTCCTGCTGGGCACCCGAGGGGCCTTACTGCGAATCATTCGCAGTTACACATAGAACGCAGCAACGCTCCCGGGTGTTCAAAGCCGTCGGAAGAATCCGCGCGCCACGGCGTGAGGCGCCGGAAACGAGCAGTTCACAACGAGTGCCCCCTCCGGGAAACAAGTGGTTCCTAGCGTGTCCGCTCATGGATTCGAAGCTGTATACGCAGCCGGACACGGGGCCGGATCCGTCGGCGGCATCCGTTCCGTCGCTGCGCGAGGCGGTCTACGCGAAGCTGCGCGCGGCCGTGCTCGACGGCGAGTTCGGTCCTCGTGACCGGCTGGCCGAGATGCGGCTGGCCGCGCGGTTCGGAGTGTCACGCACCCCCGTGCGCGAGGCGCTGGCGCGGCTGGCGTCCGACGGGCTGATCGAGCGGGGTGACGGTGGTTTCTTCGTCACGGTTCCCAACCTGACCCAGCTGAAGGACCTCTACGAACTCCGGGTCACCCTGGAGCTGAGCGGGATCGCCCGCGCGATCGAAGACTCCTCCGTGCGGCACGATCCGGCAGTCATCGCGGCCGAGCTGGAACGCTGGTACGCGATGCGCGAGGCCCTGCCGCCGCCGGACCCGCGCTTCGTCGTCCATGACGAGCGCTTCCACGCCGAGCTCTCCCGAGCCTCCGGTAATCCCGCGCTGACCGACGCCCTGGTGGCGGTCAGCGAGCGCGTCCGCCGCGTGCGGATGTACGACTTCCTCACCCAGGACCGGGTGGAGACGACGACCACCGAGCACATCAAGATCATGGAGCTGGTCCGCGACGGACGGCTCGACGAGGGCTACGCGGCCCTGCACGCACACCTCGGCGACTCGATGGCCGTGGTGATGGAACACGCCCGGCGCGCCATGACGCAGATGGCCCTGCACGCCGAACGCCTCTGAAAGCCCGGGCCCCACTCCGGGTCCCTCGACTCCCCGGCTGCCGACGCCGCCAACCGGGGGTGCGCCACCGCTCATCACTCCCGCACCACCGGAGTACCACCGCACCCCGAAGGGCTGACCATGAGTACAACCCAGTCACCACAGACGGCCACGGCTGCGAACGCGCCGACCAGTCAGACGACCACTCAGGCGACCACTCAGGCGACCAAGGAGACGCTGGAGGACTACACCCTCCGCTTCGCGCCCCGCAGTTACCGGCGGTGGACGCCGATGGTGGTGGCGACGACCGCGCTGGGCGGCATCGCCTACATGGCCGACTTCTCCATCGGCGCCGGCATCGGCCTTGCCCACGGCACCGGCAACGCGCTCGTGGCGATCGCCGTGGCCGCCGTCGTCATCTTCGTCACCGGTTTCCCGCTGGCGTACTACGGCGCCCGCTACAACATCGACCTGGACCTGATCACCCGCGGCTCCGGCTTCGGCTACTACGGTTCGGTCCTGACCAGTGTGATCTTCGCCAGCTTCACGTTCATCTTCTTCGCCCTCGAAGGCTCGATCATGGCCCAGGGCCTCAAGCTGGGGCTCGGACTGCCGCTCTGGCTGGGCTGTCTGGTCTCCACGCTGATGGTGATCCCGCTGGTGATCTACGGCATGAAGGCGCTCAGCAAGCTCCAGGTGTGGACGACTCCGATCTGGCTGCTTCTGATGGTCGGCCCGCTGGTCTACCTGGTCGCCACCGACCCCGGCACGGTCGACCGCTTCCTCGGCTACGCCGGCACCGACGGCAACGGCGGCCTCGACACCGCCTCCGTGCTGCTGGGCGCGGGCGTCTGCCTGTCCCTCATCGCGCAGATCGGCGAACAGATCGACTACCTGCGCTTCATGCCGCCCAAGACCGAGGCGAACAAGCGCACGTGGTGGACCGCAGTGGTCATGGCCGGGCCCGGCTGGGTGGTGCTCGGCGCACTGAAGCAGGCCATCGGTGTCTTCCTCGCCGTCTACATCCTGGCCGAGGTCGGACCGGCGTCCGCGACCGAGCCGATCCAGCAGTTCCGCGGCGCCTTCGACG
Source organism: Streptomyces sp. NPDC059850 (assembly GCF_042731515.1). Taxonomy (NCBI): domain Bacteria; kingdom Bacillati; phylum Actinomycetota; class Actinomycetes; order Kitasatosporales; family Streptomycetaceae; genus Streptomyces; species Streptomyces sp. NPDC059850. The sequence continues at coordinate 248,769 of NZ_JBHWJI010000003.1, forward strand.
CCATGATGCCGTCCTGGCTGGTCGTCCCGCTGGCCGTAGTCCTCGTCGTGATCAGCCAGATCAAGATCAACGTGACGAACGCGTACTCCGGTTCGCTCGCCTGGACCAACTCCTTCACCCGCGTCACCCGGCACTACCCCGGCCGCCTGGTCTTCGTCCTGGTCAACCTGGGCTTCGCGCTGGCCCTGATGGAAGCCGACATGTTCAGCTTCCTCAACAGCATCCTGGGCTTCTACTCGAACTGCGCGATCGCCTGGGTCGTCACCGTCGCCACCGACATCGGCGTCAACAAGTACCTGCTGAAGCTCTCCCCGCACGCACCCGAGTTCCGCCGCGGCATGCTCTACGCCGTCAATCCGGTCGGCGTCGTGGCCTTCACCGCCGCCTCCGGGCTGTCCATCGCCATGTACTTCCACGCGCTCGGCGACACCCTCCAGCCCTACTCCCCCGTCGCCGCGGCCGTCATCGCCTTCGCCCTCACCCCGCTGATGGCCATCGTCACCAAGGGCAAGTACTACCTCCGCCGCACCGACGACGGCATCGCCGAGCCCCTGCTCGACACGGAGGGCAACCCCAGCGCCACCACGTACGACTGCCACGTGTGCCACCAGCCCTACGAGCGTCCCGACCTGGCCGCCTGCCAGACCCACGACGCGGTGGTCTGCTCGCTGTGCCTGAGCACGGACACGGTCGGCGACCACGTGCTGCCCGCACAGCCGTCGGCCCTCTGAACCGAGCGGCCGGACGGTGAGGCAGCGTTCGGATGCCCAGCGGCCCTTGCTACGAGGACGGAACGAGGGCCGGCGGCAGCTGGATGATCCGGTCGCACCAGCGGGTGAGCAGGTCGCGGTCGTGGCTGACCGCGAGGAGACCGGCGCGAGTGCGGTTCCGGTAGGTCTCGACGGTGGCGACCAGTGCGGCGGTGGTCGAGGCGTCGAGCATGGAGGTCATCTCGTCACAAACCAGCCAGCGGGGTTCGTGGACCAGCGCGCGGGCGAGGCAGGCCCGCTGGAGCTGGCCGTCGCTGACCTCGTGGGGGCGTCGGTGGAGGAGTTCGGCGGTGAGGCCGGTGGCCTCGGCCAGTTCCGCCGTACGGTCCTTCGCCGTGGCGGCGAGGCCGCAGGCGCGCAGCGGTTCCGCGATGGTGTCCGCCAGGCGGAGGCGGGGATCGGCGGCCGCGCGGGGTTGCTGGAAGGTGATGCCGATGGCGGTACGCAGGTGGCGGGGCGCGCGGTGCCGCCAGCCGCGTACCCGCTCCCCGTCCACGGTCACGGTGCCCGCCCGGGGTGGATGGAGCAGTGCGGCGATCCGGGCGAGGGTGGACTTGCCGCAGCCGCTCGGGCCCAGCAGCCCGACCGCCTCGCCCGGGGCGATGGTGAGGGAGACGTTGTCGAGGACGGGGGCGGCTCGGCCGTATCCGGCGGTGACGTCCCGCAGTTCAAGCACCAGCAGCCTCCGGGAGGTGGGTGCGGGGGTGGTGGCAGGCGAGGCCGTCGCGTCGGGGCGGCTGCTCGCGGCAGGCGGTGGTGGTGTGGGGGCAGCGTGGGGCGAAGGCGCAGCCGTCGGGTAGCCGGCTGAGTTCGGGTGGCATGCCGGGGATGGGACGGAAGGCCCGGGTAGGGAGCGCTTCGAGCAGGCCGTGGGCGTACGGGTGGCGCGGGCCCGGGGTGCCGAAGAAGTCGGCGGCGGGGGCGAGTTCGACGATCCGGCCCGCGTACATGACGGCGACCCGGTCGGCGACGCGCTGGGCGGCGGTGAGGTCGTGGGTGACGATGAGGACCGCGCGGCCGGAGTCGGCGTGGCGGCGGAGTTCGTCGGCGGTGGCGTCGACGAGATCGCGGTCGAGGCCGGTGGTGGGTTCGTCGGCGAGGAGCAGCGGGGCGTCGCCGACGAGGGCGAGGGCGGTGGCGGCGCGTTGGGCGAGACCGCCGGAGAGCTGGTGGGGGTGGTGGTCGAGGTGGTCGGCGGGGAAGGAGGCGCGGGCGGCGGCCTGCCGTGCCAGGTCGGGCAGGCGGTCGCGGGGTGGGGCGAGGAGTTCGCGGATGGTCTCGTGGAGCTGGGCGCGTACGGTGCGAACGGGGTTGAGGTGGGCGGCCGGGCTCTGCGGCACGAGGCCGATGAGGCGGCCGCGTACCGTGCGGGCGAGGGTGCGTTCGTCGGCGGCGAGTACATCCACGCCGCCGACCACGGCGGTCCCGGTGACCTCGGTGTTGGCGGGCAGCAGCCCGAGGAGGGCGGCGGCGAGCACCGACTTGCCGCAACCGCTCTCACCGACCAGCGCGAGGCACTCCCCCGCGGCGAGGTCGAGGCTCACGGCGGTGACGGCGGCCACCTCCACGCCGTGGCGGAGCCGGAAGCGGACGGTAAGGTCACGCAGCGTCAGAAGAGCGGGCGTCGCGTCGGCTTTCACAGCATCAGCTCCGATCGGCGGCGCGGGTTGAGCCGTTCCCGCCACAGCCCGGCGAGCCCGGCGAGGGCCAGGGTGGGCACGATGATGAACAGCCCGGGGAAGAGGGTGGGCCACCAGTCGCCGGTGAGCAGCGATCCCCGCCCCGTCTGGATGAGGGTGCCCAGACTGGCCTGGTGGGAGGGCATGCCCAGGCCCAGGAAGGAGAGCGCCGATTCGTGCCAGATCGCGTGCGGCACCATCAGCACGGCCGCCAGCCCGGCCTGCGGCAGGGCGCCGGGCAGGAGGTGCCGGACCGTCACCCGCCACCGTGAGGCGCCGCCCGAGATGGCGGCGTCGACGTAAGGCCGGGTGCGCAGCGAGAGGATCTCGGCACGGACGATACGGGCGGTGGAGAGCCAGTGGGTGAGGGCGACCGACACCACCACCGGCCAGACTCCGGGCCGGAACATCGCCACGATGAAGATGCCCAGCAGGAGATGCGGCACGGAGTTGACGGCGTCGACCGTCCGCATGAGCACACGGTCCGTCCAGCCGCCCAGCGCTCCGGCCAGCGCGCCGACCGCCGTGCCGATCACCGTGGCCACAACCGCCGCGACCACGCCGACCAGCAGCGAGACCCGCAGGCCGTAGACGCAGCGCAGCAGCAGGTCACGGCCGACGTCGTCGGTGCCGAAGGGGTGCGCCCAGGATGGAGCGCGCAGCTTCTGCGAGAGATCGACCAGCTGCTGGTCCAGGCCGGTCAGCGGCGGGACGAGCAGCACCGTGAGGAGCACGGCCCCGGTGACGCCGAGGGAGGCGTACCGACGGACGGTCCTGGTCGAGAGGGGCGTGAGGTCAGCCATCGAAGGCCACCCTGGGGTCGGCGAGCCCGTAGAGGAGGTCGGCCAGCAGATTGCCGAGCAGCACGGCCGCCGTCGCCAGGACGGTGGTGGCGGCGAGGAGCGGGAAGTCCACGGCGGTGGCGGCGCGGACGGTGGCCTCGGCGATGCCCGGCCAGCTGAAGACGGTCTCCACCAGCAGCGCTCCGGTGATGAGTTCGGGGATGCGGGAACCGAACAGGGTGAGGACGGTCAGCAGCGCGGAGCGCAGCGCGTGGTGCAGCAGGACGGTGCGTTCCTTGAGGCCGCGGGCACGGGCGCCGGTCACGTGGTCCTCGGCGTACGCGTCCACGACACCCTGGCGTACGTAGAGCACGAACCACGGCATCTGGGAGACGGCCAGCACACCGGCGGGAAGGATCAGGTGCGCGGCGACCTGGCCGGGCGAGACCACCGCGCTGCGGGTGTCGGTCAGCCCGCCGGCCGGGAGCACATCCAGCCGTAGGGCGAACGCCCAGACGGCGAGCAGCCCGAGCCAGAAGACCGGTGCCGCCTCCAGCGTGTAGGACAGCGAGGTGATGACCCGGTCGCACCAGCTGCCCGGCCGCCGGGCCGCGAGCACCCCGAGTGCGGTGCCCAGCGGCACCGTGACCGCGAACGCCGTCGCGCAGAGCAGCACCGTCCAGCCGATCCGCTCCCCGAGGACCTGGGCCACGGGCTGGCGCAGGGAGAAGGAGTCTCCGAGGTCGCCGGTGAGCGCGGCGCCGAGCCAGCGCCACCAGCGGACGACGAACGGCCCGTCGACGCCGAGGTTCGCGCGCAGTTCGTCCAGCGTCTGCTGGGAGGCGCTGAGCCCGGCGGTCCCGGCGTACTGCGCCACCGGGTCGAACGGCGAGGCGGCGGCGAGCGCGAAGACGCCGAGGGTGACCAGGAGCAGTACGGGGAGCGCGAACAGCAGCCGCCGCCCCGCCATCCGGAGCATCGCGCGCCAGGGGAACGTCACGCGCGGGGCTTCCAGTCCTCGACGTTCCACCAGGGCCCGGCGAGTCCGTGGTCGTGCGGCTCGACCCGGGTGGTGACGCCCGACCAGCCGTCGTTCACCACGTACATGTGGTCGATGAGGGTGAGGAACGTATAACCGGGGTCCTTCACCAGCTCGCGCTGGACCTCGGCGTAGGCGGCGCGGCGTTCGGTGTCGTCGGCGGTGCGGCGGGCGGCGTCCAGGGCCTTGTCGACGGAGGCGTTGTCGTAGCGGGCCATGTTGTTCCAGCCGTTCCCGGCCAGCGAGGAGTGCAGCAGCCCGTACAGGTCGTAGTCCGGGTCGACGGGGTTCCCGTTGCCCATCAGCATCGCGTCCCGGTCGAGCCGGGGCCTGACCACCTCGCGGGTACCGGCCTGTACCTTCACCTCGATGCCCACCTTCTTGGCGTCCGAGGCGTAGGCGAGCGCATGGTCCTGGCGGAGCTTGTCGCCGGAGAAATACCAGAGGGTGAACGAGGCGCGCGTCCCGCCCTTGGTGCGGATCCCGTCCGAGCCCCGCTTCCAGCCCGCGGCGTCGAGGATCCCCCGGGCACGCTCCGGGTCGTGATCGCGCTCGCCACCGCCGGCGTGGTAGGGACTGGTGCGCGGCAGCGGGCCGGCCGCGGGGTGTCCGCCACCGTCGAGAATGCTGTCGACCATCGCCTGCCGGTCCACGGCGACATCGAGGGCCCGCCGGACGGCCCTGTCGCCGGTGACCTTCCCGCCCTGCGGGAGGGTGACGGCCCGGTAGTCGGCGGACTCGGCCTCGAAGACCTTCCTGGACGCGTCTTTTCCGAAGGTGCCGGCGAGGTGGGGCGGCAGGATCGCCGCGTCCAGGTCGCCGGAGCGCAGCCGGGTGGCGCGTACGTCGTCGTCGGGCACGATCGCCAGGGTCAGCTTCTTCACCTTCGGCGTGCCGCCCCAGTAGTCGGGGTTGGCCTTGAAGGTGAGCTTCTCGCCCTTCGTCCAGCCGGTGAGGACGTACGGGCCGGTGCCGATGGGCTTGGTGTTGAACGAGCCGGTGTTGACGTCCTGTCCGCCCGCCGCGTGCTCGGGCACGATCGGCAGAACGGTGCGTCCGGCGAAGGGCGCGTAACGGTACTTGAGCTTGAAGACGACCGTGCGGTCGCCCTTGGCGCGGACGCTTCTGATCGCGTCGAGCTCCGCGCGCGAGGGGTTGTTGGTCTTCGGATCGAGGATCGTCTGGTAGGTGAAGACCACGTCGTCGGCGGTGAGCGGTTTGCCGTCGCTGAAGGTGACGCCGTCACGAAGGGTGTAGGTGTAGGTGAGGCCGTCGTCACTGACGTCGGGCAGCTCGGCGGCGAGTGCGGGCTTCGGCTCCAAGTCGGCGTCCTGGGTGAGCAGTCCGTCGAAGATCTTCGAGCTGCCGTCCTTGCCGTATCCGAGTAAGGGGCTGAGCGTCTCGGGCTCGTACGCGATGCCCACCGCGAGCGAGGCACCCGCATCCGAGTCGTCGCTGCCACCGTCGCTCGGAGCCGAACACGCCGGAACCCCGATGATCACGGCAGTTGCGGCTATCGAGGCGATCCGAAACTTCGCACTACGCACCATCGCGCCACCGTTCCCTCATGTACATGCTGTCGCGGGGCAGCGATTGTTGCATGACACCTGCAACTGCGAATAGATCGCGTTGAGCCGCCCGTGCCGTTGTCGGGCGCGCCGCCGCACGGAGGGGGGCCGCCCCCATGCGCCACGCCCTGCGCCGCCCGCGGCCCTGCGTGGTCGGCACGCACATGGCGACCCAGCACCTCCGGGCGGACGGTGCGACGAGCGCCGCTCGGTCCGCACCGCACCCCATTATTGCGAATAACTTGCAATAGCTAGTCCATGCAGCAAGCTGATTGTGTGCGGGGTCGGTCCGACAGCCTTCGCCATGATCCGCGTCTGAAGTCGGTCCGGGGCATGTTCCTTCCGACGGCTGATCGTCTTCTCAATCCGGCACCCGCCGGACAGGCCGACCCTGCACACCGCCACGGCATGGGCAGACCCCCCGCGGGCGTGCCCCGCAGGGGCCCGGCTGCGAGCCGGAACGCGACACCCGCTTCCGAGACGGGTCAGGGAGCGAGCAGGAGATTGTCGACACGCCGCTTGGCGGCGGCGTAGCGCTTGGCCACGTCCTGCCAGTTGACGACCTTCCACATGGCCTCGATGAAGTCGACCTTCTGGTTCTTGTACTGGAGATAGAAGGCGTGCTCCCAGGCGTCGAAGACCAGGATCGGGGTCGAGCTCTGACCGACGTTGCCCTGGTGGTCGTAGATCTGCTCCACGACCAGTCGGCCACTCACCGGCTCGTACGCGAGGACCCCCAGCCGGAGCCATGGGTGGTCGCGGCGGCCTTGATGCTGCCGCCCGGGAACGGGCCGATCAGCCGGACGGGCCCGAGCTGCCGGACCACCTCGGCTGGACCGAGGCCGCGAACAAGGCACGCCGGGCCCTCCCCGCCAGCACAAGTCCCCGATATGGCCGCCCGACCCACCGCCCGGCCCACGAGGGGCAGGCGCCAAGGAGGGTGCCGACTGGTCAGCGCGGGCGAAGATCTACCAGGTGACGGGCAAGTCGCCGAGGTGGAACGATTCGAATCTACTTTTACCAGCCACGGCAGACACGACGGGTTCCGCACGTCGCAGAAGCATGACTCGCGGGATCCCGGCAGGCTTGGCACACTTTTCCTCACCAGCATGCGTCTGACTCAGGAGCCGGCCCATCGCACTTGTCGGGAAAGTAAAGGGATCGCCGCTGGTCAGGCAGCAGATCAGGACCGTGGTGGTCGGATTGCGGTCGTAAGGAATTTCCATTTCTTCATAGCCGCGATTCACAATGAAAATGCCGCCATAATTCCATGTCGCCGTAGAAGGTGATCGTCATGCGCGCCCACGACACCGTGGGGCGCGTCTACCGCCGCTGCGGCTGCCGCGACAAGCAGCGCCGCCAGCTCGGCGCCCACTGCCCCCAGCTGATCTCCGATCCCACTCACGGGACCTGGACCTTCGCCGTCGACCTTCCCGCCACCGAGCCCGGTGGACACAACCGCACCGTGCGTCGGGGTGGCTTCCCCACCGAGGGCGACGCCCGTACTGCCCTGCACCGCTACCGTGCCGGCCGCCGGATCGGCGTCAGCGCCGACCCGAACCAGACCGTCGCCGACTACCTGAACCAGTGGCTCGCGGCCAAGCGGCTGCGGCTCAAGCCCACCACATGGGTCCGCTACCGCGACTACGTCCACGACGACCTGATTCCGGCCCTCGGCCCGATCCGCCTGGACGAACTCGCCTACGAACACATCCACCACTACGTACAGACCCAGCTCGCCACTGGCCGCGGACGCCCCACCGTGTGGCACATCCTCGCCACCCTCTCCAGCGCCATCGGCGACGCCGTCCGCCAACACCGACTCCCCACCAACATCGTCCGGCCCACCGTGATCCCCCGCCCGGCCTCCACCGAGCGCACCATCTGGACCCCGGCCCAGGCCATCCGCTTCCTGCGCCACTGCCATGCCAGCGATCCGGGCTTCGCCGACCTGATCGAATTCCTCATCGGCACCGGCCTCCGCAAGGGCGAAGCCCTCGGCCTCCACTGGGACGACGTCCACCTCGCGGCCCACACCGTCTACGTCCACTGGACTCTCTCGGCGATCGACAACAACAAGCTCGTCCTGACCCGCCCGAAGACCCGCAAGAGCAGCGACTGGGTCGCCCTCTCACCCCGCATCCACGCCCTCCTCACCCACCGCAAAACTCAGTGCTACGCGCCCGGCGACCCGGGAGGCGGATTCGTCTTCCACCGCGACGACGGGCGCCCGCTGCACCCGGAGTACGTCCTCAACCACTTCCACTACCTCGCCCGCCAGGCAGGCGTCCCGCGCACCAGCGTCCACGACCTGCGCCACCTCGCCGCAACGCTGGCGCTGACCCACGGCGTCGAGCTGACCATCGTGTCGAAAACCCTGCGCCACTCCACGATCTCCACCACGGCCAACATCTATGGCCACCTCACCAAACCCGCGGCCCGCCAAGCCGTCGACGCCATCGCCAAACAGCTCGACCGCGAAGAAAGGCGCTACGACCACAAAACGACCACCAGCCCACCCGCCCCGCGAAGCCAACCCCACAGCAACCAGTACACGCAAGCAGCATGAAACAGCATCAGGGCCAGAAGCGGGTCCGGAGCCGATCTACGACCACCCAACGACCACCAACGGAAAAGGCCGCCCCGCCTTCCGGCGGAAACGGCCTCCGACCTGCAATAACACCGTCGGGACGACAGGATTTGAACCTGCGACCCCTTGACCCCCAGTCAAGTGCGCTACCAAACTGCGCCACGTCCCGGTGCTTGTCCGGCTCGGGGTTTCTCCCTTGCCGGCCGCGCATGAAGAACAATACCGCACCTCAGGGGGTGCTCGCCTCCACCCCTGGGCAGGACTCCGGGGCAGCCCGGCGATTACGGAGTGTTCGTGAGTGTCGCGTTCTGTGGTCGAGGAGGTTGCGGGCGCCGGGGCGTGCAGCGAAGGTGCCGCGGCGGACCCCGGAGGTGCGCGCTCGGGAAGAGGTCGGCGCAGCCTGCGGCGTCGGTCAGCGGCAGGTCCAGATGGTCGGCTCGTCGCGGCCTCCGGGGATCGTGGCGTCGTCGCTGGCGACGGAGAGGGCGAGCCCGCGGCCAGGGCGTAGCTCAGCGTGGAGCCGAGCATCCGTCGCGGTTGATGCCCGCGATGTCTCCGCCCCGCGCCACCACGCGCGGCTTGCCGTCGCGGTCCCAGAGCACGCTTGGTGGCTCGTCATCCGCGTCGTATGAGACCTGCGCGTCGCCGTCCTCCCACAGGGCAGGCGCTCCATCTTGCCGTTGCGCGAGCGGATTCCGTCAGCCGCGTCCTCGCCGTCAGGACCTCACGCTCAGGGGATGTGCTTCTCCAGCCACTCCAGGAGGTCCTGCTGGACCTCGTCGCGGTTGGTCTCGTTGAGGATCTCGTGCCGGGCGCCCTGGTAGCCCTTCCAGCTCAGGTTCCGGGTGCCGCCGTAGCGGAAGTCTTCGAGGAGTTCGTAGACCAGGGTCATCCGCTGGTTGCAGGGGTCCTCGGTGCCCACCGCCAGGTGGACCGGCAGCTCGGCCGGGATGCGGGCCTGGTGGCGCGGGTCGTTGATCTTGCGGACAGCGCGCAGCCAGGCCAGGGAGAGGCCGGTGCTGAAGGGGAAGCCGCAGTGGTCGTCGGCCGCGTAGGCGGCGACCTCGGCCTGGTCCCGGGAGAGCCATTCGAAGCCGGTGCCGAACTCGTACGGGTCGTTGAACGAGGCGAAGAGCGTGGGGACGAAGGTGGACAGCGCGGTGGGGCCGCGTTCCGCGATCTCCTGTTCGATGGCCGCCAACGCGCCCTCGATCTCCGCCCCCGGGAGCGAGCGGAAGGTGCCGGAGAGGATCAGCCCGGCCAGTTCCCCGCCGTACTCCTGGGCGCAGTCGCGGGCCAGCATCGAGCCCATGCTGTGGCCGAGCAGCACCAGGGGCGCTCCGGGGTGGTCGGCGCGGGCGCGGGCGCCGATGGCGCGCAGGTCCGCGACGATGGCCCGCCAGGCATCGCCCTCATCGCCAGCGGGATCGTCAGCAGAAGCGCCAGCAGAAGCGCCAGCGGTAGCGACCACGCCGAGGCCGCCGGTGGACTCCGCCGTCGCCCCGTGGCCGCGGTGGTCCGAGGCGACGACCGCGTAGCCGTGCCCGGCCAGGAAGCGGGCGAACCGGTCGTAGCGCCGGGCGTGCTCGGCGGCGCCGTGGGCGATCTGGACGACCGCGCGCACGGGGCCCGCCTCCGGCTGCCACGTGTACGTCGCGACACGCGCGCCGTCCGGGGCGGTCAGGTGGTCCGTGCGGTGGGTGATGCCGCCAGCTCGCATGCGTATCCGTCTCCTGGGCCGATGGGATGAGGCGAAACCCACTCTTCCCCCGCCGGGCCGCCATGCCAAGGGCATGCACAGGCGTGCTGACGGGGTGTTGCGGGGCGCGGGCCGTGTGTAACGATCAGGCGCTTTCCGTGCCACTCGCAACTCCTGAACCGTGCAATTCCCCGCCCCAGGAGGACTGTTGGTCACCTTCGAAGCATCTGACGCGGCCCCGGAGAATCACCCTCCGTCCGAACTCTCCCGGCGGCGCCTGCTGCAGGCCGCCGCCGTGGGCACCGCCGTCGCCGCCACGGCCGCGCTGCCCGCCGAGGCGGTGGCCCATGCCGCGGCCCGGGCGGAGGCGCGGCGGGTCTCGCTCTCCTTCACCGCCGCCACCAACGGCGCCGCGTCCCTCTCCCCCACCGGCGACCGGCTGATCGCCGAGGTCCAGAACGTGCTGTGGTCCGTCCCCCGCGAGGGTGGCGACGCCGTCGCGCTCACCCCGCCCGATCTGGAGCCGACCCGTCCGGTCCACTCCCCCGACGGGAAGCTGCTGGCCGTATGCGCGTACCGGGGCGGCGGCTTCCACATCTGGACGCTGCGCCCCGACGGCTCCGGACTGCGGCAGCGCACCGACGGCCCGTGGGACGACCGTGGTCCGGCGTGGTCGCCCGACGGCACCCGGATCGCCTTCGCCTCCGAACGCGGCGGCGACCCGGTGGCGGGCAGCCCGTACCGGGTGTGGGTGCTGGACGTGGCCAGCGGCGAGCTGACCCGGCTGACCGGACTGCCGGGCCAGGACGGGCCGCTCCAGGGCGGCGCCTGGGAGGACTTCGACCCGGCCTGGTCCCCGGACGGCGCGCGCGTGCTGTTCGTGCGCGGCGCGCTCGCCGGGACCGCGCTGGACGCCCGTACGGTGGCCTCCGTACGGGCGGACGGCACCGGTCCGGTGACCGTCGAGCGCGCCGACGCGACCACCGGCGCGCAGGTGATGACGCCGTCCGTGTCGGCGGGCGGCAGGCTCGCCTATCTGCGCACCACGCCCGCGCCGGAGGCGTCCTGCACGCTGGTCGTGGACGGCGCGAAGGTCGCGGTCGAGGGCGATGTGCAGCCGGTGCCGCCTCGGTGGGTCTCGCGCGAGGAGCGCGAGGAGCTGCTGCTGACGGTGGACGGGCACTTCCGGCTGGTGCGCCCGGACGCCCCGGCGAAGGGCCTCCAGGCGAAGGACGCCCCGGCGAAGGGCGCCCCGGCAAAAGGCGAGGAGATCCCGTTCGCCGCCACCCTGACGGTCGACCGCCCCCGGTACACCGTCAAGCGGTACGACTTCGAGGGCGGCGCGGCGCGTCCGGTGCGCGGGCTGCATCTGCCCGCGCTGTCGCCCGACGGCCGCAAGGTGGCCTTCGCCGCGCTCAACTCCCTCTGGATCGCGGACACCTCGGGCGGCCGCGCCCCGCGCCGGGTCGTACGGGCGGACGCCACCCGGTATCTGCTCGCCCCCTCCTGGACGCGCGACGGGCGCGCCCTGGTGTACGCCGACGACCGCGATGAGCTGCTCGCCGTACGCCGCCGGAACCTCGCCTCCGGAAAGGAGACGGTGCTCGCGTCGGGCGGCCGGGTGCACCCCGCGCTCTCCCCCGACGGCGACCGGCTCGCCTGTATCGACATGTCGGGAAACCTCGTCGTACGGGACCTCGGCGCCGGTACGGAACGGGTGCTGGCCGCGCCGCTCGGGGCGGGCGGGCTGCCCGGGCGGCCGAGCTGGTCGCCGGACGGCCGGTACGTCGCGCTGTGCGACCGCAACCGGCTGAACCAGAGATTCCGCGAGGGCTACAACCTCATCCGGGTCGTCGATACGACAAGCGGCACCGCGACGCTGCACGCCGTCGCGGAGCACACCTCGCTGACCGACCGCTATGACTCCGGCCCGGTGTGGTCCCCGGACGGCCGCCATATGGCGGTCATCGTCGAGTCCGCCCTGTGGCTGCTGCCGGTCCGGCCGGACGGCAGCCCGGACGGCGCCCCGCGCCGGGTGACCGACGAGGCGGCCGACCATCCGTCCTGGTCGGCGGACTCGGGCAGCGTCCTGTATCTGTCGGCGGGCAAGCTGCGGCTGCTGGACGTCGCGAGCGGGAACGCCCGTACGGTACGGGTTCCGCTCGACCACCGGCGGCCGCGCCCGGCCGACACCGTGGTGCACGCCGGGAGGTTCTGGGACGGCACGGGCGGCGGGGGCACGGTCCGCGAGGACGTCGACATCGTGGTGCGCGGCGGCCGGATCGCCGCCGTCGAGGCGCACCGCGGCGGGCGGCCCGCGAAGCGCCGTATCGACGCCTCGGCCCGTACCGTCGTCCCCGGTCTGTGGGACGCCCATACGCATCCCTGGCAATCCTCGTACGGCGGCCGCCAGACCGCGCTGCAGCTCGCGTACGGCATCACCACGGCCGTCTCGTTCGGCGGCTTCGCGTACGAGCAGGCGCGGCTGCGGGAGGCCGTCGCGGCGGGCGCGCTGGCCGGGCCGCGGCTGCTGGCCACCGGTGAGCTGCTGGACGGGCCGCGGGTGGCGTACAGCATGGGCCGGGCGCACCGCACCCGCGATGGCCTGCGGCGCTCGCTGGACCGCGCCGAGGCGCTCGACTGGGACTTCGTCAAGACGTACGTCCGCGCCCCCGGCTGGATCATGGAGGAGGCCGCCCGCTTCGCACACGAAAAGCTCGGGGTGCGCTCCGGCAGCCATCTGTGCACCCCCGGCATCCAGCTCGGGCAGGACCTGACGACCCATCTCCAGGCCACCCAGCGGCTGGAGTACGGGCATGCGACGACGGCGACCGGGCGGGCGTTCCAGGACCTGGAGGAGATCTACACGGCCTGCGACTTCCGGCTGGTGGCCACCCCGTTCACCGCACAGCCGCTGGTCGGCGCGGACCCGGCGCTCGCCGAGGACGAGCGGGTCACCCGGCTGATGCCGCCGTGGGACACCGCGCTGGTGCGGCAGCTCGCCGGGACGCCGCCGACCGGCGCCCAGCTGGCGACCCTGCGCACCGAGATCGGCATATACCGGCGGATCCTGGCCGGTGGCGGGGTGGTCGCCCTGGGGACGGACCAGCCGCTGGTGCCGGTGGGGCTCCATCTGCATGTGACGCTGCGGGCGCTGCACCGGTACGGGCTGTCGCCCGCGGAGGCGCTGCGTACGGTGACCGTCCTCCCGGCGCGGGCGTTCGGCGCCGAACGGGATCTGGGCACCCTGGAGGTCGGCAAGCTGGCGGACCTGACGGTCGTGGACGGCGATCCGTTCACCGACTTCGACGCGATGGTACGGACGGTCTCGGTGCTGCGGGGCGGCGTGCCGTACGAGCAGCGGCGGCTGGTCGAGGCGTTCCCGGCGCCCACCGGTGCCATGGCGGCGCACGGGCGGTCGGCGGACCACTGGCTGGAGGTGGGGCGGCAGCTGCGGCGCGACGGGTGCTGCGAGCAGCACAGCTGACCACGCTCAAGCACGGCGGATCGGCTCGGACGGTGAGGGCCGGGTCAGGCCGAGCAGGTCGCGGGCCGGGCCGGTGGGGTGGGGACCGGACGGCCAGACGGCGCGCAGATCGCGGCGCAGGGGGATGTCCGGGACCGCGATCTCCACCAGGCGGCGGGCCGCCACTTCCTCGCGGACGGCCAGACGGCTGAGCACCGCGGGGCCCGCGCCGCTCACCACCGCCGCCTTGACGGCGGTCGTGGAGGCCAGCTCCAGCAGCGGCGCGGCCAGGCCGCCGTGGGCGGCGAGGGCGGCGTCCAGCACCTGCCGGGTGCCGGAGCCGCGCTCCCGGAGGATGAGCGGGGTGGCGGCGAGTTCGGCGGCGGCCGGTGGGGTGCGGCGGCGGGCCCAGGGGTGGCCGGGGGCGGTGACCACCGTGAGGCGGTCATGGCCGATGACCGCGCCGTCCAGCCCGCTCGGGGTGTCCAGGCCCTCGACGAATCCGATGTCCGCCTCGCCGTCCAGCAGCCGCCCGGCGACCGCCGCCGTGTTCCCGGCCAGGAGCGAGACGGCGGTGTCGGGGCGCAGGGCGCGCAGCGCGATCAGCCAGCCGGGCAGCAGATACTCGGCGATCGTCATGCTGGCGGCGACCCGCAGCCGGGAGTCGCGGCGGTCGCGCAGGGCGTGGACGCCCGCGTCGAACGCCTCGGCCGCCTCCACCACGCGCCGCGCCCAGTCCGTGACGAGCGCCCCGGGCGCGGTGAGCCGGGAGCCGCGCGGCGAGCGGTCCACGAGCGCGACGCCCAGCCGCCGTTCCATCGCCCGGATCCGGCTGCTCGCGGCGGGCTGGGTGATGCCCAGCTCCCGGGCGGCCCGGCCGAGGCTGCCGAGCCGGGCGACGGCGAGCAGCAGCTCCAGCGCGCCGAGGTCGGGGACGCGGTGGGCGAGCGGGGACGGCACCGGGCCGTCGTCACCGGCCGTAGGGCTCTTCCGCTCGCTCATAAAGTCAGCTTATGCCCTCATAGAACGAAGGGGCCTGGTGGGTGACGCGGCGGCGGGCGAGGCTGCGTCCATGGTCACCGCCGCGCCCGCCCCGCCCCTTCCTGCTGCCGCCGTCATACGGGCTCGCCGCCCCCGGCCGTCCGTACGCCACCTCGGCCCCAACTGGTACGCCACGGTGATGGGCACCGCGATCGTGGCCACCGCGGGTGCCGGGCTGCCGGTGAACATCCCGGGGCTGCGCGGCGTCTGCCGGGCGGTGTGGGTACTGTCGGCGCTGCTGCTCGCCGCCGTACTGGCCGCCCGCGCGGCGCACTGGGCGCGCCATCGCGACCGGGCGCGCGCCGATCTCCTCGACCCAGCGGTCGCGCCCTTCCACGGCTGCCTGCCCATGGCGCTGTCGGCGGTCGGCGCGGCGACGCTGTCCGTGGGCGCGGAGGTGATCGGCGTACGGGCGGCGGTGGCCGTGGACGCGGTCCTGTGGACGGCCGGAACGCTCACCGCGCTGCTGATGGCGGCCGGGATCCCGGCGCTGATGGTCGTACGGCACCGGATCGGCCCCGGGGACGCGTCCCCGGTGTGGCTGCTGCCGGTCGTGGCGCCGATGGTGTCGGCGGCGACCGGTCCGGCGCTGGTGCCGCATCTGCCGCCCGGGCAGGGGCGGGAGGCGCTGCTGCTGGGGTGTGTGGCGCTGGCGGGGGCGAGCCTGCTGGGGACGTTCCTGATGCTGCCGCTGATCTTCGAGCGGCTGGTCCGCCACGGTCCGCTCCCGGCGGCGCTGACGCCCGCGCTGTTCCTGGTGCTGGGCCCGCTCGGGCAGTCCACGACGGCCGCGGGCGGGATGGCCGACGCCGTGGCGTACACGGCGGGGGTGCCGGAGGCCGCCGCCCGGTTCGCCTCGGTGGTGTACGGGGTGCCGGTGATGGGGTTCGCGCTGCTGTGGCTGGCGTCGGCGGGGGCGCTGGTGGTGCGGGCGGCGCGGCGCGGGATGCCGTTCGCGATGACCTGGTGGGGGTTCACCTTCCCCGTGGGCACGTGTGTCACGGGGGCGGCGGCGCTGTCCCGGCACACCGGTCTGCACGCGTTCGGCTGGCTGGCG
This sequence comes from Streptomyces sp. NPDC059850, assembly GCF_042731515.1. Classification (NCBI taxonomy): domain Bacteria; kingdom Bacillati; phylum Actinomycetota; class Actinomycetes; order Kitasatosporales; family Streptomycetaceae; genus Streptomyces; species Streptomyces sp. NPDC059850. The sequence continues at coordinate 264,460 of NZ_JBHWJI010000003.1, forward strand.
GTGGTGCTGTACGGCGCTCTGGTGGCGGCGTGGGCTCTGGTCGCGGCGCGCACGGCGCTCGGCCTGGCGCGCGGCAAGATGCTCACGCCCTAGCAGCCCGCTGCTCACGCCCTGAGCCCCATCCTCACCGCGCCCCCGCCAGCGCCGCCCCGAGGACCGCGGGCGCCTCCGCCAGCGAGGGGCCGTACCAGGTCAGATGGCGGCCGCTGACGAGCGCGGCGGGCAGCCCGGGGAACGCCTCGGGGCCGTCGTCGGCCGTGAAGCGGTACGGCTCGTCCGGCAGCACCACCAGCTCCGCGCCGCGCCGCGTCAGCTCGTCGATGGGGATGCGCGGGTAGCGCTCGGGGTGGTCCGCGTACAGGTGCCGTACGCCCAGCCGGGACAGCAGATCCCCGGCGAAGGTGTCCCGGCCCAGCACCATCCACGGCCGCCGCCACACCGGCACCACCGCAGGCCGCCGCGCACCGGTGGTCCGTACGTCCGCCCAGGCGGCCTCGGCCTCGTCCAGCCAGCCGGGCCGGGGCAGCCCGCAGCCGTGCACCAGGACCCGGTCCAGCTCGGCGAACGCCTGCTCCAGCGTCCGTACCTCGGTCACCATCACCTTGAGCCCGGCGGCGCGCAGCGCGGCGAGGTCGGGGGCGCGGTTCTCCTCCTCGTTGGCGAGGACGAGGTCCGGGGCGAGGGCCGCGATCCGGGCGGTGTTCGGGTTCTTGGTGCCGCCGACGCGCTCCGCGCGCAGCCCGGGCGGATGGCTGCACCAGTCGGTCACCCCGGTCAGCAGGCCGGGCGCGGTGGCGGCGACGGACTCGGTGAGCGAGGGCACCAGGGACACCACGCTCCGTACGGCGGCGGAAGACCTCATCGCCCCACCGTACGGCGCGCGGGGCGGACGTACGGCCGCCGGCCCCCGCCCGGCGGGAGAAGCGGCCCGGCCGCGCCGGGGGGGGGGGGTTGCGCGAGGGAGGAGGGCCGGTGGAGTAAAAAAAAATAAAACA